>JAGTRX010000001.1 GCA_018262285.1 Pseudomonadota bacterium | reverse complement strand
TCTTGCACTCGCCGATTGGGGGCGCAAGGAAATTCGTATTGCCGAGACCGAAATGCCCGGTCTGATGGCTATCCGCGAAGAGTACGCCGCGCTGGAACCACTCAAGGGCGCGCGCATCACCGGCTCGCTGCACATGACCATCCAGACCGCCGTGCTGATCGAAACGCTGGAAACCCTCGGCGCTCAGGTGCGCTGGGCTTCCTGCAATATTTTTTCGACGCAGGATCACGCTGCCGCGGCGATTGCAGCCGAAGGCATCCCGGTGTTTGCCGTCAAGGGTGAGTCGCTGGTGGAATACTGGGATTACACCCACCGCATTTTCGAGTGGCCGGATGGTGGTTATTCCAACATGATTCTCGACGACGGCGGTGATGCCACGCTGCTGCTGCATCTGGGTGCTCGCGCCGAGAAGGATATTTCCGTTTTGGCCAAGCCGGGTTCCGAAGAAGAAACCATTCTCTTCGCCGCCATCAAGGCCAAGCTGGCTGTCGATCCGACCTGGTATTCGGTGCGTTTGGCTGCCATCAAGGGTGTGACTGAAGAAACCACTACTGGCGTCCATCGCCTGTATCAGATGCACGAGCGCGGTGAACTCAAGTTCCCGGCCATCAATGTGAACGACTCGGTCACCAAATCCAAGTTCGACAACCTTTATGGCTGCCGCGAATCGCTGGTCGACGGCATCAAGCGCGCCACAGATGTGATGATCGCCGGCAAGGTAGCGCTGATCGCCGGTTACGGTGATGTCGGCAAGGGCTCGGCTCAAGCCATGCGCGCCCTGTCGGCGCAAGTCTGGGTGACTGAAATCGACCCGATCTGCGCCCTGCAGGCGGCAATGGAAGGTTATCGCGTCGTCACCATGGAATACGCTGCCGACAAGGCCGATATTTTTGTCACCTGTACGGGCAACTACCACGTTATCACCCATGACCACATGGCGAAGATGAAGGATCAGGCCATCGTCTGCAACATCGGCCACTTCGACAACGAAATCGACGTCGCCTCCATCGAGAAGTACCAGTGGGAAGAAATCAAGCCGCAGGTCGATCACGTCATTTTCCCGGACGGCAAGCGCATCATCCTGCTGGCCAAGGGTAGGCTGGTGAATCTGGGCTGCGGTACGGGGCATCCGTCTTATGTCATGTCGTCGAGTTTTGCCAACCAGACCATTGCCCAGATTGAGCTGTTTACGCGCACGGCGGATTATCCGGTCGGCGTCTACACGCTACCCAAACATCTCGATGAAAAGGTGGCGCGCCTGCAATTGAAGAAGCTCAACGCCCAGTTGTCGCAGCTTTCCGAGCAGCAGGCCGCCTACATCGGGGTGCCGATGAATGGCCCGTACAAGGCTGACCACTACCGTTACTGATCGGAGTTACGAAGATGCGGATTCTCATTGTCTGGGTAATCAACACGGTGGCACTTCTGCTGCTGCCTTACCTGCTGCCCTCGATCAAAATTGGCGGGTTCGGTACGGCCTTGATCGTTGTCGCCGTGCTTGGCCTGATCAATGCCCTGCTCCGGCCTTTGCTGGTTCTGCTGACGCTGCCGGTCACCGTCCTGACACTGGGGCTCTTCATCTTCGTTCTCAACGCCTTGCTGTTTCAACTGGCTGCCTATCTGGTGCCAGGGTTTTCCGTCGGCGGCTTCTGGTCGGCGCTCTTCGGTTCGGTGCTCTACAGTATCGTATCGTGGGCGCTGTCCGGCCTTTTGTTGCCCAATAGCAAGCGCTGATTCCGCAATATTTGTCCAAATTACCCATGATACCCACCGAAATTTCCGTCGAATTTTTTCCGCCGCAATCACCGGCCGGTTTCGAAAAACTGCGAGCCGAGCGTGCCAAACTGGCTGTCTTGAAGCCGGCGTTTTTTTCGGTCACTTACGGCGCTGGTGGCTCCACGCGCGAGCGCACCTTCGACGTCATCCAGGAAATTGCCGCCGAAGGCCACAACGCCGCACCGCATCTTTCCTGCGTTGGCTCGTCCCGTGCCGATATCCGTGAAATATTGCAGCGCTACAAAGACAAGGGGATCAAGCGCATCGTCGCCCTGCGTGGCGATTTGCCCTCCGGTATGGCCGAAGCCGGCGAACTGCGCCACGCCAACGAACTGGTCGAATTCATTCGCCACGAAACCGGCGACTGGTTCAGGATCGAAGTTGCTGCCTACCCGGAATGGCATCCGCAGGCCAAAAACCCGAAGGACGATCTCGAAGCCTTTGCCCGCAAGGCCAGAGCCGGCGCTGATTCGGCCATCACCCAGTATTTCTACAATCCGGACGCCTATTTTCATTTTGTCGATCATGCGCAAGCCCTGGGCGTCGACATCCCCATTTTCCCCGGCATCATGCCCATTATCAGCTTTGCCAAACTGGCGCGTTTTTCGGATGTCAGTGGCACCGAAATTCCGCGCTGGATGCGACGCAAATTCGAGAGCTACTACGACGATACCGATTCCATTCGCGCCTTCGGTCTGGAAGTGGTCACCGAACTGTGTGAACGCCTGCTCGGGGGCGGCGCGCCGGGGCTGCATTTCTACAGCATGAACCAGTCAGCGCTGACGCTGGAAGTCTGCCAGCGCTTGGGCTTGCAGGGAACTCAAGAGCCTCAGTGAATCGCGCGTAAGATCAGATTGTGTAAGGGGTGGGCGGTATGTTGGACGGCAATCGGCCAAAAGCGGAATTCGGTGGGAGCCTGAGACCGCCTGAAAGCAGCCATTCGCATTCAAGATAGAGGGCACAAAGTCTTGCCAAACTGTCCGCCCTATTGGAATTGTTATACGGACCCCAGCAAGAAAAATTCCTTGCGAATCATTGGATTGCCGGGACATAATTGCTGCATGGATATTAATTATTGTACTGACCCAAAACTGGTCAGCCTATTTACTGTTATGCGACCACAAGCCCATGAGTAGTTTGAACCTTGGCAATCAGCTAAATCAAATCGTGACATCGGCTCGGAATGCGATGTTCGATCAAGGCGAACTCGCGCAGTTGACCTATGGCGCTTTCGACATAGCGGCAAGAGGAATGCAGGACATGGAGCAGGAGGAGATCGAGGTAACCTTTCCTGTGGGGTATAGCGCAGACAAATCGGCCATTCCGAGTACGCGTAAGTACAGAAAAGATCAGCTTCTTTCCAAATACCAGTTCCTTGCTTTCCACCAACTCAGCGTAAATGCGCTGGTACAACTGGTCACAATCGTAGAAACAATGCTTGGCGAAATTGTCCGCGCCGTCGTAATGCGATATCCGCAAAAGCTTGGTGGAAAGCGAAGTCTTTCGATTCAAGCGGTACTCGAATCCACGTCTCTTGAAGAAGTGCACCTTCGGGCCACCGACGCGCTGATCAACGAACTTGCATACAAATCACCGACCGAGTTTGCTGACTCGATGGAAGATCTGTTGTCGGTCAATCTTCTCGAATGTCCCGCATTCCACAAATACATGGAAGTCAAAGCGACGAGAGACATTTTCATCCACAACCGCGGAATTGCGAACGAAGTCTATGTTCGGAAGGCTGGTTCCCACGCACGCGTCAGGGCAGGTATGGGATTACCTGCCGACATTCAGTACTTTCTTGAGTCCTACGAGTACTGCATACAAATCGCGGAATGGCTTGAAATCGAACTTCATGGACACTGGCACAGCTCTGAATATGAGGATCGCAAGAACCCACAGATCGAGCTGCCGATTGCTGAACAACCGAACGATGGCGGATCGATACAGTGAAAAGTCGCATAACCCGGCAGTCCACACGGACGCTGCGCGATAAAGCCGCGCAGCGCCGGTGACTTCTACGTTAAGCATTCAGACTATGCCCCCGTCAAGGCTCCAAGAACTACGAAACCATTGCGTTGCGCTACAGAATGCAATGGAGGCATCGCGCAATTCGCGCACAGATGACGTGTGGCTGCACTCAAGCTTCAAGACGTTTATGCGCAAGTACGTCGAACTTGTGCATGCTACGCAGGGAGTCATGAAGGTTGATGCACCCGTGGATATTTACAACCTTGAGAAGGTCCCAAGCGCCTTCGATTCAACCACCATCCAACAACGCATTTACTTCGATGAGGTCTACGCCAATCTCTCAATACTTCGGGCGTTCATCGAGGCGAACGGTGGGCTCAATGAGGTCGAGGCAGATAACATCTTGAATTTCTTAAGGGCCAATCTTCGTAAAGCGATTCACGCAGAGCCAGAGCAAGAGCGAGACGTTCAAAATGCCATTGAAAACCTGTTAGTCGGTAAGGGCATGCAGAAGGGACTCGCCTATGATCGTGAAACGGGTCGCGTTAAACACGCGGGTAAAGAGTCCATTCCCGACTTCGTCTTCCACAACGAACAGATGGTTCTTGAGGTCAAGTTCTGCAACCGCCAAGGAAAGTTGGCTGAGATCATCGATGAAATGAACGCAGACATTGTCTCCTACTCAACCGCCTATGAGCGTGTTTGGTTCCTTGTCTACGATATGGGGTTTATACGAGACGAAGATGAAATTATCCAAGGGCTTCAGCAGTCCGAGCATGTCAAGTGCGTTGTTGTGAAGCACTGAAGCTTAGTTTCAACTTTGAAGTGCAATAAGCCAGACCAGCGGGTAAGCGATCTTAGTCGTTGAAGGTCCGCTTTCCCAGTATGGCTACTTCTGCTTAGGGTCGTTTGCCGCCAATGGCCTGTGACTCCAAACGCTACAGACCCAAATTGGCCCACATTTGATCGACGCGGTTTTTGACTTCCGCATCGGCGACAATCGGCCGCCCCCAGACGCGACTGCTTTCCTGCGGCCACTTGTTGGTCGCATCAATGCCCATTTTGCTGCCGAGGCCGGAGACCGGTGAGGCGAAATCGAGACAATCAATCGGCGTGTTATCAACCAGCGTGGTATCGCGGCTGGCATCTACACGGGTCGTCAACGCCCAGATCACTTCTTTCCAGTTGCGGATATCGATGTCGTCATCGACGACGATGATGAATTTGGTGTACAGGAACTGGCGCAAGTAAGACCAAATGCCGAACATGACACGCTTGGCTTGACCGGGATACTGCTTCTTGATGCTGACGACGGCCAGCCGGTACGAGCAGCCTTCCGGCGGCAGGTAAAAATCGCTGATTTCCGGGAATTGCTGCTGGAGCAGCGGAACAAACACCTCGTTGAGCGCCAGCCCGAGAATGGCTGGTTCATCCGGCGGCTTGCCGGTGTAGGTGCTGTGATAGATCGGATTTTGACGCGTCGTCATGTGATCGACGGTGAACACCGGGTATTCGGCCGGCTCGTTGTAGTAGCCGGTATGGTCGCCAAAAGGCCCTTCCAACGCAGTCTCACCGGGATAAATATGACCTTCCAGCACAATTTCGGCGCGCGCCGGCACTTGCAAGTTCGAACCCAGGCACTGCACCAGTTCGGTCTTGGCGCCGCGCAACAGGCCGGCGAACTGGTATTCGGAAAGTGTGTCCGGCACTGGTGTTACCGCCGCCAGTATGGTCGCCGGATCGCAACCAATGACCACGGCTATTGGAAAAGGCTCGCCGGGATGATCCTGTTGGTGCTCAAGAAAATCGAGTGCACCACCGCGATGCGCCATCCAGCGCATGATCAGCTTGTTGGAAGCGAGCAATTGCTGGCGGTAAATGCCCAGATTCTGGCGCTTCTTGCGCGGCCCACGGGTAACGGTCAGCCCCCAGGTGACGAGCGGTGCCGCATCGCCCGGCCAGCAGGTTTGAATGGGCAGGGTTGTCAAATCAACCTCTTTGCCCTCGTACACAATCTCCTGACAAGGCGCGTTCTTCACCAGTTTTGGCGCCATGTTAAGTACTTGTTTCAGGATGGGGAATTGGCTCCAGGCTTCCTTCAAGCCAGCGGGCGGTTCCGGCGCCTTCAAATAGGCCAGCAGTTTGCCGACTTCGCGTAGCGCAGTGAGAGGATCATCAGTCTCAGCGCTGCCGATACCCAAAGCCACCCGGCGCGGCGTGCCGAACAGGTTTGCCAGAACCGGCAGGGCGTGTCCCTTGGGATGCTCGAACAGGAGTGCCGGACCTTCTGCCCGCAATACCCGGTCGCAGATTTCGGTCATTTCCAGATGCGGATCGACCTCAACGGTCACCCGCTTCAGTTCGCCCAGCGCTTCCAGTCTGGCAATGAAGTCGCGCAGATCGCCGGATTTCAATGCAAGCCCCGTGGGAAAAACCAGTAATCGAGGGCAATGCCGGCAAAAATGGCGAGGCCGACGTAATTGTTATTGAGGAAAGCACGAAAACAGGCCAGTCGGTCGCGGCCGCGAATCAGGAAATAGTGCCAGCCCATGATGCTTGCCGCCACTGTCAGTCCGCCGAAGAAGACCCAGCTCCGATGCAGTCGCCAGCCCATCCAGCCCAGCAGGCCAAGCGTCAGGATGTAGCACAACATGACGGCCAGCACATCGAAGCGGCCAAAGGTGATGGCGGAAGTCTTGATGCCGATTTTGAGGTCATCCTCGCGATCGACCATGGCGTACTCGGTATCGTAAGCAATAGCCCAGAAAACATTGGCCAACAGCAGCCACCAGGCATCGGCCGGAATCTGGCCGAGATGTGCGGCGTAGGCCATGGGAATGCCGAAGCCGAAAGCAACACCGAGATAGGCCTGCGGAATGGCAAAAAAACGTTTGACGAAGGGGTAAGTGACCACCAGAAAAAGGGCGGGCAGGGTGAGCAGAAGCAGCGTCTTGTTGCCGAGCAGGGCAACAAGGGCAAAAGCACAGATCGAAAGCGCGGCAAACAGGGCGATGGCTTCCTTGCTGCTGATTTCGCCAGCTGCCAGAGGGCGCTGGCGAGTGCGTTCAACCTGACGGTCGAATTTCCGGTCAGCGCAATCGTTGATGGCGCAGCCGGCAGAACGCATCAAAACCGTACCCATGATGAACACCCAAACGACGATCCAGTCCGGGTGGCCAGCGCCAGAAAACCAGAGTCCCCACAGCGTTGGCCACAGCAAAAGCAGGATACCGATGGGCTTGTCGAGCCGCAGCAGGCGCTCGTATGCGTCCAGACGGGTTTTGAGGGCTTGCCAGTTCATCATGCAAAGATTTTAACCTACATTGCCCAATAGGGCGATTCCATGGACATGGCAGACCTGCGCTGAAGAATGTAAGTGGACATTATTGAATATGCGCCGTTACTATTCGCTATATTCCTTGATCCAAAGGCAGAAAACAGGTGTCGTACCAGTCGAAAATTTCTGGCCTCATCGATTATCCAGGACACACCCTCCGCGTCCTGCTGTCAGTTTTCTTTTTGTTTTCTCTTTGCTCCGCCTCTCTGGCAGAAGCGTCAGAGCCCGACAACAAACCGCCCCAAAGCATCACTGTCGTTATTGACGACAACTATCCACCCTATATTTTTCGCGACTCCAGCGGCACCTTGCAAGGCATCCTCAAGGATCAATGGATGCTCTGGCAGGACCGCACCGGCATCCGCGTCGATCTGCAGGCGATGGACTGGGGGAAAGCCCTGCAAACCATGCAGTCCGGCAAGGCCGACGTTATCGATACGCTATTCTTCACCGCAGAACGCAGCAAGATCTACGACTATTCAAAGCCCTACGCCCAACTCGAAGTCCCCATCTTTTTTCACAAGAGCATTGGCGGCATTACCGACGCACAATCACTCAAGGGCTTTACTGTCGGCGTCAAGGACGGCGACGCCTGCATCGACTATCTGCAGAGCCAAGGCATTACCAACCTGAAGCGCTATTCCAGCTATGAAGTCCTGATCCGCGCAGCCGGCGGCGGCGATGTTCGCGTCTTTTGCGTTGATGCACCGCCAGCCATCCACTTTCTGTACAAACTCGGCCTGGAAAAAGAATTCCGCCACTCGGCGCCGCTCTACGTCGGGCAATTTCATCGCGCCGTGCTCAAGGGCAACATCACCGTTCAACAAATGGTCGAAAGGGGCTTTGATCGCATCAGCGCCGAAGAGCGCCGAGCCATTGAAGAAAAGTGGCTGGGCAGAGCCACCGGCAGTGATCAACTCTTGCTCTGGGCAAGCCATGTCGGTTTTTTCCTGCTTGCCATTACCATTCTCGTTCTCTTTCTCGGCCTCTGGAACTACAGCCTGCGCCGGCGCGTCGCCAGCAAGACCCTTAATTTAACCGACGCCCTTGATTCCCTGCGACGATCCCAGCAGGAAACCGAAAAGGCACACAACCAGCTAAACGCCACGCTGGAAGCCATCCCTGATCTATTGTTCGAACTCGACGACCACGGCCGCTATCTCGACTACCGCGCCGCCAGGAGCGACCTCCTGATCGCCCCGCCCGATCAACTGCTTGGCAATACCGTCTTTGACGTCATGCCACCCAATGCGGCAGCCCTGACTATGGCCGCCCTGCGCGAAGCTTCGGAAAAAGGCTCTTCGCATGGCACTTTGTTGCGCTTGTCAGTTCCGGCTGGCGAACACTGGTTTGAACTTTCGGTCGCCAAAAAACAGACGGCGCCCGACGAGGAACAGCGTTTCATCGTCCTCTCGCGCGACATCAATGACCGTATGCAGGCGCAGGACGAGATCGAACGGCTGGCCTTTTACGACTCCCTGACGCAACTGCCCAACCGCCGCCTGCTGATCGACCGCCTGCATCAGGCACTTTCCGCCAGCCAGCGCCGCAACGCCCACGGCGCCCTCCTCTTCATCGATCTTGACGATTTCCGCACCATCAACGACACCAAAGGCCACCCCACCGGCGATCTGCTCCTCAAGGAAGTTGCAAACCGCCTCAACAACTGCGTCCGCGTCGAGGACACCATCGCCCGTATTGGCGGTGACGAATTTGTCATCATGCTTGAGGACTTGAGTCCCAATGTCAAAGAGGCTGCGGCGCAGGCCGAAATGGTCGGGGAAAAGGTATTGCAAACGATCTGCCGTCCTTTCCAACTGGGCGTGCATGACCACCACAGCACCGCCAGCATCGGCATCATTCTGTTCTTCGGCCACACCGACAACGAAGACGAGTTATTAAAGCGCGCCGATTCAGCCATGTACCGCGCCAAGACAGCCGGCCGCAATACGGTGCGCTTTTTCGACCCGGACATGCAGGCCAATCTGGAGGCGCGCGCGGCGCTCGAAATCGAGTTGCGGCAAACCATTTCAAACCAGCAATTACAACTCTACTATCAGCCGCAGATCAGCCACGACCAGCGTATTTTCGGTGCCGAAGCCCTGATTCGCTGGCTGCATCCTGAACGCGGCATGATCTCTCCCGCCCAGTTCATCCCGCTGGCCGAGGAAACCGGGCTCATTGTCCCCATCGGTCACTGGGTGCTGGAAACCGCCTGTGCCCAACTCAAACTGTGGGAAAACGATGCGCTCACCCGCGACCTGCACCTGTCGGTCAATGTCAGCGCCCGCCAGTTCCGCCAGGCCGATTTCGTCAACAGCGTACTTTCCGTCCTCGATGCCAGCGGCGCCAATCCGGCCTGCCTCAAAATCGAACTAACGGAAAGCCTGGTGCTCGACAATGTTTCCGACTCGATTGAAAAAATGCATGCCCTCAAAGCACGTGGCGTCAGTTTTTCAATGGACGATTTTGGCACCGGTTACTCATCGCTGTCCTACCTCAAGCGTCTGCCGCTTGACCAGCTCAAGATTGACCAGTCCTTTGTGCGCGACATCGCCACCGACCAGGGCGATGCCGTCATTGTCCAGACCATTATCGGTATGGCGCACAACCTCGGCCTGAATGTCATCGCCGAAGGCGTAGAAACCGAAGCCCAGCGTGAATTCCTGATGAAAAACGGCTGCCTCGCCTTCCAGGGTTTCCTGTTCAGCCGACCGGTACCTATCAAGGATTTTGAGGCGCTGCTGAAGGCGGTTTGAGGCTGAAGGTTTCAACGCAAAGGCGCAGAGAAAAACCTTTCTGACACTCTGCGACTCTCCGCGCCCTCTGCGCCTCTGCGTTGAAAACAACTGAGCGAACGGCGGGCACGAACTACCATTCCTTCCACTTGCCGTCGGCCTTCTCGAAGGGCTGCTGGCGCAGCATCTCGGCAAATTCATCGGCCGGCAGCGGAACGCTGAACAAATAGCCTTGCGCCATATCCGAATCGCCTTCTTCGAGAATATTGAGCTGCTCCTCGGTCTCGACCCCCTCGGCCAGAACATTGAGGCGCAGGCTGTGGCCAATGCTGACGATGGTTTCTGCAATGGCGAGGTCGTCACGATCCTCGGCAATATCGCGCACAAAAGACTGGTCAATCTTGAGTTTGCCAACCGGAAAACGCTTCAAGTAGGCGAGCGATGAATAGCCCGTGCCAAAATCATCGACAGCCAGTTCCACCCCCATCTTGCTCAGCGCTGACAAAGTACCGAGATTGACTTCAGCATCATGCATGACGGTGCGCTCAGTCAATTCCAGTTCCAGACACGACGCTGGCAGTCCGGAAGTCTGCAGAATCTCGGCCACCATCTCGACAAAACGACTCTGCCGGAACTGCACGGGCGAAACATTGACCGCTATCGCCTGCAGAGGCAATCCCGCATCCTGCCAGGCCTTGGCCTGCCAACAGGCCTTGCGCAGAACCCATTCGCCGATGCTGTTGATAAGACCACTGTCCTCGGCCACCGGGATGAATCGAATCGGCTGAATCAGGCCAAGTTCGGGATGCTGCCAGCGAATCAGCGCCTCGCATCCGACAATATGGCCAGTTCTGAGCAATACCAGCGGCTGATAGACCAGCAGGAATTGATCCGCCGCCAAGGCATTGCGCAGGCCATGTTCGATGAACAGGTGTTCGAGGGTGGCCGAATTCATGCTCTGGGAATAGAACTGATAGTTCTGGCGGCCGTCTTCCTTGACCTGATACATGGCCAGGTCGGCATTTTTATAGAGATGTTCGAAATCCTGGCCATCCGTCGGGTAAAGGCTGATGCCGATAGACGGTGTCACTGTCAGTTCATGACCCGTGATAATGAAGGGCTGAGCACAGGCATTGATCAACGAACGCGCCATTTCGGCCGCACCTTCCGCATCCGAACCGGGAAGGACAAAGACGAATTCATCACCGCTCATACGGGCGATGGTGTCGGTTTTGCGCACCACTTTTTTGATACGGGTCGCCACCGAACAAAGGAGTTGGTCGCCAACGCCGTGCCCGAGCGAATCATTGACCCGCTTGAATTTATCGAGGTCGAGAACCAACAGGGCCAAACTGCCCTTTTTGCGTTCGGCTTCAGCCACCGCCTGGCCGACACGGTCTTCCAGCAATCGGCGATTGGGCAGGCCGGTCAGCGGGTCGAAAAAAGCCAGTTCGATAATGCGCTTTTCGGCCTGCTTGCGTTCGGTCAGATCGAAAATGGTACCCGTCCAGGCCGGGCGCCCCTTGTAGCTCGTCGGCGCCGCCAGCACCATGGCCGGGAAGGTGCTGCCATCTTTACGCACGGCGACTGTTTCAAAAGATCGGCTACTTTCCGACCCCTTGCTGCGCTGTTCCTGCACCACACTTTCCCGCAGTTCCGGCGCCACCAGATCGAAGGGCGCCATGCCCACCATTTCGTTTTCCCTGTAGCCGAACATGCGCGGGATCAGCGGATTGACGTAGGCCAGCTTGCTGTCCTGCACAACAAAGATGCCGACCTGAGCCGCACCCATGGTGGTCAGGAAAAGTTCTTCGCTCTCGGTCAGCGCCAGTTCGGCGCGCTTTCTAGCGGTAATATCGATGCCAACGCCCACCACCCGCTGCCCCGACGCGCTCGCGGCATCACCCACCCGATAAAGCCGGAAATGCAGCCAGTGCAGATGGTCGGCGGCATCGACAATCCGGCAGTCGCACGCCGCCTGACCCGTTTCCAGCACCAGCTGATCGGCATGACCGGCCATGTCGCGATCGTCGGGATGAATGGCCGTGCGCCAGAGTTTTGGATTGGCGAGGAATTCCTCTTTCGAACGGCCATAAATGCCTTCAACGGCATCGTTGACATAGATCACCTTGCGTTCATTGACCGAGTAACACCAGACAATTTCGTGCAGGCTGCCAAGCAGTTCGCGAAAGCGTTCCTCGCTCGCCCGCAGGGCATTTTCGATCAAAACGCGATCGGTCAAATCCGGCGCCGCGTTGCCACTAGCAGGCGCCTGAGCGCCATTTTCATCATGCGTAGACAATTGCATTTCCCAATTGCGATTCATTGATCTGCTTATTTCGCAGCCTTCCAGCGCCGCAAGAGCAGCGAACTGGTCACCACGGACACCGAACTCAAGGCCATCGCCGCTCCAGCCAGCACCGGGTTCAAAAACCCGAATGCCGCCAGCGGAATGGCCAACACATTATATCCAAAGGCATAGGCAAGATTGTGCCTGATCTTCTTCAGTGTGGCGCGGGATAAATCAATGGCGTCGACGACGCTGTTGAGATCATTGCGAATCAGGGTCAAATCGGCAACTTCGATGGCCGCATCGGAACCTGCTCCCAGCGCCAGACTGACATCCGCTGCCGCCAGCGCCGGTGCATCATTGATGCCATCACCGGCCATCGCCACTAAGGCACCACCAGCCTTCAGTTCATTGATGGCCGCCGCCTTGTCGCCGGGCAGAATGCCGGCGCGCACTTCATCGATGCCCACCGCGCGGGCAATCACCGCTGCTGTTGCCGCATTGTCACCCGTCAGCATGACCACCCGGATGCCACGTTGCCTGAGACGTTCCACGGCTCGGCGAGAACCCGGCCGCAAGGCATCGGCAATGGCGAACAGCGCCAACAGCCGGCCATCTTCCACCAGCGCCACCACGGTCTTGCCCTCGGCCTGCAGGACAGCAATGCGTTCATCTTCAACACCTAGCCAATCCGGTGCGCCAAGGCGTAACAAGCGGCCATCCACTTTTCCTTCGACGCCCTGCCCAGCTTTAGCCAGAAATCCTTCCACATTGGGCAACGTCAGCCCTGCGGCTTTTTCCAGAATGGCACGCGCCAGCGGATGCTCCGACCCAAGCTCCAAAGCCGCCGCCAGGCCAAGCACAGAATTGGCATCGCCTTCGACCACAATGATATCGGTCACCTGCGGCTTACCCAACGTCAGAGTGCCGGTCTTATCCACCGCCAGCACGGCAATTTTCTCGGCCCGCTCCAGCGCTTCGGCATTCCTGACCAGAATTCCCGCCTTGGCACCCTGCCCGGTACCGACCATGATCGCCGTCGGCGTCGCCAAGCCAAGAGCACACGGACAAGCAATCACCAGCACCGCCACGGCATTGACCAGCGCCGCCGCAAAGTCGCCCCCCAGCCACCACCAGCCCAACAAAGTCGCCAAAGCCAGTAGACAGACCACCGGCACAAAAATGGCGGCAATGCGATCGACCAAACGCTGCACCGGCGCTTTCGATCCTTGTGCTTCGCCGACCAGACGAATAATGCCGGCCAACAAAGTATGTTCGCCAACGCCGGTAGCGCGGCAGCGCAACATGCCGTCAGCGTTGGCGGTAGCGGCAAAAACGGCAGCGCCCGCCAACTTTTTCACCGGCATGCTCTCTCCCGTCAGCATCGCTTCATTCACGCTCGACTGGCCATCGATGACCTCGCCATCCACCGGCACGCTTTCACCGGGGCGCACGATAAAAACATCGCCCGGCATCAAGCTATCGACCGGAACTTCACTGACCACGCCGTCGCGCTCGACGCGCGCTGTTTTCGGTTGCAGGCGGATCAGCGCCTCGATCGCTTCCGAGGTTTTGGCCGTGGCGCGCCGTTCCAGAATCTTGCCGAGAAAGACGAGGGTGATGACCGCCGCCCCGGCCTCGAAATAGACATGTTGTTGCAGCCCCTGCAGCGTAACTGCCGTCGAAAAACCCCAGGCGATGCTGGTTCCCAGTGCCACCAGCACATCCATGTTGGCGCCGCCACCGCGCAGAGAAGTGAAAGCCCCCCGGTAAAAACGCCAACCGATCCAGAACTGCACGGGGGTGGCCAGCATCAGTTGCAACCAGCGCGGCAATTCGGCATGACTGCCACCGAACATGAAGGCCATCTGCGCTACCAGAGGAAAGGTCAGCACCACAGCAATCCAGAACAGCCGCGTTTCGGTCAAAGCTTCCTGGGCTTTTCGAGCCTTTTCCTCGTCGCGCGTATGGGCATCGACGATCTTGGCGGAAAATCCCCCCTTGGCAGCTACCGCAACAACATCATCGACTTGCGCTTCGCCAGCAAAGCGTACGCGCGCCCGTGCTGTCGCCAGATTGACGTTGGCTTCAACGCCAGGCAAAGCCGACAACGACTTCTCCAGCCGCGCCGAGCAGGAAGCGCAGTGCATGCCGGTAATGGAGAATTCAATAACTTGTGGCGTAGTCATTTTTTGATTCCTTTTTTCCACCGCAAAGGGGCTAAGGCGCGAAGTTCGCCAAGAAACAAGCTTTTTTCCTTCGCGGTCTCAGCACCTTGGCGTCTTTGCGGTGAAAGTTTTTTTCAAATCACTTTCGAGTAGCGTGTTTTCTGCCGATCCACTCGCAGATAGAGGTCAAAGACCATGGCAACAGCACGCACCAACAAACGGCCAGCCGGTAACACCTGGATGCCGGCCTCTTGCACTATGACCAGCCCGGCAGCTTCAAGTTCGCGCAATTCTTGTAATTCAGGCAAAAAATACGGCACAAAATTAATGCCAAAAGCGTTTTCAATGGCGGCAAAATCGAGCTCGAAATGACACATCAGCGCTTGAATGACGGCACGGCGCAGCAAGTCGTCGGCATTGAGTTCAAAACCGCGTGCTACCGGCAATTCATGCTGGTCGAGCCGTCCATAGTACTCGTCCAGAGTCTTGCAATTCTGGTAATAGAGCGACCCCACTTTACTGATGGCAGAAATGCCAAACGCCAGCAGGTCACAATCGGCATGGGTCGAATAGCCCTGGAAATTGCGCTGCAGCCGACCCTGCCTTTGCGCCACCGCCAACTCATCTTCCGGCTTGGCAAAGTGATCCATACCGATATACACATAGCCGGCCTCAACCAATTTGCGAATTGCCAGCGCCAAAATCTGTAAACGGGTTTCGGCCGACGGCAGGTCGGCTTCGGCAATGCGGCGCTGCGGCTTGAAGAGTCCGGGCAAATAGGCAAAGTTGTAAACTGACAAACGGTCCGGTTGCATCGCCAATACCCGGTCGAGAGTGTGCTCAAACCCGGCCAGGCTCTGGCGTGGCAAGCCGTAAATCAGATCGACGGAAATGGATTTGAAGCCCTGCGCACGGCCGGCTTCCATCACCAACGCCGTCTCCGCCTCGCTTTGTTGACGGTGAATGGCTGCCTGCACGGCCGGGTCAAAATCCTGCACGCCGACACTCATGCGGTTGAAACCGAGTTCAGCCAGCAGCGCCACAGTAGCGGCATCGACTTGACGCGGATCGATCTCAATCGAAAATTCACCGCCATCAAGCAACTTGAAATGCTGCCGGATCAGCACCATCAACTGGCGCATTTCCGCCGACGACAAAAAATTGGGGCTGCCTCCCCCCCAGTGCAATTGCACGACCTCGCGACTGCCTGCAAGCGTTTCGGCCTGCAGCGCCAATTCACGGCCAAGGTACCTGATGTACTTGCTGCTGCGACCATGATCAGCCGTAATGATGCGATTGCAGGCGCAGTAATAGCAGATGGAACTGCAAAACGGGATATGGAAGTAGAGCGACAGCGCCTTGTCGGCGCGGCATTCGCTCAGCGCCCGCAGGCAGGTCGCAGCGTCGAAATCCGGAACGAAGCGATCTGCCGTTGGATACGAGGTATAGCGCGGCCCCTTGATTTCGAAGCGTTTGACCAGATCCGCATTGAATATCGAAGTATCGCTAGCGAAATACATCATCAACCCTTGAAAAATCGCAGTAAGCCGTCCGTAAAGAACAAGGGGCGGACACCCATTGCGAGTATCCGCCCCTCTTGGCAGAGCTATTGAAGCTTATTTTTCGAGAACGTAGGTTCCCGGTGTATCGCCCAAACCAGGGAATTTCTTGTTTTCCACCGGATAGGCCGGAACCATCGGGCCGCTGCGTTCGTTCAGCCAGACCATCCAGTCTTCCCACCATGTACCCTTACGCTTCTCGGCACGATCCATCCAGCGTTCCCAGCTTTCGTTACGCTCGGGTTCGCCTACCCAGTAGGCGCGCTTGGGCGGATTGGTCGGCGGGTTGACGATACCCAGAATATGGCCGGAGGTGGAAACGACGAAACGCACCGGCGCCTTGACATTGACGAACTTGCGGATGCGGTAGCAGGCTTTCCAGGGCGCAATGTGGTCGTCCTCCGCCGTCACGGCGTAAAGCGGCTGCGTAATCTGGTCAAGGTCGATCGGCTCACCGGCAACATGCAGATGATCGCGCTTGATCAGGTTGTTTTGCAGGTACATTTCGCGCAGATACCAGGAGTGCATGGCATAGGGCATGCGCGTGGTATCCATATTCCAGAACAGGACATCGAAAGGTGGCAGATCTTCGCCCAGCAAATAACTGTGCACCCAGTAATTCCAGATCAAACCGTTGGAACGTAGCATGCGGAACGCCGAAGACATCTGGTTGCCTTCCAGATAGCCCTTTTTCTTCATCCCTTCTTCCATCGATTCGATAGTGTCTTCGTTGAGGAAAACCTCGATATCGCCAGGGTTGGAGAAGTCGGTAAGGGTGGTAAACAAGGTCCAGCTCTTGATCGGCATCTTGTCGGCCGCATAGTGACGATTGGCCCAGGCCATGTAGGTGGCGACCAGCGAACCGCCAATGCAGTAGCCCACCATATTGATCTGCGGCACCTTGCAGAACTCGGTCACCACGCGGACGGATTCGATAACGCCCTTTTCAAGATAATCGTCAAAACGGGTGTTGGCCATTTCGGCCGTCGGGTTCTTCCAGCTGGTCATAAACACCGAATAGCCTTGGTCGGTCAGATACTTGACCATACTCTTCTTGGGCGTCAGATCCAGGATATAGAATTTGTTGATCCAGGGCATGACAATCAGGATCGGGGTTTCGTGCACCTTTTCGGTGGTGGGCTCAAAGTGCAGCAACTCCACCAGTTCATTACGCATGACGACTTTGCCCGGCGTCAGGGCAAGATCCTTGCCGACGACGAAGGCGTCCGGATCAACCATCAGGATGTTTTTGGCCTTGACGTCGCGCATCAGATTTTTGAGGCCACGCACAACGCTTTCGCCGTTGGTTTCGACACAACGCCGCATCGCCACCGGATTGAGCCAGAAGAAATTGGTCGGCGCCATCATGTTGATCCACTTGCGTGACCAGAACGCAGCGCGGCGACGGGCTTTTTCCGACAGACCCGGGGTATCGTAGTACATGTCTTGCCAGCGGTGGGTAAAGGCCAGATACCACTCTTTGACGATATCCCAGGTCGCATCGTTAACCCAGGCCGGATCGGTGAAACGACCGTCGTCGGCGTTGGGAACAATCACATCTTCGGATTTCAAACCCATGGCACGGCGCATGACATGGCCAGTGAGTTCCATCAGGTCATCCGACAGGCAACTGGAAGCGCGCAGATACTCCTGCGGATGCGCCAACCAGGCCATCTGGGCATTGATGATGGAGGAAAACGCCCCCATGGGATCAACGGCCTTGGCAATGGCGCCGCCAACTTCCTCAATATGGCAGAATTCCTTGAGCTTAAAAGCGCTCCGGCTTTGCAGACTTTCGGCTGATGCAACTTTGGACATATCTCACTCCGGTCACGTGGCAAGCAAACTCTGCAATTATGTCACAAAAGGCTGATATTGGTCATCCTGGATTTGGCCGGCAGGTCAATCAGTGATGCTTTTTCTGCAGGTATTCCGGCGATTTCCTGAAAAAAGCAAAACAGGTTTTCAGGCGTTCCTGCTGCTCCGGTGCCAGGTCGACAAACTGAACGCCGCTGGTCGGTCGCCCTTCTTCCTGACGCTGCCAGGCAATGCGCGCCCGCAGGTCGAGTGGCGGCTGTTGCTGGTAAGACTGAATATCCTGCGCCGGCAAACGCACCCGGAGATTGATTTCTTTATTCTGGTCAAAATTGCGCGCCGTTCTGAGCCGGGCGCCAGTCAGGCTAAAGTCGACGATCAGTGCTTCCTGGGAACCACCATCAAGCTGCGAAGCCTCGGCCAGTAGCGCCTGTTCCAGCCGTGGCGCGTGGCGTTTGTCGTGGGGACGAACCGTTGAAGCCACCGGGTCGTGATTGATGGTAAAGCCGGCCATCAAATTGCTCATGCGGCCAGTCACGCGATGCAGATCGTTGCCAATACTCGCCGTTGTTTCCACCTTGGTCGAGCTTTCCGCCAGCGTTGCAAACAGGCGTTGCAAGGAAACCTGCAACTGGGAAAAATGCGACAACTGACGGCGACTGGCCTCGGCAATAGCATCGTTGGCAGAAGCGGCCTGACTTACCCTTTCGCCCATCGAATCCATGATACCGGCGGTCTCGTCAGCGACTGTGCGACCGGAACGCACCTGTTCAACAACCTGATCCATGGCGGTATGCACAGCATCGACCTGTCCGGTCAGAGAACCAACAATTTCGGTCACCTCAACCGCTGACTTGGTCGTGCGCTCGGCCAGTTTGCGCACTTCATCCGCCACCACGGCAAATCCGCGTCCCTGCTCGCCAGCGCGCGCTGCTTCGATGGCAGCATTGAGCGCCAGCAGATTGGTCTGACCGGCAATTTCCTTGATGGTGTCGATAATGTGATTAATCTGGCCGGCAGCCACGGCCAGCTGCGAAATTTCAGAAGAGACCCGGTCAACTTCAACGGCGGTCGCCTCCATTTCCTGGATATTGCGCCGCACCGTAACGATGCCCTGCCGCCCCTGTTGCTCGACACTGCGCGTCCCCTCGGCGGCACTTTCGGCCATTTTTTGCGCTTCGACCGAAAGGGCATTGATTTCGCCTGTCGCACGATTGACATCGGCCGAACGCGTTTCTTCCTGACGGCTGACATCAGCGATATTCTTGGCAATAGTGGCAATCTGGAAGGCTGATTGCTCCATTTGCTTGCCACTTTGTTCGACTTCGCCAAGGATGCGATTCAATTGGCTGAGCACATCGTTGAAACTGTGCTGCAGCGTACCGATTTCGTCCTGCGAGGTAATTTTGACTTCGTGCGTCAAATCGCCCTTCCCAACCGATTTCAGGGCTTCGCACAACTCCAGGATGGGTCGGACAAAGATTTTGGCAACAAGTGCGATGATAACGAACTGAGCAACGAATTCGAGACTGCATTGCCAGAATGAATTGAAAATATACGCCGATTTATTTTCAGTCAGACGGGCAACGATTTCTGCACTGGCACCACCAGAAATGGCGATGTCGATCATTTTCTGCAGTTCATGTGTGGCGTGCAGACGATTGCCGATGGTGGTCACCATGGTGACGACAAAAAACCCCAGCTGGAGCTTCCAGCGGATACTCAGATTTTTCAGCCAGTTCGTCATGGGGTTCTCCTGCGGGTGAAACAGGCGAAGTATAGCGATATTGGCCATCGTCTTTGCTGACACGGCGCACAAAAAAACGGCACCGGATTCGCCGATGCCGTTTTTGCCAACAAAAAAATCAAAATCAGGTGCTTTTCTTGAAAACGACCGCCTGGCTGCCATTGCCAATGCCGCAAGCGTTACCCTCATCCAGATCGATGTGACATTCCGCCGCATAGGCCGCATTGACGCGCGACACGACGTTTTCGAAAACCACCTCGCGACCAGGAGCGCCAACGCGAATACTGACCACCTCATTGTCAACCAGACCCATTTCCTCGGCCGTCTTGGGGTCGAGATGGATATGGCGGACGGCAATGATCATGCCGCGTTCTTTCTTGACCCGGCCTGCCGGACCAACCAGCTCGAAGG
Organism: Pseudomonadota bacterium; assembly: GCA_018262285.1. Taxonomy (GTDB): domain Bacteria; phylum Pseudomonadota; class Gammaproteobacteria; order Burkholderiales; family Rhodocyclaceae; genus UBA1934. Next base: position 38,389 of record JAGTRX010000001.1, on the reverse strand, counting down.
CGGCGGAACCATCGAGTTTGCCGGATTCGCGAACGGCGACGGAACCCTTGGTGATCTTGACCGCGTCGCTTTGCAGGATTTCAAGTTGCGTTTCCTTGCGCGTCGGGCCGAGTACGCGAACGTTCTTCAGTTGCCCCTTGTCGCAAACGACATCAACGCATTCCGTGCAGGCATACTGACCCGGCTGCATCAGATCCCGCATGTGGGTCAGTTGATGACCCTTGCCAAACAAAATTTCCACATCCTCTTGAGCAAGGTGGATGTGGCGGTTGGAAAGATTGACCAAAACAGTGTTCTTCACCGGCAGCTCCTTGTTGAAAAAAAGTTATTATCTCACGTTGGATTCACTTTTTCCTGATCGGTTCAAAGGCGCGCAGGCATGGAAAGAAAAACCGGCAAATTCGGCAGGTGGTGGCAAACCCTGATGCGTCGTTTGCGTCAGCGTTTTGTGCGCCAGAAATGGTTGTGGCTGGCACCCAACATCGCCATCGGCGTCTTCGCCCTGAGCATGCTGGCCATCACCGCCACCTTGCAATTCCGCGAACAGGAGACCGCGCTCGCAGCTCTGGAAGGCGATATGCAATGGGCGGAACGCACTATTGAATCACGCATGCTGGCGCATCAGGACTTCCTCGCCGCCCTCGGCCGCGACATCGAAGCCAGACGCGTTGATGGCAACGCCTTTCAGTGGCGCGCTGCCGCCTACCTGAAAGAGAACGCCGATCTGGCCGCCATTCTCTGGGTTAACCCGGAAGGTCAAATCCTCTGGGCAGCCTCTCAAAGCACAAAAACCGACCGGGTCAATGACATACTGCCACCGAAGCGTTTGCAGGTTCTGAAGGAAGCCCTGGAAAACGGGCGATTTGCCTATTCGGGGCAATACGCCAACGCCGACAAGCATCACGTCATTGATCTTTTCCGGCCGGTGCAACAGGACGGCAAAAATGCCGGTGCCCTGATTTCAGTGCATTCCCTGGAAAATCTGCTCAATGCCACCCTGCCCGACGTATTTTCCAACAAATACAGCCTGACTCTTGTTGATGAAACTGGCCAGCCAGTCATTTCCAACGCCAATATCACCCCCACCGATCACCGGGTTTCCGGCCTCATTCGCCTCAATCTGCTCGACAGCCGCATCGGCCTGCAGGTCGCCGCCTACCGCACGGAAGGCCTGTGGAAATCGTATCTGCCGGCCATTGTCATCATCATCCTGACGGCCATTACGGCTGGCACCCTGGTGCTTCTCAGGCGAAACGCCCAGCGCCGCGCCGAAAGTGAGGAACAGTTACGAAATGCCTACGCCTTCCGCCAGGCCATGTCGCAGTCGCTACTCACCACCATGCGCGCCGTCGACATGGAAGGACGCATCACCTACGTCAACAAGGCTTTCTGCAACCTGGTCGGCTGGAGCGAAGAGGAACTCATCGGCACCAAGGCGCCCTTTCCCTACTGGCCGCCCGAGGACAGGGAAAAATTGCTGGGCTCTTTGAAGCAGACCCTGACCGGCGATGCTCCACTCGGTCATTCCGAGGCGCGCATCGTCAATCGTGCTGGCGAGTATTTCGACGTCAGCGTCTACGTTTCACCCCTGATCGACAGCGATAGTCAGCAACTGGGCTGGATGGTGGCGATGAACGACATCACCGAGCAAAAACGCATCCGCGATGAGTTGCATCAAGCGCAGGAGCGCTTCGTCACCGTCGTCGACGGTCTCGACTCGGCCGTACACGTCACCGATATCGTCAGCGGCGAAATCCTTTTTGCCAACCGGGTTTTCAACAATCTATGCGGGTTCGATACCATCGGACACCTCTCGCCCGCCATTTTCCCGGCGTTGCAACCGCCCAAAAAATCGCTGTTGCGCGACCCTGGTCAACTCAAGACCGAAGACCTGCCCTGCGAACTTTTCGACGGCGCCCTGCTTGATTCCACTTCCGGACGCTGGTACCGCCTGCACGACCGCGCCATCCGCTGGGTCGATGGACGCACGGTACGCATCAAGATCTCGACTGACATTACTGAAAACAAGAGTCTGCACGAACGCGAACAACAACAGAAAAAACGGGTCGAAGAAACTTCGCGCCTGATTACCATGGGCGAAATGGCGTCCTCGCTGGCGCATGAACTCAACCAACCGCTCTCGGCCATCGCCAATTACTGCGCCGGTTGCGTCAAACGCATCGAATCGGGCAACTTTCAAATCGAAGATCTGCTCACTGCCATGAAGAGAGCCGGCAACCAGGCGCAACGCGCTGGCAAAATCATTCACCGCATGCGTGATCTGGCCAAGAAAAACGATCCCTATCTCGAAGCCGTGGCACTGGCCGACATCGTCGATGAAACCCTGGCGCTGGCCAATATCGAGGCTAACCGCTTGGGTGCAGAGATCAATCTCAACATCGCTGAAAATTTGCCCAGGGTCATGGCCGACCGCATCATGATTGAGCAGGTTCTGCTCAATCTGGCCAAAAACGGCATCGAGGCCATGGTGCAAATTCCGGAAGCCGAACGGCACCTGGAAATCAGTGCCTGCATCGCCGACGAGCGCATGATCGAACTTGCCGTTGCCGATTGCGGCTGCGGCATGAGTGAACAGGAAATGGAAAATGTATTCGCGCCCTTTTACACCACCAAGGCAGAAGGCCTCGGCATCGGCCTAGCCATCTGCCGTTCCATTGTCGAGTTTCACAAAGGCCGACTCTGGGCCGAACGTCGTCCGCAAGGTGGTACTATTTTCAAATTGACGCTGCCGAGAGAACCCTGATGCCGAAAATTTATATCGTCGATGACGAAGAAGCCATGCGTGACTCGCTGACCTGGCTGCTGGAAGGCGAGAGCTACGAAACCGAAAATTTTGCCTCAGCCGAGGATTTTCTGTCCGCGCTCAACGAGGACATGGCCGGCTGCCTGATTCTCGACGTGCGCATGCCGGAAATGAGCGGGCTTGAACTGCATGAACGCCTGCTGGCCATGGGCAACCATCTGCCGGTCATTTTCATCACCGGCCATGGCGATGTCCCGATGGCGGTTTCGGCGCTGCAACGCGGCGCCTGCGATTTCATTCAAAAGCCCTTCAATGATCAGGATCTGCTCGCCCGCATCAAACGCGCCCTGACACTGGATTGTCAACGCGCCGCCCAGCGCGAGCGTGACGGCGCGCTACTGCAGCGCGTCAAGCAACTCTCGGCACGCGAATTCGAAGTCATGCAATTGGTGGCCGAAGGCAAGCTCAACAAACAGATTGCCGACGAACTCGATATCAGCATGAAAACAGTGGAAGCCCATCGCGCCCGCACCATGGAAAAAATGAGCGCCCGCACCATCGCCGACCTGGTTAAAATCAACCTGATGCTGGAAAAACTGGGTTACAAGCCGGAGTGAGGCTAGGGAAAAACATTCAGAACACTCTGCTTCTTTACGCTCTTCGCGCCTTGGCGGTGAGGCTTTTTAAACTTTTTCTGCGCCCTCGGCAGCCGCCTGATGCTGCCAGGAAAACTCGCCACTGCTGCTGCCAAACAGGGTTTTATCGGCTGCGACCGGTTGTCTCAGGTGGGTACGCAAATCTCGTGGCGACATGCGGGTGAGCGGCGGCGCATCGAGCAGAATCACCATCTGCCGCACCCGCACTTCGCCCTGCACGTTGTCGAGATGGCAGGCAATACCGTCACCGGCCGCTTTTTTGTCTGCCTCGATCTTGGCGATGCGCTCCCTGATCCCTTCAATTTCCGTTTCCAGCGCCGAGACATCGTCACGTGCCTGCTTGATACGTTTGAGAGTGGGCGCCATGCGCGCCCCCAATTGCTGCCAGTCGCCCTGTTGCTGCGGGGCCAGCTTGATTTCCTTGCGGTGCAGTTTGCCCGCCACCACCAGATAGTGTTGCAATTCGGGCTGGCTGGTCATGGTCGACAACGCGTGGCGAAGGTCAGCGAGCATTTTTTCGCATTCAGCAATGTATTTCCGCTCGTCCGCCAGCAAAAGCTCGAACCCGCTCAGATCAGGCATGAGCATTGAAATCAGGGTTTCTTCCGAACCGTGATCACGCAACTCACCGATGTGGACACGTTTGCCGGCAACGGTACAACCAGCCGCCATGCCAATTTCGACTTCTTCGGCCAGGATGGTGCACTGGTACGCCGACTCGATCTCGATACGATCGGCCACCAATAGCGTGTTTTCTGCCCGCTTCACCCGGATGGCACCACGCGCCGTGCGCACAACCGCACTGGAAGCCATGCCCTGCACTTCGATATCGCCATCGCGATTGAGCGCCATACCGCCGGCCAGATTGCTTTCGAGTACAATTTTGCCGCCCACCGACGCCACCCGGCCAAAAACATCGGCGTGAAAAATCAGGTCTTTGCCTTCAACAGCGCTGCCTTCCTGCACCTCGCCGTATTCTTCGTACTGATCGCCTTGCAGGACGAGATTGCCGGTCGTGCGCGAACTTACCCCGTCGCGATTGATGATTTTCTCGGTAATGGAAATCTGGTTGGTATTGGTATCGATATTGAGAAAACCACTGATCGAAGCGACCAGATATTCACGGTCGTTATAGCGCTCGACATGGGTATTTTCACCCGCCAGCTTACTGAACTCGAAGTCATCCGGCAGGCGCGGTTCGAGCGCAGCGCCATCCAGCTTTCTACCGGCTTCGCCAAGCTGACGCGGCTTTTTCAGCAGCAGCAGCGTACCCTTTTGAATCTGCGGGAAACGATTGGCATACTGGCTCAGATCAACCCGTCCGTCCGGCAGCAAACGCGGCGAATTGCTGCGATGCAGGGCCTTGGTCTGCTCCTCGACCCCGGCGTCAGAGCCTTCTGTCGGCGGCAGACTGTGGGCAATATCAACGCGTTCGGGCTGTTTGGCCAGCAGCAACTCACGCACCCTTTTGGCATCGATTCCGAAGCGCAGGCCGCTGATCCAGGCGTTGGCGATAAATTCGTCGAAATCAAGTTCAGTCGGAACACGCTCCGTGCGCCGTTCAACACCAACCTGAACCTCCTGACCGTCCTCGCCGGTATCGTAGAGCGGAACCTCGACCGTCTTTTCCAAAAAAGCCGGTTCGAACATGTATTCGGCACTGTCATCACCAATATTGGGCGCGCGATAAAGCGACTGCCGCTCAGGCGGAAAAATAGCGATTTCTTGCGCCAGCCGGACAGCGATCAGTCCGCCGAAATCACCGCTGCCATAAAGCAGAGACTGGAAACTGGCGTAGTCGAGACCGGGCAGGTAATAGCCCGCTGTAAAAATGCGCTCGATGATGCGCTCAAATTCCTGGCCGGAAGGTAACTGGGTCAAGTCAACATACACCCCTCCCATTTCCTGACGGATATAACCGGGCAGGATCAGTTCACTCGCCCCGGCAGCGGGCGTCTGTGCGGATGAATCGGGGTTTGAAATCGGCACCAGGCGACTCCTTATTGCTCTCCTCCTATGATAAGGCAGTTTGAGACCAGAAAAAAACTCCGACATGGCATTTCACCCTCCCCGTTCATCGCCAGCAACAACTTTGCCGTCCTACTCTACAAAAAGCTTATTGCATGTGTACTCCGTCCTGAATTGAGCGACAATATGAATGGTGGCGTCATCGTCTCGATCAGGATTCCGGCATGAACAGCAGCGGCAAGACATCCCCTCTTCCCGTCATCGGCGAAACCGCCCCGGCTTCGCCAAGCAAGCCATCTCGGCCAGTGCTGGCCGAAATACAAAATCTGCTCGCCAATGCGCCTGATCTGCCTGCTTGTCTCGATGTCTTCGAAAAAATCCTGCAAAGCCATCCGCAAATCGACAGTTATTCCTTCAACTTCATCGATCCGGGCGAGAACGCTCTGGTCTGCGCCCGCGTTCATCTGCCCGCCGGACACCGCGAACTGGAGTCGGAACAGACGCAGTATTCCGTTCCCATCAATGGCCAGGATGTCAATGCCGTCGCATTCAACACGCGCACCACAGTCCTGGTGACGCGCAAAAACCTCAAATCCTTTTCCACCCGCACCCAGGCCCGTTTTGAATACTGGAACATGCAGCACCTGGTCGCCTTGCCGATTCAGCCTGCCAACATCAATCAACCCGCCATCGGTACTCTGGTTCTATTCTCGACGCACAGCCGCATCCCGCTTTCTGCCATCACTGGAATCAAACGGTTGCTGGATTCGGCTTTTCCGCTACTGCGTCTGCACCATAAACTGAGCCGGCTGGAAGCACGCATGCAATCGGTGCGCGACGTCGAAAGCGAAGTGCAATCCCTGCTCCACTTCATCGCCGAGATGAACAACCTGACGACAGTGCAGGAAATTTATCCCCGCATCCAGCGTGATTTCATATTGCGTTTCCGGCTTGATTTCACCGCTGTACTCATGGCCGAAAGCGGATTCCTGCGCTGCGTCGACACCCGTTTCACCCCCGAAGATGCCCCCTGGGGCAAATCCTGGCGGGAACACTGCAGTGAACTGAGCTACTCGCTCGACTATTTTGACGGCGCCTGTAGTGACGCCTTCCTCAATAACCGGCCACTTTATTTTGCCGACATCCGCAATTTGCTTAACCTGCCCATGAGCAAACAGGATCGCGTCAATCTGGAAATCCTCAAGGATCTGCGCACCTTTGCCATCCTGCCCATCCGCAAGCATGGCAAACCGGTTGGCGTGCTCTGGCTCGGCAGCCTGCGGCGCAGCAATGCGCTATCGACCAAGCAACTCGTTCTCATCCAGCACCTGTGCGACTTTCTCGGCAGCATCATCGACAACGCCCAGGTCTACACCATGCTCACCTCGCTGGAAAATCAGGTCGTCACGCTGGACAAACTGGCCAGCCATGACCGCCTGACCGGGCTGCACAACTTCGGCAGCTTCGAAATCGAAATCAACAAGCGTCTGCAGGCTTTTCATCGCCACATCAAGCCATCGCCGATGGCGCTCATCTTGTGTGACATTGACCATTTCAAGCGTTTCAACGACACCCACGGCCACCCGGCCGGCAACGAAGTTCTGCAAGAGATCGCCAGACGCATCACCGATTCGGTGCGCGAAAGCGATTTTGTCGCCCGCTACGGCGGCGAGGAATTCACTATCCTGCTCAATCGCTGCGACCTCAAAACCGCTGTCCAGCGCGCCGAACGCATCCGCCTGGCGATCATGAGCGAACCCTTCTACATTGGTGACAAGAAGCATTCGATCACGCTCAGCCTGGGCTGCGCCGAAGCCCGCCAGAGCGACGATGTCGCCAGCCTGATCGCCCGCTCCGACCAGGCACTTTATGCCGCAAAGGAAGGCGGCCGCAACCGCACCATCCATCTGGCCTGATGTTTTCTCCCACACCATCAAGGGGGTGAAGGCGGGGTTTCGAGGAGCACTGCTCCGCGCCGCCTGAACGGGCAGGCAAAGCCAGCCCTCCTGGGCTGGGGTGGGGATGGGGGAAATGTCGAAATTCGTGTGCCGTTACACAACGTTCACGCTAAAAGCGCAGCACCGCCAGCAGCGAATCGACCTCTTCGCGCGATTCGTCAAGAATGGCCTGCAACTTCTGCTGACCGACCACCATATCGATATTGGCCACTGCCTCCGGCCGGTTGTAACCCTGCACATTGCTGAGCAAGGGGCGTTCGATGGGCGTCAGGTCACTCGCCAGCAGCAGGGTATCCCCGAGCGAAACCGGCGGCAAAGCCAAATAGCCCGCCCAGAAAACCTCGATCGCTTCCATCACCGCCTGCGGCACCGTCAAAGCTTTGAGCACCGCCCGACCCAGCGCCAGTTCGCCCTCGGCATCGTCCTCACCCAGTCCTTCATTGAGCATGCCGGGAAATTCAGCCGCCCTTGAGAGCAGATAAAAACCACCAATATCATGAACAACGGCGGCAAACATCGCCGCCTCGGGATCCTGATGGGTCACCTGCCGAGCCAGCATGCGCGCCAGCGAAGCGACATGCGTTGTGTATTCCCATAGCTTGGCGGCAATTTGCCGCTCCGCCCGCGTATTGGGTGATTGCGCCATCTGCCGCACCATCATCACAGTCGCCAGATTGCTGACGACTCGAAATCCCAAGCGTGAAACTGCCGTGCGCACATCGGTAATCTCGTTACCCGAGATATTAAAAACTGCCGCGTTGGCCATGGCGACTACCCGCGCCGACAGAATAGGTTCCGCCTGCACCACGCGTGCCGCCATGTCGATATGACATTCCGGCGAATCCAGTGCCTCGCGCACCCGTAGCGCCACGTTGACGCTGGCAGGCAAGCTCAGTTTGCCTTCCGAAACCTCGGCAGCAAGCTCTTTGAGAATATCGACACGATTCATCCAGCCAAACTCCACAACTCGCGACTCCGGTTATTCTACCCGCTTGCCTGTCCAGTACAATGGCGCCAATCATAGAAAGCCCCCAATGAATATCAGGCAATCCCCTTCCGTAATCGTCATCGGCGCTGGCCCGGCCGGGCTGATGGCAGCGCAAACCCTGCTCGCTGGCGGAGTAGAGGTGGACGTTTATGATTCCATGCCGAGCATCGGCCGCAAATTCCTGATGGCAGGCAAAGGTGGTCTCAATATCACCCATTCCGAAGCGCACGCCGATTTCCTCCGGCGCTACGGCCAGCATCGCGCCGTTCTGCAGCCCATGCTCGACGCCTTTACTGCCAACGCTGTGCGCGACTGGATGCAGGGACTGGGGATTGACAGTTTTGTCGGCAGTTCCGGTCGCGTCTTCCCCGCTGAAATGAAAGCCGCGCCACTTTTGCGTGCTTGGCAAAAGCGCCTGCGACAAAACAGCTGCCATTTCCATATCCGCCACCGCTGGCTGGGATGGAATGAGGCCGGAGACCATCGCTTCGCAACGCCGACTGGCGAAATCAGCGTCAAAGCCGATGCCACCCTGCTGGCTCTGGGCGGCGGCAGCTGGCCCCAACTCGGTTCCGATGGCGCCTGGGTGTCACTGCTGGCCGAACGTGGAATCGCCGTCGCGCCCCTCAAACCGGCCAATTGCGGCTTTGATGTCGGCTGGAGCACTTTTTTCACTGAGCGTTTTGCCGGACAACCGGTAAAGCCCGTCACTCTGACTTTTTCTGACCACCACCAGCGCGGTGAATTTCTCATTACCCAAAAAGGTGTCGAAGGCGGCCTGATCTACACTTACGCGGCTCGCCTGCGCGACGAAATCGCAGCCAATGGCAGCGCCACCATTTATCTCGACCTTCTCCCCGACCATGATGCCGGACGTGTCGCTGATGAGATTGCCAGGCCGCGCGGATCGCGCTCACTTTCCACCCACCTGCAAAGCCGGCTGGGGCTAAAAGGCGTCAAATCGGCCCTCCTGCACGAATTGCTGGCAAAAGAGGTTTTTGCCGACCCCGCGCAATTAGCTGCCGCCGTTAAATCTCTGCCGCTGCGTCTGATCGCCACCCGACCCCTTGCCGAGGCCATCAGCAGCGCCGGTGGCATTGAGTTCTCTGACCTCGACGAAAACCTCATGCTCAAGAATCAGCCAGGAAATTTCTGTGCCGGTGAAATGCTGGACTGGGAGGCACCCACTGGAGGCTACCTCATCACCGCCTGCCTCGCCACCGGTCGCGCCGCCGGACTAGGCACAATGAACTGGCTGGAAAAGCAATCGTGTTGATGAGAAAAAACTTTTCACCACAAAGGCGCAAAGGACACGAAGGGCCGCAAAGGAAACCCTTTCCGCCCCATCGAACATTGCTTTTTCCCTCGCGCCCTTTGCGTCTTTGCGCCTTTGCGGTGAAATATTTGAGTTTTGGCCTACTACTTGTTCTCATTTTTTCTGCCAACCAAGCCCACGCCCTACCCACGTTCCCGGAAGTCAAAAAAGCTTACACCGAATCAGACGCCTGGCTGCTGGCGCGCGATGGCCGCCCGCTGCAAAGCCGGCGCATCGATTTCAAGGAACGCCGCCTGCCATGGACACGCATCGAGGACACTTCCCCCGCCTTCCTGCGCGCCCTGCTTGTTTCCGAAGACCGCAATTTCTATCAGCACGGTGGCGTGGACTGGGGCGCCGTCGCTTCCAGCGCCTGGCGCAATTTATGGCGCGGCAGGACGCGCGGCGCCAGCACGCTTTCCATGCAACTCGTCGGCCTGCTCGACGAAGAAGACCGACGCCAGGGGCGGCGCAGCGTCACGCAAAAACTCAGCCAAGCCAGCGGCGCCCTGTGGCTGGAACGCCACTGGAAAAAGGACGAAATCCTCGAGGCCTATCTCAACCTGGTCAGCTTTCGCGGCGAACAGGTCGGCGTCGCCGCCATGAGCCGTGGCCTTTTCGGCAAATGGCCAGACGGTCTGGACGAGCGCGAAGCCGCCATCTCCGCCGCCCTGCTACGTGCCCCGGCCGCCAGTCCTGCCGTCGTTGCCAACCGCGCTTGTACCGTGCTGCAAGGCATGGCCGAGCTTTCCCGCCGCCCGGCCGGCAGTTGCGAAGGGCTCGATGCTCTGGCACGCCTCGCCCTGGCTGGCGGCATGAAAGCCGACATTGCCGGAACCTCCGACCCAACAGCAAAACTGGCGCCCCATCTGGCGCAAAAGCTGCTGAGCAGCCCCGGTGAACGCCTGAAATCAACGCTTGATGCCGATTTGCAGGCTTTTGCCAACAGCACGCTGACCCGCCACCTGCGCGAACTCGCCCGGCAAAACGCCGAGGACGGCGCCGTCCTGGTTGTTGACAACGCCAGCGGCGACATCCTGGCCTGGGTCGGTTCCAGCGGCAGTCTTTCGCAAGCGGCGCAAGTCGACGGCATCGTCGCACTGCGTCAGGCTGGTTCCACCCTCAAACCCTTTCTCTACGCGCTGGCGCTGGAAAAACGCGCCCTCACCGCCGCCTCGCTGCTTGACGACTCACCACTGGCGCTCAGCACCAGCAACGGCCTCTACGTGCCGCAGAACTACACCTCGCAATACCGGGGCTGGGTCAGCGCCCGCATGGCGCTGGGTGGTTCGCTCAACATTCCGGCCGTGCGCACCTTGCTCCGCCTGGGGCCGGACGCATTTCACCGGCAATTGCAGCAATTCGGCTTCGCCAGCCTGACTGAAAGCGCCGAATACTACGGCTACAGTCTGGCGCTCGGTTCGGCCGATATTTCGCTGCTCATGCAGGCCAATGCCTACCGCACGCTGGCTAACGGCGGAAGATGGTCGCCACTCAAGGCAACACCCGATGCCAGCAAAAAACCCTGCACTAGTGGCGGCTGTGCAGGCGTCTTTGACGGCAAAACACACGCTGCCACCCTGCCACAAGCCAGTTTTATCGTCGCCGACATCCTCGCCGACCGCTCGGCGCGCGCTGCTACTTTCGGACTCGAAAGCTGGCTGGCAACGCCCTACTGGAGCGCCGTCAAGACCGGAACCAGCAAGGACATGCGCGACAACTGGTGCGCCGGTTTTTCCCGCCGTTACACGGTCGCGGTTTGGGTCGGCAACGCCGCTGGCGAAGCCATGCACGACGTTTCCGGCGTCTCCGGCGCGGCGCCCATCTGGCGCGAAGTTATGGACTGGCTGCAGCGCGGCGAAAGCAAAAGCCTGCGCAAGCGCATCGCCAGCACACCACCGTCAGCCCCAGCAGGCGTCATCCGCCAACTCGTCCGCTTCGAACCACCGTCGGAACCACAACGACAGGAATGGTTTCTCGTTGGCAGCGCCATGAGCGTTATAAAACTGGCCACCCCCAAAGCGCTGGCGCACATCGCTTACCCCGGCGAAGGCAGCATCATCGCCCTTGATCCCGACATCCCGCCCGGACGCCAACGCATTGCCCTGCAACTTTCCAGTAAGGCTGGTGAAGGCTGGCGCTGGCAACTCGACGGCAAAACCATCGGCACTGCTGATCAGCTCCGTCACTGGCTGCCGCAACCCGGCAAGCACCGTCTGGCGCTAATCGATGCCGCAAACCGCGAAATAGAGTTTGTTCAGTTTGAAGTGCGTGCCATGCGCGGCAAAAAGAAACGCTGAAGCAATAAATAGCCCCTCACTTCCCCAGCAGCAAAGGCTGGTTTATCCCCCTCTCCCGCAAGCGGGAGAGGGGAGCTACCCAATTTATCCGCATAAACGGGCGAAGTTCTTCCATCAGCTTTCCATAGTAGTATGATGAACCATCAGGCATCCAAAGGCAGGTCTGTCGCTGCCTTACCCGACCATCGGTAAAAACAAACCAGTTGTCGTGATACCTGGATAATCGCAACATCTTGAACATACAATGGCCACAGGAGGAAAGATCATGGGCAAATACCAAACTAGCAGATTCGAATCGGGCAAGGTAAAGCATGAGGGTGGCTTCTCGCTGATAGAACTGATGATCGTGGTTGCGATCATCGGCATTCTGGCCGCCATCGCCTTGCCTGCCTATTCAACTTATATAATGCAATCCCGGATTACGGAGGCAACCTCAAAACTGGCCGAAACCCGTACCCAACTGGAAATGTATTTCGATAACAACCGCAGCTATGAAGGCTATAACTGCGACTTCGCTGGCAATGATTTCGATATTTCCTGTGTCACTGTGGCAGCCCCTCCCTCCTACACCATCACGGCGACAGGCAAGGGGCAAATGGCCGGCTTCAACTACACCCTTACAAGCAACAACGTCAAGGGCTCGACCACCACTTGGGGCAACAATGCGACATGCTGGGTCAACAGCAAGGGGGGCGGATGTTAATCTCAATCCAAAATTCAAAGCGTGCGCGGGGATTTTCCCTTATTGAACTTTGCATTGTCGTGGTCATTCTCGGGATAACACTGAGTATTGGCTTACCGGCTTTCCAAACCTGGTTGCAGAACACGCAGTTGCGCACTTCGGCAGAAACTGTGATGAACGGAATACAACTGGCACGGACTGAAGCGGTTCGCCGTAACCGACGAGTTGAGTTCATTCTTAGCAATCCTGGTGTCGCAGGCGGTACTGGTTGGACGGTACAACTCCAAGATGGTACGCCACCCATACAAAGCAAGCCCAATGGTGAAGGAACACAAAACGCCGTACTGACTGTATTTCCGAATGGTGCGACAACCCTTACCTTTAACGGCTTTGGAAGAACCGAGACTACAAATCGTGACGCTTCCGTCCCACTCGCAATGATTGACATCGACACAGGTATTACGTTCGACGACAAACGCGAATGGCGGATCAACGTCACAAATGGCGTCGCACGCATGTGCGACCGCAAGATCACAACAGCAGGAGACCCAAGAAAATGCTGAAAGATCACACACGCGACAATCTGTTGCCTCCATGTTCCCAAAAAGGCTCTGCCATACTTGAAGGGCTGATAGCCATCCTTATTTTCTCACTGGGAATACTGGCGCTGATCGGTTTGCAAGCAAGCGCAATGAAAGCTACTACGGCTTCAAAATTCCGGGTTGATGCCAGCCTTGTAGCCAATCAACGCATTGCGAATATGTGGGCTGATCGTGACAACCTTGCGGCCTATGTTGAACCCGTTACGGCTCTCCCTGCCAGCGCCGGCTTACCCAGCGGCACAAGACAAACGCAAGTAGCAGGAACCCTTGTCACCGTTACGGTTCGTTGGCAACCCCCGGGCGGCATGGCCAGCAATTACGTTACACGTACCAACATCGTTGGCAACAGTTGAAGGAGGTTAGTCATATGCTTCGCCCCCAACGCCACATGCAAAGCGGCTTCACTCTTATCGAAGTCATGATCGGCATGGTTATCACGCTGATCGCAACCATAGTCATGTTCCAAATTTTTGCCGTTTCGGAACGACAAAAGCGCACCACGACAGGCGCATCCGATGCACAAACAAATGGCGCGCTAGCGCTGTATATCCTCGAACGCGAGGTAAGGCAGGCTGGCTTCAATCTGCTTGGCTCGGCAACCAATGACTGCAACCCGGCCACAACCTATGCCTATTACTCCGACGGTGCGGCCGACTTCGATATGGGCGGTATTACCCAGCCAGTGCGCATTTTTGACGGTGGCACCGGCCCGGACAGTATCCGGACTGCAATGTCGGCCAGTGACATGCCTGACAACTTCAATTTTGGCCGCACGAATCTAAGAAGCACCATGCCGCAGTCCTCCTCAGAGCTTAACGTAATGTCAACACACGGCTGCGCAGAAGGCAGTCTTCTTCTGATGGTGCAACCCTGTGCCGCAGGAGGCACTCCGGCAGGAAGTTGCACACTGATGGAAATCACCCAAGTTCAACCTTCGGCTCTCAAACTCCAGCACAATCCTGGCAGCAGCGGCCCGACATGGAACCCTAAAATCCCCTACCAGAACGGCTCCAACCCGACAGGAGCAATTTGGCCAGCGTTCAAGGCCACCGCCAGCTGCAAAGCCTACGGCATTTGCATGCCGAAACCTTTGAATGTTGGCTTTCCCCAGTTCGGCATAGATGCTAGCAATAACATGACCATGCGTCGTGTTACCAGCGCTGGCGCAGCCATGGCTGGCAGCGCCACTGAAGTCATGGCTCCCCAGATTATGGATTTACAAGCCCAGTACGGCATAACCAATGCCGGCACTGTCAAAGGCGCTCTCAACTGGCAGGAGGCCACCGGAATATGGGCGGGGTCGGCAGCGCTAACGCAGGCTCAGATCAAACAAATCAAGGCAGTACGTGTCGCAATTGTGGCGCGTAGCGAAGAGTACGAAAAGCCGGTCAATGGCGTCTGCCAGACAACTACCGTATCGCCCACTTATTCCTGGGGAACTTTCAACACCACCAACTGGCCCGCTGACTGGCAATGTTATCGCTACAAGGTCTTTGAAACCGTGATTCCACTCATAAATGTCATGTGGGCCAATGTTTAGCTGGAGCGATCATGAATAACCAAAAGTTTTTTTCCTGTTGTACATCAAAGTACAGACAAAATGGTCTGGCTCTGATGATCTCGCTCATCCTGCTGGTCGTCATGTCACTTGCTGGCATTGCCCTTGTTCGCTCTGTCGATACCGGGGTACTGGCCGCAGGCAACCTTGCCTTCCGGCAGGGAGCAACCCAGGCAGGGCAGCAAGGGATTGAAATGGCAAGGCAATGGCTGACTGATAATGTTGCCCTCCTGAACAATGACAATCCTGACCAAGGCTACTATGCCAACTCCCAGAATTTTCTCGACCTGACCGGCAACCGAACCACCACGACTGCCGATAATGTCAACTGGGATGGCAGTGGCGGGGCATCAACACCCAATTGCCTTGCTGGTGATGCGCAAGGCTACACGGTTTGCTACATCATTCACCGCCTATGCGATACGTCTGGCGTAGCCTTGGATTCCGGAACCTGCACAACCAAAGATGGTGCCCGTGGCGGCAGCAGCCTGGGCGCTGGTCGCCAGATGGGAACCTACCAAGAAGGCTCATGGACTGACACGACAACTTTTGGCTACTACCGTATCACCATCCGAACAGAAGGCCCGCGTAACACGGTCGGATTTTTACAAGCATTTGTCATTATCTGAGCCATTGTATTTTTTTGAATATTGATTTGCAGGAGAGCGCCATGAACAACACATTCCCTCGACCGAAGCGCAGCCAACGCATAATCGCCGGCACACTGATCGCAGCCATGCTCCTGCCGGGCGCCCCTCTGGCCGCAACAACCGACCTTGCCAATATCCCACTGGCGCAAGCCACAACCACAACGGCCATCCTGCCCAATATCCACTTCATCATTGATACCTCGGGCAGTATGGATTGGGACTATATGCCAGACTACCTGCCCAACGGTTATTGTAAAGGCAGTAATGCAACCGGCACCAATTACCGCTGCTGCCGGACGGCGGAAGGCGGTTCAATCAGTAGCAATGTCTGTCTTAGCAATGAGAACCCGACGACAACCGACTACCGTGGCATGACGCCCTATTATGCCGCTTTCTTCAACCGCATCTACTACAACCCCGAAATCACCTATACCCCACCAAAAAACCATGATGGCACATCGAAAACCGATTACAGCGGCACGGGGTCAACACCCCTGGATGGCTATAACAAACAAAGCACCCAGTCGATAGATCTTACCTCGCAATACTGGGATGTCGAGTGGTGTACCAGCACGGCCTACACCGACTGCCTGAGGACCGACAATTACCTGCTACCGGGCACCGTAGACGGCAAGACTTACACCACCATGCACAAAACGACAGCCTCCGGCAGCGCGAAATTTGCGCAGGGCACTGTGGCCGCACCCACATCTTCTGCCTCGCGCAATATTGGGCCTTACTATTACGTCGTCGCGCCGGGCGAATACTGTACCGATTACAACCTCAATAAATGCACACCTGCAACAGCGCCAGTCACCATCGGAGCCGACATCTATTCGATTCCGGCAACCCTGCGCTGGTGCAATAACGCCGCACTTGACCAAGGGACTCTTTTCGACAAATGTCGAGCCACGCAGGACGGCACCTTTAATTACCCGCGTTATCCGACCATCGTTACGGCGGTTGGCACCGGTGAGACAGCGGCAAAAGGCACATTGACGGTCGCCAACATGCCCAGGAGCACAGGCGCGCGGCCCACAGGAACAGGGGCAGCCTGTAACGGGCAGGGCGCCAACGTGATTGCCGACGTCACCAGCATCACAGTCAATGGCGTTGAAATCCTGACGGCACCCTTTACCTACTGCAACGGTAACGCCACCCAGTCTACGCGTAATAATGGACTGGCTGCCGAGATACAATCACGCATCGGCAACGGTTTCTCAGCAACACGTGCCAGCGCCACAATAACGGTTACGGCTCCGAATTCGTCGTATAACGGCCAGACGGCAGTCAGAAACATCAGCGATTTCACCCTGAATGCCACATCATTCACCGGCGGAATCGCACCAACGCCCGCGCAGGCAGTCCCCGGCAGTTTCAAGCGCATTGATATCGTTTCCGGTCAAACCTACGGCAATCTGGTCATCAACGGCCAGACCGTTATCAACCGCGCCAAGCGCACCGATTGCGCCGCTGCGCCAAACTGCACTTACGAAGAGGAACTGAGCAATTTCGCCAACTGGTTTGCCTGGTACCGCAGTCGTATGCAGATGATGAAGACCGGCCTCAGTCTGTCCTTTGTTGATGTGCGTGGTGTCCCCAATCCTGCCGACCCGACCGATGCCAATTATCTGCATGCCCGTGTCGGTTTTTCTGGCCACGCATACACAGGAACGGCAGACGGCACTCTTTTCCGCAAGATAGATAATTTCGAGGGCACACAAAAGCAAGTCTTTTTCGACCGCATTTTTGCCATTAATCCTAGCGGCGGCACCCCGTTGAGGAGTGCCCTGACCAAAGCCGGCGAAATTTTCAAGGGCAGCTATCCCGCCGTTGACCCCATGCAGTATTCCTGCCAGCGCAATTTCACCATCCTGTCTACCGATGGCTACTGGAATGGTGATGAAACTTTTGCACTGGCCGATCAGGACGGAATTGCTTCCGGCGCAACAGCAGCGGCAAGAACCAACTGGGTTGGCTGGCTGGGTAAGAAAGTTGACGATAGTGGTAATCTGCTCAACGTTACCCGCCCCTCCCTTGATGCTGTCAAGGAACCCAATTCTTTGTCCGACATCGCCTACAAGTACTATCACCAGGATCTGCGCAACACTGGTGGTGTCTGCACCAGCCCGCTGACCGGCAAGGACGTTTGTGCCGATAACCTATCCAAAGCCGGTACCGATAACGATGTTGATGATGTCGCCACTTATCAGCATATGACGACTTTTTCCATCGGACTTGGCATCGATGGCACCCTCCTCTATCAGGACGGTTACAAGAGCGCTACATCCGGCGATTATGACCAGATCAAACAGGGCAGCAAAAACTGGCCGAAGCCCGTGCATGACTCGCCAACAGCCATTGATGATCTCTGGCACGCTGCGGTTAACGGGCGTGGCACCTATTTCAGTGCCCGTGATCCCGTCAGCCTGATCAAGGGGCTGAAGGCCGCACTGGGTTCGATGCAAGGTGCTTCTGGTGCTGGCGCCTCTGCCGCCACCAGTAATTTGCAGCCGACCGCCGGAGACAACTTCATCTACGTAGCCAACTACCGCACGGTAAACTGGGATGGCGAACTGTCAGGCTATACGATCGACCTGACAACCGGCGCCATTTCCGAAACGCCAACCTGGCAGGCCGCTTCTAAATTACAACAAAAAGTTGCCTCCGACGGCTTGAGCGATGCACGGACAATCCACACTTGGTCGGCAAGCGATGCGAACAAACTCAAGCCTTTTACCTGGGCTTCGCTGACCGCCTCCGAAAAGGCTCATTTCGACAACAGCAAGCTGGCGCAATACACAACTGACTGGAGTGCTGACGACCAGAGTTTTGCCAGTGGCGAAACCATGCTCAATTATCTGCGCGGACAGGATCGCTACGAGGATCAGGATCGCAGTGCTGGCTACGGCATTTACAGGCGGCTCTACCGAGACCGCGAAAAGATCCTCGGTGACATCATTCATTCCCAACCTGTCTACGTCAGAGGCCCCTATTACGACTACCTCGATACAGGCTATGCTTTGTTCAAGGACGACAAGAGCACCCGCCTGCCTACCGTTTATGTCGCAGCCAACGACGGCATGCTGCACGCCTTTGACGCCGTAACAGGAGATGAGCGCTGGGCCTATGTTCCGCCCACAGCACTGCCTGCAATGCACAAGTTGGCGGACAAGTTTTACGCAAGCAATCACAGATACTATCTGGATGGCCCTGTAGCCGTCAGCGATATCTACGTTGGCGGTGTATGGAAAACCATATTGGTAGGGGCTCTAGGCGCTGGTGGGCGAGGCTATTACGCACTCGATATCACCGACCCGCAAACCCCTAAAGCCCTGTGGAATTACACGGCCGAAGAGAACCCGAACGTCGGTTACAGTTTCGGTACCCCGATGATCACCAAACTGTCAGATGGGACGTGGTCGGTTCTTCTTACATCCGGCTACAACAATGTTCCAGAAGGTGGAAATTACGCATCAGCCGATGGAAAGGGGCGTGTCTTTGTGCTAAATGCAGGAACAGGTGCACTGATCCGTGAAATCAATACCAATGTTGGCTCGACGGGCGCACCCGCTGGCCTTGCCACCATGAACATCATGGTCAGTGACTTCCAGCGTGACAATACGGCAACAAAGGCCTACGGCGGTGATCTGCTTGGCAATATGTGGCGTTTCAATATCAATGACGGCAGTTTCAGCAAGGTTATCAGCCTGGGTTCCAACCAGCCGATCATGGTCGCGCCGGAAATTGGCGAAATCAGTGGCAATACCGTTCTTTACTTTGGCACTGGCCGCTACCTTGGTCAAACCGATTTGGCGATATCGCACACGCAATCCTTTTACGCCGTCAAGGATGATGGGACTTCCACTGTCGACACTGCCTTGATGACCAAGCAGACAATGGCCAATACCAGCGAACGCACGGTTACTGGCTCGACCGTTGACTGGGTAAATGGTTTTGGCTGGTATCTTGACATGCCCGCCAGCAAAGAACGCGTGCATCTGTCAGCGCAACTTTACTTCGGCACTCTGCTTTTTGCTTCGGTTATCCCAGAATCCAACGATTGCCAGCCTGGCGGCTACGGTTTCATCTACATACTGGACGCAAAAAATGGTATGCGCGTCGTAAGTGCCAGCTCTAATGCGATCGAATTCACGTCGCCTGTGGTCGGCATTACCGTCGCACGTTTGCCAGGTGGAACTGTAAAACTCTACGGCATCACTGCCGATGGCGGACATCCCAAAGGCAATCCGCCGACTCTTGATATCGCGCCAGCCGGCAGTGGCAGCGGTGAAAGCGGCTGGCGAGTCATGTGGCGCGAATTGAGTAACTGATCTTTCTTGGCATACTAGTAGTGGTGACGCGCCGAAAGGCGCGTCACTTTTTTAAAGCCGTTTGATCCAATGTCGCTGTACAAACCACTTCTCTGCTCAGTCTTGATTCATTTCGCCATATTCTGGGCGTTTGAATATGTTTCAACCTTCAAAACAGCGCCCGCCAAATTAACAGGGCAGAGCATCAGACTCCTGGTTAAGCTGAACCCCGCTTCAACAATTAGCAAAAGCAAAACGATTATCGCCATCAACGACTCCGCCAAGGCAAGCCATAAAACAATAGCGATAGCATCACCACCGACAAATAATAATGCAGCAAGCCAAATCGGCTGGACAAGCCCTTTGCCAATATTGGAAAAAAACGGCATTCCCGAATACGGATTATTGCCTTCAACGCCCTATTATTACCCGGTCTCGGAAGTAAACCGCAAACCAGCCGTAGTAGAAAACATCAATGCGCTTGCTCCAGAACTACTCGAACTCAGAGTCACAGGCTCAGCCATCGTCAGCCTTTACATCAACGATTTTGGAAGCATCGACAAGGTTGAAATTGAGGAATCCGATTTTAATTTCGCGGCCAGAGCAGCGATTATCAAGGAATTCGGCAAAATGATTTTTACACCCGCCAGCAAGGACAACATTCAAGTCCACAGCAAAATGCGCATTGAAGTCATGTTGCAAAACACACCGGCACAATTGGTTGATGACCCGAATCAACCCCCAATACCGTTCTGGTAATTTCAGACCAATTCCTTGGGCAAGGGAAAAGACACCCCTTCTTCAATGCACTCCTGCTGAGAAACAGCGCAACCATGACATCGCAGAGTTTCTAGCACTTCCTGCACTATCGATTCCGGCGCCGAGGCTCCGGCCGTCAACCCAATGCATTGCTTGCCCAACAACCATGAATTTTGAATCTGGTCGGCGCTATCAACCAGATGCGCCTCAATGCCGCGCGCCGAGGCAACTTCCCGCAGGCGATTGGAATTGGAACTATTGGGGCTGCCGACCACAATCAGCAAATCACATTGTTTGGCAAGCTGCCTGACTGCATCCTGCCGGCTCTGCGTGGCATAACAAATGTCTTCTTTCTTGGGGCCGCAAATTGAGGGAAAACGCTGACGCAAGGCTGAAATGACGTTTTCAGCATCATCGACAGACAGGGTTGTCTGTGTCACATAGGCAAGATGAGCGGCTGTATTTACCTGCAACTGCTCGACATCGGCCACTGACTCGATCAAATGCATGCCATCCGGATTTTGGCCCATGGTGCCTTCGACTTCAGGGTGGCCTTTGTGGCCGACCATGATGATCTCCAGACCCTGCTCACGCATCTTGCCAACTTCGACATGTACTTTGGTGACCAAAGGACAGGTGGCATCAAAAATTTTCAGGCCGCGTTTCTCCGCTTCCTGGCGCACCGCTTTTGAAACCCCGTGGGCACTGAATATCAGGGTGCTGCCTTCGGGAACCTCGGCAAGCTCTTCAATAAATACCGCGCCTTTAGCGCGCAAATCGTCGCAGACAAATTTGTTGTGGACAATTTCATGGCGGACATAAATCGGCGCACCGAACTTTTCCAGCGCCCGTTCAACAATGGCGATGGCGCGTTCAACGCCGGCGCAAAATCCACGAGGGTTGGCTAGGATGATTTGCATTTAGTCCACTTTTTGAGAATCAGCTTGGTTTTTCGCCCGACCGGCCATCAACTGCTCGATGATCATCAGTGCCGCCCCAACGGTGATGGCCGAATCGGCCACGTTAAAAGCCGGAAAGTGCCAGCCAGCCCAGTGGAAATCGAGAAAATCGACGACCGCACCGTAGGCAAACCGATCGATGACATTGCCAATCGCTCCACCCATCACGAGGGTCAAAGCCAGCGACAGAAGAAATTCCTCGCCATGTTCTTTGAGCATGACAATAATCCAAACAGAAATGCCCAAAGCCAGAACGACGAAGAACCATTTCTGCCAACCGCCGGCACCCGCCAGAAAACTGAAGGCCGCACCAGGGTTATAGGTCAGGATCAGGTTGAAAAAGGACGTCAGTTCCAGCCGGTCGCCCAGGTTGAAATTGCGCAAGATGGCAAGTTTGCTGACCTGATCTAATAAAACGATCAGAAAAGCCAGCCCAAGCCAACGCACCAGTGTTTTAGGCATGGTGCCTTTCCTCGCCCTCGCCATACAGATTGCTGACGCAACGACTGCACAGCTCCGGGTGTTCGGCATTCGCCCCGACATCCTCGCGCACATGCCAGCAGCGCTCGCACTTCTGGTGCGGCGAGGGTTGCACTTCCAGCCGGTCGCTTTCGGCACGCAGCACCATCACTTTGGAGACGATGAAAACGAACTTGAGATCGTCACCCAGTGCCGCCAGCTGGTCGTAATTCTCACCGCTGGCGTACAAAGTCACTTCCGCCTGCAGCGACGAGCCAATTTTGCCTTCGATGCGCACTTCTTCCAGCGCCTTAACCACTTCAGCCCGCACTTCACGCAGCTTGCTCCATTTGCTCAGTAATTCGCCACCGCCTTCCGGCCTGGGCAAATTGTGCCAAAGATGCAGCATGACCGATTCTTCGGGCTTGCCGGTCAGAATTTGCCAGACTTCTTCGGCGGTGAAGGACAGAATCGGCGCCATCAGTTTGGTCAAGGCCTGCAGGATGTGCCAGAGCGCCGATTGTGCCGAGCGACGTGCCTTTGAGTTCGGGGCGGCGGTATACAGGCGATCCTTGAGAATATCCAGATAAAAACCGCCGAGATCTTCCGAGCAGAACGTCTGCAAGGCCTGCACGATGGGGTGGAACTCGTAACGCTCGTAATCGGCCAAACAGTCGGTTTGCAGTTCGCGTGTGAGTGCCAAGGCGTAGCGATCAATTTCCAGCCACTCTTCCACCGGCAGCATTTGTGAAACGTCAAAATCGGCGGTATTGGCCAGCAGAAAGCGCAACGTATTGCGAATGCGGCGGTACGATTCAACCACGCGCTTTAAAATTTCATCGGAAATCGACAGTTCACCCGAATAGTCGGTCGCCGCCGTCCACAGCCGCAGGATTTCAGCCCCCATTTTGTCTGATATCACTTGCGGCGCCACAGCATTCCGCTGCGACTTGGACATTTTGAGTCCCTTGCCATCAACAATGAAGCCGTGCGTCAGCAATGCCTTGTAGGGCGCACGGCCATCGATGGCACAGCCCGTCAGCAGCGAACTTTGAAACCAGCCGCGATGCTGGTCGGAACCTTCAAGATAGAGGTCGGCTGGATATTCCTGCTCGGCCACGTGCGAACCGCGCATGACGTTCATGTGCGTCGTGCCCGAATCGAACCAGACATCAAGGGTGTCCTTCATCTTGATGTATTGCTCGGCTTCATCGCCCAGCAATTCCTTGGCATCGAGACTGAACCAGGCTTCGATACCCGCTTGTTCGACCCGCTTGGCGACTGCCTCGATCAATTCGCTGGTGCGCGGGTGTAGAGCGCCGCTTTCCTTGTTAAGGAAGAAGGGAATCGGCACGCCCCAATTGCGCTGGCGCGAAATACACCAGTCGGGTCGGCTTTTCATCATGCCTTCCAGACGGGCGCGGCCCCAGGCCGGGAAGAACTGTGTTTCATCAACAGCGCGCTCGGAAATCCAGCGCAGCGTCGGCGCATTCTCGTCGTGCCGATGCTCCATGCCAATAAACCACTGCGGCGTGGCACGGAAAATGATTGGGGTCTTGTGCCGCCAGCAGTGCGGATAGCTGTGCTGAACCTTTTCGCACTTCAAGAGGCTGCCGCGCTCTTCCAGTTCGCGCACGATGAGGGGATTGGCCTCCCACACCGTTAGCCCGACCAGTTCGCCGATGGAAAGCGCCGCAACGCCGGCAAGAAAGCGGCCGTCGTTACCGACTGGATTCCTCACCGGCAGGCCATAGACCTTGCCGATGTTGTAGTCGTCAACACCATGCGCCGGCGCCGTGTGCACCAGGCCAGTACCGGCCTCGGTGGTGACATGCCTGCCACAAATAAGGGCAACCTCGCGCTCCTGGAAGGGGTGGCGCAGCAGAATCTGGTCCAACTTGGCACCCAGACAGGAGGCAAGCACTTTGCCGGAAACACCATAACGCTGCAGGCAGGATTCCACCAGTTCGCGCACCAGAATGAGCGCGCCTTTTTCGGTATCGACCAGATCGTAGGTCAGTTCGGGATGAACGCTGACGGCTTCGTTGGCGGGCAGGGTCCACGGCGTTGTCGTCCAGATGACGGCAAAGGCCGGGCCGGACAGGTGGCTCAGGCCGAAGGCATGCGCCAGTTTTTCGGCATGGTTGTCATGCACGGCAAAAGCAACGTCGATGGCCAGCGAGGTTTTATCTTCGTATTCAACCTCCGCCTCGGCCAGCGCTGAGCCACAATCCAGGCACCAGTTCACCGGCTTCAAGCCCTGATAGAGATAACCCTTTTCAAGAATCTTACCAAGCGCTCTTATTTCATCGGCCTCGGCCCTGAAATTCATGGTCAGGTAGGGGTTGCCCCAGTCACCGAGAACACCGAGACGGATGAAATCCTTCTTCTGGCGCTCGACCTGTTCAGCAGCATAGCTGCGGCACAAGGCTCGTGCCTTGTCGGACGGAATATTCTTGCCGTGCTCCTTCTCGATCTGGTGTTCGATCGGCAGGCCGTGGCAATCCCAGCCCGGCACGTAGGGTGCATCGAAGCCGGACAAGGTGCGCGAACGAATAATGATGTCCTTCAGAATCTTGTTCAGCGCATGTCCCAGATGGATATCGCCATTGGCAAAAGGCGGGCCATCGTGCAGGATAAAACGCGGCCTGCCCTTGCAGGCCTCACGAATGCGCTGGTAAAGGCGGTTTTCCTGCCATTGCTGCACCCAAAACGGCTCGCGCTTGGGCAGATCGCCACGCATTGGGAAGGGAGTATCAGTGAGATTCAGTGTGTCTTTATAGTCAGCCATCGTCGTTTATCTTCGTCTTCAAAACTTGAAAAAATTTCTCGCAGCCACTGCATCGCGTGCAATCTGGGCTTTGAGGGCATCAAAATCAGGAAACCTCTGCTCATCACGTAGTTTATGCACAAAGCGCACGGACAAATGTGCGCCATAAATGAAGCGGTCAAAATCGAAGAGGTGCACTTCCAGCAGGGGACGCTCTCCACCCCGCGTTGGACGAATTCCGAGATTAGCCACACCACGCAACATGCGATTTTCCAACCCTTCGACTTCAACAGCAAACACGCCTGTCATGGGCAATTGAAAATGGCGAATGTGGATGTTAGCCGTATTGAAACCCAGTCTTCGTCCGATTTTATCGCCATGTATTACCCGCCCGTCGATGATGTAGGGGCGTCCCAAAAAGGCGATTGCCCGTTCCATGTCACCCGCCGCCAAAACTTTGCGCACGACAGAACTGGAAACTCGTTCGCCTTCGACAATGACTGCCGACATGGCTTCAACCGTAAAACCACGCTTTTGCCCGGCGTCTTGCAGCAAGGCAAAATCGCCGCCGCGCCCCTTTCCAAACCGGAAATCGTCACCAATTAAAAGATGCTTGGTAGCCAAACTTTTCAGCAACACCCGCTCAATAAAAGACTCGGCCGTAAGTGTGGCAAAATCGGCGTTGAAGGCACAGATCATGACGGTATCGATACCGCAAGCAGCAATAAGTTCAAGTTTCTCGCGCAGGATAGTCAGCCGTGCCGGCGCCGAATCCGGCATGAAGAATTCACGCGGATGCGGCTCGAAAGTCAGCACCGCCGGTAGCAGGCCCTTTTCCCGGGCAGTATTGACCAGCCGCTCAAGCAAAACGACATGACCACGATGCACCCCGTCGAAGTTGCCGATGGTAAGTGCTGTCGGGGTCGAAACCGCAGACGAAAAGCCGCGTAAGACGCGCATGCCTAACCTGGAGAAAAAGGGTAATTATAACCCGGAGGGGCTACCCCGATTAGCGCAGAGCCGCCATCTTCGCCTTCGGTCCCGGCGGGTGCTTGATGAAATATTGCCGGATACCGCGCACAATGGCCTCGGCCATCTTTTCCTGATAACGCTCGTCGGTCAGTTTGGCCTCTTCTTCCGGATTCGAGATAAAAGCCGTTTCGACCAGAATCGAAGGAATATCCGGCGCCTTCAACACCGCAAAACTCGCCTGCTCGACATTACCCTTATGCAGGGTATTGATGCCGCCCAACTCACCCAGAACATATTTGCCAAACTTGAGGCTGTCGTTAATCGTTGCCGTTTGCGACAAATCAAGCAAGGTTCTGGCCAGATAAGGGTCTTTGATCGCCAGATTGACCCCTCCGATCAGGTCAGCGTCATTTTCTTTCTGCGCCAGCCAGCGCGCCTGCGAACTGGAAGCACCTTTTTCGGAAAGCACAAAGACGGAGGAACCGCGCGCATCCGGCTTGATCCAGGCATCAGCATGAATGGAGACAAACAGATCGGAGCGGACTCGCCGCGCTTTTGTTACACGGGTTTGCAGCGGCACGAAGAAATCGGAATCGCGCGTCAACACCGCCCGCATATTGGGCTCGGCGTCAATTTTGGCTTTAAGCCGCCGCGCAATCGCCAGAGTCACATTCTTTTCGTAAGTTCCGCGTTTACCAACCGCACCAGGATCTTCGCCACCATGTCCGGCATCCAGAGTCACAATCACCAACCGGTTGACAATCGGTTTGCCTGATTTCGCAGCCTCGGCACTTTGCGATGCCGCGGATTCGGAATTGGCAGAGGGAATTTCCGCATCCATTTTCAGCGCTTCGAAATCGTCCTTTTTGCCTTGCAACAGCGCCAACAGGGGATCGACAGGCTCCTGCGGATAGACATCGAGCACCAGGCGATAGCCGTAATTGCCCACCGGAGCAAGGACAAAGACCTGCGGCTTGACCTTTGTTTTCAGTTCCATCACCAGCCGCACTACGCCCGGTTTGTAACGTCCGGCGCGCAGCAGCTTGATATAGGGATCGTCTTCGGCCACCTTGCGCGCCAGACTTTCCAGAACGCCATTGAACTCGACCCCCTCAATATCCACGACCAGGCGATCGGGATTTTCAATGGTGAACTGCGTGAATTTGAGCGGCACTTCGTGTTCGAGGGTCACCCGCGTGTAATCCGCCGCCGGCCAGACCCGCACCGCCAGAATGGACGGCAGGCGCGTTGTCGCCTGCCCAAGCGGCGTTATAGCGAGGAGGAGAGAGGCTCCGGCCACGGTGAACAGCCGCCTTCTTGCCAGATCCGGGAAAGCTTCCTTAGACACTGTGCGCCTTTCTCCGTCGCGGCCAAGCCTTCGACATGGCGGCCCACCCTGCCTGGGATTGCGGCATCAGCAAACCGGAAGCGAATATCCGCTGGCGGAGCGCATCCCGCCGCCTTCTCTGGCCATTCAACCAGGCAGACTGCATCGCCATGAAAATATTCTCCAAGACCCGCATCGAAGAACTCCTCAGGAGACTCAAAGCGATAAAAATCAAAGTGATAACAGTATAAGCTCGAAACTACATAAAATTCAACCAGAGAATAGGTTGGACTTTTGACCGGCCCAACGTGTCCCAAAGCCAATAACATGGCGCGCACCAGCGTGGTTTTTCCGCTGCCCAGATCACCCTCCAGATGGATAACCAAACCCGGCACAATCGCCAAAGCCAGCCGGGCGCCAAGAAGCTTGGTCGCATCTTCGTCTGGCAGTGGGAATTGCGCGGTAAACTCGGGGGTATGCAAGAGACCACCTCTCATCGTGATTATTCAAAACTGCCGGCGCACATCAAAGCACTGGGACAGGCGCTCGGCTTTTCCGCCATCGGAATTTGCCGCGCCGAAATCGGCGAGGCGGCCACACGATTGCAGCAGTGGCTACATCAAGGCCATCACGGCAAAATGGATTATATGGCGTGCCACGCCCATCTGCGCACTGATCCAAGGGCTTTGTTGCCGGACGCGTGCAGTGTCGTCATGGCTGCGCTTGATTATCTGCCTGCAACTGCTTCCGCTCGGGAAATTTCGGCCTACGCCCTTGGCCGTGATTACCACAAAATCATGCGCCAGCGCCTGCAAAAACTGGCCTCGACGCTACAAGCCGAGATTGGAAATTTCAATTACCGGGTCTTTTCCGATTCTGCCCCGGTCATGGAAGTCGAACTCGCCCAACAAGCCGGCCTGGGCTGGCAGGGCAAGAACGCCCTGCTCATTTCTCGCCAAGGCTCGTGGTGCTTTCTGGGCGGGATCTATACCGACCTGCTTTTGCCACCTGATGCACCCATCGCCAGCCACTGCGGCAGTTGCACGGCCTGCCTGAAATCCTGCCCGACCCAAGCCATCACTGCGCCCTACCAGGTCGATGCGCGCCGCTGCATTTCTTATTTGACTATCGAATTCGCCGGCAGCATCCCGCAAGAACTGCGCCCTTTGATTGGCCAGCGCATCTATGGCTGCGACGATTGCCAAAAATGCTGCCCGTGGAATCGCTTCGCCCGTATTGGCGATCCGGCCTTTGCCTTGCGCCCGGCGCTTGAAAATACTTCTCTGGACAAATTGTTCGCCTGGAGCGAAAGCGATTTCAATACGAATCTCGAAGGCAGCCCCATCCGCCGCATCGGCCATGAACGCTGGTTGCGCAATATTGCCATCGCCCTTGGTAATGCGCCGCGCCAACAAAAACATATCGAAGCGCTGCAAAGCCGCCTGGATCATCCTTCCACCCTTGTTCGCGAGCACATCGCCTGGTCACTTGACCGCCAGGGCGTGAATATGAACCCATGAAGCCTTTGATTTTTTCCTTGTTTTCAGCTACAAAGGATTCTGCAGCAGTCCATTTTCTGCGATGATTGACCTCGCCGGTGCTTGATTGGTACCGGCACCTGTAAACAGAGCAAACCCGTCGAAAGACGGCGACGCAAAGTCACCGGCCTACAGCGCCTGCCACCCCGGCGGGCAGCCAGGGTAGCGGGACTGCCAGAGAGCAAGGTTGATGAATATTCAAATTTTCCTGTCGCCACATACTAGCCGCCCAAGCAGCAAGGCGCGACCTCGCCTTTGTGCTCATCTTCCAAGCAACCCCGGCTTGTTTCCCTACCAATACAGGAGGGCAAAGCCATGAGCGTCTACGGAAATAATGTTGTTCCCATCAGTGGCGCCGGACGTGGCAGCGAACCGGGGCAGCGCATTGTGCGCGAGTGTCACGACCGCCTTGGGCATCTGGTTTTTGACTGGCTTGGTTCACTCGATGAGGAAATCGCCGAGGATCTCTTTGTTCTTGCCAAAGACACTCGCGATCGCAAGGCGCAGACGCATTATCTCGATCTGCGTACTGTCGTCCAGAAAAATTGGCCGGAATTTACCGCTGCTTTCAGAAAAGCTTTTCATCGCGATCACACGGCTTCTTCCTACCTGTCGATTGAGATATCCGACTTTTCGGGACTGGAACTCGTCGATGACAACAAGCTTTCAGAAAACATCCTGATCCGTGAATTTACAGCCCGTATCGGTGAAAGTTGCAATCAGGAACTGCACGGGCTCGATCACCGCGTGGCTGCACTGCTCGATAGTGAAGATGTCGACAAAATCGACAACCCGCTAGGTTCCGCCATTGTTTGCCAGGCCTTGGCAGATGCCGCAGGCGCACTCTGCCAGAACAGCGAGCAGCGCATTGTCCTTCTGCGCCAGATTGAACGACGGCTGCATCCAGTTCTACCCGAAATTTACCAGACCATTAACAAATATCTGGTTAGTCTGAACGTCCTTCCTGACCTCAAGCAAAATTTCCGGCGCGCAAGCTCGCAAGCTACCGGCACGACATCCCAGGAGACGCCAAAAGATTCTCTTCCCAGCTTGAACCCGCAGGCCGAAATCCCCATCTCGGGCAATGTGCTCACTGCTCTGCAAAAGCTGGTCGCGGCCAGGAGTTCTGAACTTGCTGCGAATGGTGAATCCAGTTCTTCGACGGGTAACACCGCAGCAGGCAGCCCAATGGACGCCGCCGCTTTGAGCCGTGTCTTTTTTGCTTCGCTTGAGAATTTCATGCCGGAAAAGGGCAATAGCATGGTGAATCAGATCCATGCCATACGCTCCTCCGAAGTTGCCAATCAGGTCGGCCATGTTGAAGCCGTCACGATTGATATCGTGGCCATGCTGTTTGACTTTATTTTCAACGACAAGAACGTTCCGAACGGCGTCAAGGCACTGGTCGGCCGCCTGCAGATACCTGTGCTCAAGGTGGCCATGCTCGACCAGGGGTTTTTTGGTAGCAAAAGCCACCCGGCCCGCCGTTTTCTCGATGAAATTTCCGAAATATGCCTGCGCTGGGGTGGCAACATCGACCAGGAGGATCCCTTTTTCATCACCCTGGAAAGCCTGATTGATCGTATTCAAAATGAATTTGAGTGCGATGTTGCGGTCTTCAGTCGCGCCCTTGATGAACTACACGCTTTCGTCAACACACACGATAGCGAGGAAGATGCCACCGCTAGAATTGCTGCCGATGTCGCAGCAAATCGCCAGCGCGAAACAGAAGCTTGGGAACAAGCCAGCAACGCCGTCCGCCTTGCCTGCATGGAGACCATGCCCGAGGTTATTTCCGATTTCTACAAGGAAGACTGGGTTAAGGTTCTACAAAAAATTGCCATTGCCGAAAACAAGGACAGCCCACCCTGGATGGACGCAGTAAAACTGATGTCCGACCTGGCTCAAAGCGTTGTTCCCAAGAAAAAACCGGAAGAGCGCATGGCGCTCATCAGCTCGCTTCCCACCCTGCTTTCCAGGGTCAACCGCGGACTCGATCTGGTCAGCACCGACAAGAGTACTCGCCGTCCATTCTTCGACGCGCTGGTCGCGCTGCACACGGCAGCACTCAAGGGGGAACCGTCCAGCGCCAGCTTTCACCACCACACCAAGAAAAAACTCGAACCAGCGCCCAAAGCCGAGGTCTCGAACGCACCGGTTGCCGTCGCCGAACCCCATCCTGAGGGCGACATTATCGTCACCCGCAGCGTTGCCAACGGCGTCGAGGTCGAGGAAGTCACCCTGGTCGGCGCCAAACCCGTCTGGCGTGCCGATGATCGCGATGTTGCACGGCAGGTCGCCGACCTCAAACGCGGGGACTGGGTGGAATTTCATCAGGAAGACGGTTCTATTTCGCGCGAACGTTTGACCTGGATCAGCCCGCAGCGACACGTTCTGGTTTTCAGTAATCACCGGGCGGCCAAGGCCATTTCAATTGCCCCAGACGCACTGGCGAGAATGATTCGTGAAAATCAGGCATCTCTTGTTTCCGACACGCCGATTTTCGAGCGTGCCATGAGTGGTGTGTTGGATTCGCTCAACGCCGCCTGAACAATAGACAACAAAAAGCGGAGCCGAAGCTCCGCTTTTTGTTTGCAGTATCGCCGAATTACTTGGCGGCAGCAGGTGCAGCAGCAGCGGCCGGAGCAGCTTCAGCCTTGGCAGCCTTTACCTTCTTGACCTTCTTGGCCTTCTTGGCCTTCTTGGCCTTGGCGGGAGCCTTTTCAGCCTTGGCGGCGGGAGCAGCAGGCTCAGCCTTGACAGCCGGAGTTGCAGCTTCGGCCTTGGCAGGAGCGGCAACAGCAGCCTTGGCTTCAGCCTTCACGGCTTCCTTGGCGGCAGCCTTGGGGGCGTCAGCAGCTTGGGCGGAGAAAGCAAAAGCAGCAGCGATGATCATGGCGATATATTTCATTTTTCTTCCTTCATTCGAAATCGGTTGAGTGAAAGACCAATATCTTGTTGGTCACAGGGCATAACGAGCCACTTGCCGCCCGGTTGACGAAGAAACAAAATGTTTTTTTATCGATCCAGCCAGGACCGTGCCTCTTCCAGAGTCGCAAAGACAACCAGATCCGCATCGACGAACATCTGCGACAGCCAGGCGCTCCAGGTCACCCACTGGCTATCGGTAATCACAGCGATGCGCTTGAAGTCATGCGCGTGAGCACGCACATACTTGATATCCTCCCAAGCCACATCAAGGGTGAAATCAGCCATTTGGGAAAGGTCAAAAATCAGATCCACCGGCCCTTCGAACTTGACCTTGTAATTGACCAGTTCTTCGAACTCACGGTAATCCGCCAGCGAAAATTCACCATAAACGGTGACATGAACAAGTTGTGTTTGTTGGTCGGTAACAATCATGAAGTTCTCCCGGGTTATTTGAAGTAGTTTATCGCGTTGTGGCGCAAAGGTGCGCAAAAATGGCTGTGTTTGGCCATCGCGCAGGCATGGACACAAGAACAGTCTGTTGCAAAACAATTGATGGCGAGCCGTCCATATTTATCCGTGCTATGCCCGTCCATCTAAAATTTGACCTGAGACGGCCGCATGGGTTATTTTCCAAGGTTTAGCCTACCAAAAGCCGCCATGGATGAAACTCTGCCCGTCGACATGAAATTTGAGGCGGCACTTGCCGGACTCGAAAAAATCGTCCGCGACATGGAAGGCGGTGAACTGCAACTTGAGGAATCCATCGCTGCCTATCAACGTGGTGCTGCCCTTCTGCAGCACTGTCGTCAGCAACTCGCCAGTGCCGAGCAGCAATTACGCGTTTTCGAATACGCTGACACCAAGAATGACACCCCTAGCCCGACAAGCGCGCCATGAGCAAAGAGAATTTCACAGACTGGATGGGTGGTACCCAGCAGCGTAGCGAAAATGCTCTGGCGCGGCTTTTACCAGCCTCCGGCAGCATTCCCGCCCACCTGCATGAAGCCATGCGTTATGCCTGCCTGGGGGGAGGCAAGCGTGTCCGCCCCCTGCTGGCGTTTGCAGCCGGTGAATTGACCAACGCGCCGCTTGCGCATTTGGAAATCGTCGCCTGTGCCGTTGAAATGATTCATGCCTACTCGCTGGTGCACGACGACCTGCCCTGCATGGACAACGACGTTCTGCGCCGTGGCCGCCCGACCTGCCATATCGAGTTCGACGAACCTACAGCACTGCTGGTCGGTGACAGCCTGCAAACACTGGCTTTTCAGCTGATGGCGGAAAACCCTATTACCGAAGAGCCTGGTCGCCAGCTCGAAATGATCGCCCTCCTCGCCCGTTCGAGCGGATCGCACGGCATGGCTGGCGGTCAGGCCATTGATCTGGCCTCAGTTGGCAAATCGCTCAACCAACCCGAACTGGAGTTGATGCACGCCCTTAAAACCGGCGCTCTGATCCGCGCTGCGACCCTGCTCGGCGCCCTATGCGGCACTGCCATGAGCACCGAACAACACGCCGCCCTTGATCGCTTTGCCAAACGCGCTGGCCTGCTCTTTCAGGTCGTCGATGACATTCTTGATTGCACCGCCAGTACCGCCACTCTCGGCAAGACCGCCGGCAAGGACGAAGCAGCCGACAAGCCCACCTATGTCAGTCTCCTCGGTTTGCAGGAAGCCAAAGCCTATGCCGAGACACTTCGTCAGGATGCGCTGGCGGCACTGACACCCTTCGGCGAGCGCGCCAGGCGTCTCACCGAATTAACCGACTTCATTTGCCACAGACATTTCTGACCATGTCGGACTCTAGCCTTCTCAACACCATCAACCAGCCGGAAGATCTCCGCCGGCTGGAACGCGAAAAATTGCCGCAACTGGCCAACGAAATCCGGCGTTTTCTTATCGATTCCGTCTCGCACACCGGTGGCCATCTTTCCTCCAACCTGGGCACGGTTGAACTGAGCGTGGCGCTGCATTACGTCTTCAACACACCAGAAGACCGGCTGGTCTGGGATGTCGGCCACCAGAGCTATACCCACAAAATTCTCACCGGCCGCCGTGAGCAAATGGCGGGCTTGCGCACCAAGGGCGGTATTTCCGGTTTTCCCCGCCGCGAAGAGAGCGCTTACGACAGCTTTGGGGTCGGTCATTCTTCAACCTCCATTTCGGCAGCGCTAGGCATGGCCGTTGCCGCCCGGCAAAAGGGCGAAGAACGCCGCTCCGTTGCCATCATTGGCGATGGCGCCCTGACCGGCGGCATGGCATTCGAAGCGCTCAACAATGCTGGCGTCACCGACGCCAACCTGCTGGTCATTCTCAACGACAACGACATGTCGATTTCGCGCCCGGTCGGCGCCATCAACACAATCCTGGCACGCATGATGTCCGGCAAGGCCTTCAACGTCGCACGCAATCGCGCCCGTAGCGTCCTCGGTGCCGCCCCCGGCCTGCTCGATTTCGCCCGCAAGGCAGAAGAGCACGTTAAAGGCATGCTGGCGCCTTCAACCTTGTTCGAGGAATTCGGTTTCAGCTATTTCGGCCCCATCGACGGCCACGACCTCGGCGCCCTGATTCCAACCCTGGAAAATCTGCGCCA
The DNA here is from genome assembly GCA_018262285.1 of Pseudomonadota bacterium. GTDB lineage: Bacteria > Pseudomonadota > Gammaproteobacteria > Burkholderiales > Rhodocyclaceae > UBA1934. The sequence continues at coordinate 4,328 of JAGTRX010000001.1, read as the reverse complement.
GCTCAAAGGTAAACTTTTCCTTCACGTTGTCACCAACAAGGGGCAAGGCTACAAGCTGGCCGAGGCTGACCCGGTGCTTTACCACGGTGTGTCGAGCTTTGATGCCAGCGAGGGCATTTTGCCCGGCAACGGCAAACTCACATACACCCAGGTTTTCGGCGACTGGCTATGCGACATGGCTGCTGCCGACCCGCGCCTGGTCGCCATCACCCCGGCCATGGCTGAAGGTTCTGGCATGACATGCTTCGCCGAACAATTCCCGACCCGCTATTTCGATGTCGGCATCGCCGAACAGCATGCCGTCACTTTCGCAGCCGGTCTGGCCGCCGATGGTTTGAAGCCTGTAGTGGCCATTTACTCCACTTTTTTGCAGCGCGCCTACGACCAACTGATCCACGATGTCGCCCTGCAAAACCTGCCGGTCGTCTTCGCCATCGACCGCGGCGGCCTGGTGGGTGCCGACGGTGCCACCCATCATGGCAGCTTTGATCTTTCCTTCCTGGCTTGCGTTCCGAACATGATGATCATGGCACCCGCTGACGAGACCGAATGCCGCCAGATGCTGAGCACTGCCTTCGAGCAGAACTGCCCGACCGCCGTGCGCTACCCGCGTGGCAAAGGCACCGGCAACAAGCCGTCAGGCGATCTTGCAACCCTGCCTGTCGGTCGCGGCAAGTTGCTGCGCCAAGGCCATAAAATCGCCCTGCTCGCCTTCGGCAGTCTGGTTCCAGCTGCCTTGGCTGCCGGTGAACAACTCGACGCCAGCGTCGCCAACATGCGCTTCATCAAGCCCCTGGACACCGAACTGATCGTCGAACTGGCGCGGAACCATTCTCTGCTGGTCAGTGTCGAAGAAAACAGTGTCATCGGTGGCGCTGGCGCTGAAATTGAACGGCACCTCACCGAGAGAGGCATCAACGTATCGCTGTTGCGACTTGGCCTGCCGGATCGCTTCATCGAGCATGGCGAGCAGATAGAACTCCTGGCTGAACTTGGTCTCGATGGCAGCGGCATCGTCTGCGCCATAAACAAATATCTCGACAAACCTGAATGAATACTGCCAACTCCAGCGTCACAGCACAAAGCGCCAACGCCATCCCCGATGTGCAGAATTCGGCCGACACCCGCCAACTCGCCATCGACAAGGTCGGCATCAAGTCCATTCGCCATCCCATCCGGGTGAGCGATAAGGCGGCCGGAATCCAGCACACCATTGCCACTTTCAACATGTATGTCGGGCTGCCCCACAATTTCAAGGGCACTCACATGTCGCGCTTCGTCGAAATCCTCAACAGCCACGAGCGCGAAATCTCGGTGAAAAATTTCCCGGCCATCCTGCGCGAAATGGTTGAAAAGCTGGAAGCCAAAACCGGCCATCTCGAAACCAATTTTCCCTATTTCATTAACAAGACGGCTCCGGTTTCCGGCGTGCAAAGCCTGATGGATTACGACGTCACACTCATTGGCGATATTTGCAGCGGCGAATATGTCACCACCGTCAAAATTGTCGTTCCGGTCAGCAGCCTTTGCCCATGCTCCAAGAAAATCGCCGAGCGTGGCGCCCACAACCAGCGCTCGCACGTCACCGTCACGGCTCGTTTGAAAAGTTTCATCTGGATCGAGGAAATCGTTGAACTGGTTGAAAAAGAGGCTTCTTGCGAGCTGTACGGTTTGCTGAAGCGACCCGACGAAAAATTTGTCACCGAACACGCCTACGACAATCCAAAATTTGTCGAAGACATGGTGCGTGACGTCGCCGCCCGTCTCAACACCGAGCCTCGCATCACTGCCTATGTGGTCGAGTCGGAAAATTTCGAGAGCATCCACAATCATTCTGCCTACGCCTTGATTTCACGTGACAAATTGAAACAGGATTGAGTGGTTGCGTAGAGAGTATTTAAAAAAATGGCGCCCCGCAGGGCGCCATTTTTAATTGCTAGCTTTTCGACTTATTCAGCGGCTGGCGCTTCCGTAGCAGGAGCAACTGGTGCTGTAGCCGGGGCTGCCGCAGCGGCTTCTGCTGCCACTGCCTTCATGGAGAGTTTGACGCGGCCACGGTCGTCGGTTTCGAGAACCTTGACGCGAACAACCTGGCCTTCCTTGAGATAGTCTTCAACCTTGTTCACACGCTCCTGGGCAATCTGGGAGATATGCAGCAGGCCGTCCTTGCCCGGCAATACCTGCACGATGGCGCCGAAATCAAGAATCTTGAGGACGGTGCCTTCGTAGATCTTGCCGATTTCGACTTCCGCCGTGATGGCGTCAATACGCGCCCGTGCCGCCGCCGCCGCTTCTCCAGTAGTGGCGGCAATGGTGATGGTGCCGTCGTCCTGAATGTCGATGGTGGTGCCGGTTTCCTCGGTCATGGCGCGGATGACAGCGCCGCCCTTGCCGATCACGTCGCGGATTTTTTCCGGATTGATCTTGAAGGTGTAAAGACGCGGTGCGTAAGCCGACATTTCTTCACGATGGCCACCCATGGCATTCTTCATCAGGCCGAGAATGTGCATACGGGCTTCCTTGGCCTGCGCCAGTGCCACCTGCATGATTTCCTTGGTGATACCCTGAATCTTGATGTCCATTTGCAGGGCAGTGACGCCATTGTCAGTACCAGCGACCTTGAAGTCCATGTCGCCGAGGTGATCTTCGTCGCCCAGGATGTCGGTCAGCACGGCAAAACGGTTGCCGTCCTTGATCAGACCCATGGCAATACCGGCAACGTGTGCCGACAATGGCACACCCGCGTCCATCAGCGCCAGCGAACCACCGCAGACGGAGGCCATCGACGAGGAACCGTTCGATTCGGTGATTTCCGACACCACACGCATGGAATAGGAGAAGTCTTCCTTGCTCGGCAGCACCGCCAGCAGCGCCCGCTTGGCCAGGCGACCATGGCCGACTTCGCGGCGCTTGGGCGTACCGACACGACCGCATTCGCCCGTAGCATAGGGAGGCATGTTGTAATGCAGCATGAAGCGCTCTTTGTACTCGCCAGCCAGCGCGTCGATGATCTGCTCGTCGCGGCTGGTGCCAAGCGTAGCCACCACCAATGCCTGGGTCTCGCCACGCGTAAACAGGGCAGAACCGTGAGCACGCGGCAACACACCGTTGCGCATGGTGATCGGACGCACAGTGCGCGTATCGCGACCATCAATACGCGGCTGACCAGACAGGATACGGCCGCGCACAATGACGGCTTCCATGTCGTAGAGCAGATTGCCAACCACGAGCGGATCGGGCGAACCTTCTTCGCCAGTGCACACAGCCGCAATCGCTTCTGCGCGCACTTCCTTGATGCGCTGGCTGCGTGCCTGCTTGCTGGTAATACTATAGGCCTCTTCCAGACCGGCTTTGGCCGCAGTTTCCAGACGGGCGATCAACGCTTCATCTTTGGCGGGGGCTTGCCAATCCCACTCCGGCTTACCGCCTTCTTCGACCAGGTCGTTGATGGCGTTAATGGCAGCCTTCATTTGCTCATGGCCGAAGACCACAGCGCCCAGCATCACTTCTTCCGACAATTGCTTGGCTTCCGATTCGACCATCAGCACAGCGGCTTCGGTACCGGCCACCACCAGATCCAACTGGCTTTCCTTCAACTGGGAAAGGGTCGGGCACAGCACATATTGACCATTGATGTAGCCGACACGAGCCGCACCAATCGGGCCGTTGAACGGCAGGCCGGAAATCGCCAGAGCAGCGGAAGCGCCAATCAAGGCGGGAATATCCGGATCGATTTCCGGATTGAGCGACAACACCGTCGCCACAATCTGCACTTCGTTGTAAAAACCATCCGGGAACAGCGGGCGAATCGGACGGTCGATCAGGCGGCAGGTCAGCGTTTCCTTCTCGGACGGGCGACCTTCACGCTTGAAGAAGCCGCCGGGAATACGGCCGGCAGCATAGGTCTTTTCCTGATAATCCACGGTCAGCGGAAAGAAATCCTGGCCAGACTTGGCCGATTTGGCACCAACCACCGTCACCAGCACCACGGTATCTTCCATCGACACCACAACGGCACCACTCGCCTGACGGGCAACTTCGCCGGTTTCCAGGGTCACCTGATGGGCGCCGTAGGTAAAACTCTTTTTCACGATATTAAACATATTGTCCTTTCATTCATCTCAACAATGCGCGCCGGGAATTTACCTGACAGGCAAAAACACAAAGAGCGGTGATGGCCGTCAAGCCATACCGCTCTATCGCTGAAACTAACGCAAAATTATTTGCGCAGTCCGAGGCTGGTGATCAACTTGCGATACGCCTCGACGTTCTTGCCCTTCAGGTAGTCAAGGAGCTTGCGGCGCTGGCTCACCATGCGCAACAAACCA
>JAGTRX010000045.1 GCA_018262285.1 Pseudomonadota bacterium | reverse complement strand
AGCATCCAAGACAACATCACTGCAAGAGGGATTTGCCAAAGGCATTCTTCCGCAGAAATTTTCAAGTCTATAATCATGTGCTTATTTATATAAATTCAATCAGTTAAGGTGCTTTTGCCACAAAAACAATGTGAATTTGCATAAATATCATCTACTTGATCCACCAAGATGCCGGTTCTGATCGGGGGATGAATTTTTGTCCATTAGGGTTTACCCTTACTGAAGATTAAAAATTTCAGTGCTTGAATGAGAGCATGTTCAGGATTAACCCTATAAAAATTTTCAAGGAGACAGACATGGCAAGAAATTCTTTGAATCGCTCCCTCGGAGCTTTGGCGACTGGCTTGTTCTGCGCGACTGCTGCACAAGCACTTGATTGCGGCAGCTACAACGGCCTGAATTGCACCAATTCGACCCAGTACGCCGGCAGCTTTGCGCCGGGCGTGGGCTACGGCGGCTTTGGTGGCGCCGCAAGTTGCACGGCGACCAAAACCCCGGTTGTTTTCATTCACGGCAATGGCGACAACGCTTCCAGTTTCGATGCCCCTCCGGGTCAAGTTACCGGCTACGCTCTGGCACCGCGCTCGGTTTACGACGAGTTGAAGGCACAGGGCTACAAGGACTGCGAACTGTTTGGCGTGACCTACCTTAGCGACAGCGAGCGTAATGCCGTGATGTCCTCGCAAAACTACCATCAGCCTACCAAATACAGCATCATCACCACTTTCATCGACAAGGTGAAAGCCTATACCGGCAAGACGCAAGTCGATGTAATCACGCATTCGATGGGCGTCAGCATGACCCTGGCCGCCTTGAAGTACAACAGCAAGTGGAGCAGTGTGCGCAAATTCATCAATATCGGCGGTGGGTTGCGTGGTCTCAATAGCTGCTACTACACCGGCTACGCCAATGCGGCAACGCCGACCTGCGGTTCGCAAAATGTGTACAACAGCTACATCTTCGGTTTCTTCCCGCAAGGCTGGTACTGGGGTGTTTATGTGACCAATAGCTGGACGGGCAGTGGCTCCTCCAACTCCATGCGCAGCGCGCCCAGCTACAATACGGCTGCGCAGTTCTATTCGATCTCGGCAGGCAACAAGGATGAAGTGGCGTGTTCCACCAACACCTACTACTCAACCTGCGCCGAAACCGGCAAGTTCAATACCGCCAGCAACGTCAAGGCGCAGGTCAACATCGGCGCAGGCACACCGGCGGGCCAAGTGGATTGGAACTGGGCGGACTACTCCTACACCGCGCTGATGGGCGGCGACTCGTCGGGTGGCGTGGGACACTTCCGCGCCCTGCACAATTCCGGCACGATCATCAACCGCATGCTGCAGACAACCTGCACGGGTCTTGATTGCGCAGCAACCTACACCTACGGCCCGAAGGTACTCTACTAACCCGCCTCATTTTTGCCCCCCAACCCCGGCCGCATCTGCGCCGGGGTTTTTCTTTTGCTTATTCCCAATACTCCACCAGTAACGGCACTTCAAGCCCGCGATTGTTCTTCCACGCTTCAATCAGCAGCGCTTTCCCTTCGCCCTGGCGGGCATAGACGATCTGGCAGGCGCTAACATGGCGCGCCCAGCCCCGTGCAAAACGGGTTGCGGACCCCTTGGAAACGCCGAGCGCTGACGGCACTGACCACGCCGTTTGCCGCCAGTCGAGCAACAAATAGCGCGGATAGCGCACTGGCCCCAGTAATTCCTGCGCCGCCTCGGCAAAGTGACGCGAGCCGGCGCTATCGTCGGCGATGCTGGCGGTTTTTTCGTCCATCACAAGCTGGCCGCTGACCTGCCCTATTTCTGTGAGTGCTTCATGCAGGCAGCGCAGCATGCTGGCACGCAGAGCCCGTTCCAGATGGTCTTTCCGCCAGCCGCTTGCAAGCGTCCAGCCCAGCAAGCCGAAGCCAGACATGCCCAGACCAGCCACCACCGGCATCGGTATTCCAAGATAGACGGCTGCGCCTGCCACAAGGCTCAAACTGCCGCTACCCAGAACACCGCGCAGGATACGGCGGCGTTTCCACTGAACCGCGACGCTGTTGCTATCGGCTGCTACCGTGTACGTATTCAAGACCAGTTTTACCGGCCGCGCTGTCACATCACTTAATTTCTCAACCTGCCAGCGATGCTGGTCGAGGTATTCCTTGCCGACTTGCCAGCGTTTTTTGGCTACCGGCCAGTTTTCCAAACGTTCCTGCATGTTGTGCCGCAAGGTGTCACTGGCGGCCGCCACATTTGCCACATCGCCGGCCAGAATGGGGTCTATGCGTTCAATGCCGCTGCGGATATTGCCGACACCATCAAGGCCGAAGGTATGGGTATGGCGCAGACGAGATTGTTCAAGCATGCGTTCGCCGCCACTGACGCCGGGCAGCAGGGCAACAACTTCCCACAGCGAGGCGACCTTGGCCGGATCTTGCGGATCGAGGCGCAGGGCGCGACCGCGCATCTGGCCAACCGAAACCTGTGCGGCGATGCCGGTCAGGTCGACCAGGCAATTCACCGCCGGGCAATCCCAGCCTTCACCGAGCAAATGCAAGGTGCCGACCAAACAATGGGTGGCTCCGCTTTGCAACAGTTGGGTAGCTAGCGCCACACGCTTCTTGACTTCCCAGCCGGTCACATCGATTTCGTGATGGCCGCCGGCATTCTGCCAGGGCAGATCGGGCATCTTGGCGGCAATGCGTGGCCACAGGTCGTCATCGACCCAGAAGCAGCTTCCGGTCACCATGATAGGATCAAGTGCATCGGTTTGCGGGTCGCTGACCAGTGCTTTCAGTATTTCACGACTGGACAGGCGTTCGCCTTCCACATCGCGGTCGGTCAGTACCAGCGCGCGCAGGGAATCGCCGCAAACGCGCCATTCGTGCAGCAAGACCTCCATGGCGCCGCGCAGACGCGCCCGTGTCTGGGTCAACTGGCCGAGTCCGAGATCCTGTCGCATGACGATCTGCTCACCGGAGCGGCTGAAACCAGCCTTCTTCAACGCTGCGATCATTTGGGCATGGTTGTTCGTCATCGCCGCCAGCACCACCGCCCGGTCGAGTAAGGTCGGCGGCGCCAGCAATTCGGCATCCGGCGGCAGGTCGAGCGGCAATTCGCCGCCGAGCGCGCGGTGCGTCCGGCACAGCGAAACCAGAAGATGTTGGCGACTGGCGAAGCGGTCTTCGGTCATCTCCCACAGATGTTCCTGCAATTCGCGCCGCATCCAGTCGGTCAAGGCCGGTCGATGCGCCTCTTCCAACGCATGCAATTGTCGATCAGCCTCGCGCAACAAAGGTGCATCGTCGACATCGACCAGCACCGGCCAGACGAATTCGAGATAAGGCGCCAGATGTGAATCGCGCACCAATGGCGGCGCATCGATAACAACCGGATCGTTACCGACCAGATCAAAAAAGCGCTGCGCTTCCCGCTCGGGCAAGGGCGGCGTCGCTGTCAGCCCGAGCAGCAGATTGCCTTTGCCCAGCAACTTCTGAACGGTCTCTCCCCACTTGGCCTGCACATGATGCGCTTCGTCGAGAATCACCAGCGCATCGGGGCGGAAACCTTTCAGTCCGGCATAGGTGGTGATGCTGACCGGGGTGACAGCCTCTTCGACTAGTGTCTCGAAGGCGCGGCATACTGCCGCCTCCCATTGTTCGACCAGGGCGGTCGTTGGCACACAGACGTCAACGATGCGGTCAAGGGCAACGGCTGTCAGCAGGGCGCACAGAGTTTTGCCGGCACCCGGCGGCGCGACGAGACAAACTTGACGCTCTCCCGCCCGATAGCGCTCCTGCAAGGCTTCCAGCGCGTGGAGCTGGTAGGGGCGAACATTGGGCAGGGCGAGCAGGTCGGCCCATGGAGATGGATTGACGAACATGCCGAAAGTTTAACAGGCGATTTCCGTGCTTTCAGGAAATGAGCGATTAGCAGACAATAAGGAATCCTCTGGACAGGACTGACATGAGTACCCGTTTCGACTGGCGCGACCTTGAACTCTTCGTGGCCGCTGCTGAAGCCGGCAGCATTGCCCGTGCGGCTGAACGCAGCCATACCGTGGCCTCGGCCATCAGCAAGCGGTTGTCCGATCTCGAAGGCGCCCTGGGGGTGGCGCTTTTGGAACGCCATCGTCGCGGCATCAGCCTGACGCCCGCCGGCGAAGTTTTGCTGGGCCGGGCGCGAGGTCTGATCGAGCAGGCACGCCAACTGGAAAGTGAGATTCGCGGTTTTGGCGCTGGCATGACCGGGCAGGTTCGCCTTTTTGCCAATATTTCGGCCATCGTCCAGTTTTTGCCAGCGGCGCTGGCGCGCTTTGCCGAGGAAAACCCGAATTTACAAATCCATCTGGAAGAACAAGTCAGCAGCCGGGTGGTACAGGCCGTTCTGGAAGGAACTGCCGATATTGGCATCGTCAGCGATCTGATCCAGCATCCCGATCTGGAACAACTGCCTTTCCGTTGTGATGAACTGGTGCTATTGGTGCCGCCGGGTCACGCCTTACAAAATAAAAGGCAACTTGCTTTCGCCGAGGCGCTCGATTTTCCGCTGATCGGGCTGCATGCCAGCGGCGCTCTACACGCCTACCTGTTGCGTGCCGCTGCAGAAGCGGGACGCGAATTGCCCTTGCGCATCCGTGTGACCAGTTTTGACGCCGTTTGTGCCATGGTCGCCGCCGGTTTGGGGGTCGGCGTTGTCCCTAGAATGGCCACGACGCCTTATGTCGCTTCGCTCGGGCTGGTCAGCCTGGAACTGACTGATCCCTGGGCCAAACGCCAATTACATTTGTGCAGGCGACTCGGGCAGCCATTGGCGCCGGCAGTTCAACGCCTTTACGATCATTTGCTGCAGGATAGCCATCGTTAATTGTGATGGAATCATCGCAAAACATCAATTTTCACGAAACCTAAATCCGGCGACACTGCCCTTGTCAACTTTTTGAGGAGGAAAAAATGTACCGCTGGAATCCCGAGGATTACGCCAGGCACTCGTCTGGCCAGGAGAAATGGGCGCAAGAATTGATTGGGCTGCTCGAATTGCAGCCAGACGACACGGTGCTCGATATCGGTTGTGGCGATGGACGCCACACGGCGCACATTGCCGATCAATTGGTCAGCGGTCATGCTGTCGGCGTCGACTGCTCCGCCGACATGATCCGGCACGCCCATCACCAGCATGTACCCGGACGCCAGGGCCGTTTGTGCTTTGCGGTCGAAAATGCTGCCAGCCTGCCTTTTCAGGAAGAATTTTCCTTGGTTTTTTCCAATGCGGCCTTGCACTGGGTCAAGGATCATCGTCCGGTGCTGGCTGGCATTGCCCGTGCGCTCAAACCCGGGGGGCGCGCCGTTCTGCAAATGGGGGGTTACGGTAACGCCGCCGAAATCATTGCGGCTTTTGACCGGGTGCGGGCGCGCCCGGAATGGCAGAATTTTTTTGTCAATTTTGAGCTGTCTTATGGTTTCCATCGCCCGGAGGATTACCGCCCTTGGTGCGCTGAGGCGGGGCTAGAGGCGCCGGAGTTATGTTTGCTTCCGAAAGAGATGCGCTATGCTGATCGCGAAGGCTTGCTTGGCTGGATCAGGACCGTCTGGCAACCCTATACCGAATGCGTGCCAGAAGCGAGGCGCGAGGCCTTTATACATGGGGCTGTCGACGAATATCTGCTGCGGTATCCGGCGGATAAAGACGGGCAGACCAGTGTTCGCATGGTACGCCTGCAGGCCCGCCTGCAAAAACCCTTCCGTGAGAGAAGCCAATGACTTGCTCGGAAATCAACGAAGTGATTGTAGTTGGCGCAGCGGGAGTTTTAATTACGGAAAGCGGGCAAACCGAATGAAAAGATATCTTTAGCGGAGCGCTTCTGCGCTTAAGGCGGAAATCCCAAGTCAAAAACCCGCATACTGAGCTGGTTTTTCAAAAACTTCAGTAAGCTCGGGTGATGCTTTTCCCTGCAATATTTTGTACCCTTCTCTTCCTGCACCACCTTTGGAGATCGAAATGGCCGGCAATCTGTATGTGGTTGCAGCCCCTTCGGGGGCCGGAAAAACAACTCTGGTTCGCCTGTTGCTTGAGCGCAAGACTCAAATCCGTTTGTCGACTTCTTTTACCACCCGTCCCGCCCGCCCGGGCGAAGTCGATGGCCGCGAATATCATTTCGTCTCGGTCGAGGCATTCCGCGCCATGCAGGCGCGGGGCGACTTTCTCGAATGGGCCGAGGTACACGGCAATTTCTACGGCACCTCGCGGGTCTGGATCGATGCGGAGCTGGCTTCCGACAACGACGTTCTGCTCGAAATCGACTGGCAGGGGGCGCGTCAGGTACGCTCTCTCTTTGCCGAGGCGATCGGCGTTTTCATCCTGCCGCCGAATCAGGACGCACTGTCTGCCCGTCTGGACAACCGGGGCACCGACAGCGCCGAGGTCATCGCCCGCCGTCTGGCGGCCGCCGAGGAAGAAATGCGCCATGTCGGCGAATTCGACTATGTTATTATTAACGACGATTTGAATCAGGCGCTGGATGATCTCTGCGCAATCGTGCGCGCCTCACGGCTGCGCCTGGAAGCCCAGCGTTGCCGACACCCGGCGCTGTTTTCCCGTTTAATGAAATGATAGAGGTTGCCCATGGCACGCATTACCGTTGACGATTGCCTTAAGAGAATCCCGAACCGCTTCCAGCTTACCCTGGCAGCAACTTATCGTGCCCGCCAATTGACCAATGGCGCCACGCCCATGGTCGAGCCGGATCGCGACAAGCCGACCGTGATTGCCCTGCGCGAAATGGCGGCAGGCAAGTACGGCCTGGAAATCCTGAATCGCGGGCAGGCCTGACAACCGGGGCCGGTGGCAGATGGAGCCTGCGCCAGAACCGGATTCCCATAGCACTGAAGACCGGGACTATCGGGCTTTTGTAGATAGCCTCGCCTATCTGCCGGCCACAGACATCGCTCGTATCGAGGCGGCTTACGCTTTCGCCGCCAAGGCGCACGCGCACCAGAAGCGCCTCTCCGGTGAGGCTTACATCAGCCACCCGCTCGCTGTTGCCGGCGCTGTCGTGGAATGGCGCATGGACACGGAAGCCGTTATGGCGGCTCTCCTGCATGATGTCCTTGAAGACACCCAGATCAACAAAAAACAGCTTGGCGAGCATTTCGGACAGGAGGTTGCCGATCTGGTCGATGGTCTTTCCAAGCTCGATAAAATCGAGTTTGCTACCTACAAGGACGCCCAGGCCGAAAATTTCCGCCGAATGCTGATGGCGATGGCGCGCGACTTGCGCGTGGTGTTGATCAAGTTGGCTGACCGCCGCCACAATATCCGCACCATGGCATCATTGCGGCCGGACAAACGCCGTCGCATCGCTTTGGAAACCCTCGATATTTACGCACCCATCGCTCTGCGCCTCGGCTTGAACAAACTTTATCGGGAATTGCAGGATACCTGTTTCGAGCTGATTCACCCGGTGCGTGCCAGCGTGCTCAGAAAAGCCATGCGCGCCGCCAGCGGCAACCGGCGTGAATTGCTGGGCAAAATTCTCGAAGATCTGGGCAATAAATTGAAGGCGGAAGACCTGGATGCCGAAGTTTTCGGACGCGAAAAAAGTCTTTATTCGATTTATCGCAAAATGAAGGATCGGCATCTGTCTTTTCTACAGGTGCTCGACATTTATGGCTTCCGGGTCGTGGTTGATCGTCTTGCCGCCTGCTATCTTGCCCTCGGTGCGCTGCACGCACTCTACAAACCGGTGCCGGGCAAGTTCAAGGATTACATCGCCCTGCCCAAGGCCAACGGCTACCAATCGCTGCATACAACGCTGATCGGCCCTTACGGCACCCCGGTTGAAGTGCAAATCCGCACCCGTGAAATGCACCAGGTGGCACAGGAAGGCATCGCCGCGCACTGGCTTTATAAGGAAAGCGACCCGGGTAACAGCACCGAACTCGAAATCAAGACCCATAAATGGCTGCAATCCTTGCTGGAAACACAGAGCGGCGACTCCTCGGAATTTTTCGAAAACGTCAAAATTGACCTTTTCCCGGATGAAGTTTATGTCTTCACGCCCAATGGCAAAATTTTGACCCTGCCCAGCGGCGCCACTGCCATCGACTTTGCCTATGCCGTGCATACCGATGTAGGTAACCACTGCACGGCCGCCCTGATCAACCATGTCCTTTCGCCACTTGGCACCAAATTGCGCAATGGCGATGTTGTTGAAATCAATACCGAACCCTCGGCCGTTCCGCAGGCTTCCTGGCTGAGCCTGGCCAAGACCGGGCGCGCCCGCGGCAGGATCCGCCATTTTCTCCGCAACATGCAAAAGGTCGAATCAGCCGCCTTGGGCAAGCGCATGCTTTACAAGGAACTCCTGGCCATGGGCGTTCTGCCGGTTTCGGTCGCCGAATTGAACTGGCAACAACTGGTCAACAGTAGCGGCAGCAGCACGCTACACGATCTGTTCACCGATATCGGCCTGGGCAAGCGCGTCCCGGCCGTCGTTGCGCGCCTCCTTCTAGCGCGCGAGGAAATCCCCTCGACACAAACCACCAGCACTCTCGCCATTCACGGCACCGAAGGCATGGCCATCCAGTTGGCCAGTTGTTGCCAGCCTATTCCTGGCGACCCCATCGTCGGCGCCATCCGCAAAGGACACGGCCTGGTTGTGCATACCGTTGACTGCCCGAACATTGTGCGCTCCCGGCAGAACGAACCCGGCAAGTGGATGCACATCGAATGGGAGCCGGAAAAGGGAAAGCTGTTCGAAGTCAGTATAAATGTAGGCGTCAAAGACAAGCGCGGCGTTCTTGCTCAGGTAGCGGCAAGCATTACCCGGGCTGACGCCAATATTGTCGATGTCAGCATGGGCGATCCTGATAAACACGTCTTCTCCACGCTCAGTTTCACCATTGAAGTCGCTGATCGTGCCCACTTGGAGCAAGTCATGCGCGCCTTGCAACGCCTGCCTGAAGTTCTCCAGGTCAGCCGCGAAAGCGGCAAGGAATAAGCAATGGCAGCCAATTTTTACGGCATTTCCAGAATGTCTGCGCAAGGCTAACATTTTGACTGACTGGATCGACACTCACTGCCACCTTGACGCAGCCGAATTTGATGCCGACCGTGCCGAGGTGCATGCTTCGGCCTTGAACACCGGGGTTGGTCAAATCATCGTGCCGGCCGTGGATGTCGCAAATTTTGCGGCCGTGCGCGCCTGTTGCCAGCAGCACCCGGGTTGCCTGCCAGCCTATGGCATTCATCCGCTCTACGTCATGCAGGCAAATTATCCGGACGTCGAAACTGTGCGTACCTGGCTGGTCGAGGAAAAAGCGGTTGCGGTGGGTGAGATTGGCCTCGATTATTTTGTCGCCAACGTTGCCAGAGCGCGTCAGGAACACTTTTTTGCGGCGCAACTGGAAGTGGCGCGTTCACTCGATCTGCCCGTTATCCTGCATTCGCGCCGAGCGGTCGATCATGTATTGAAATACCTGCGCCGGATTCGTGTTCACGGTGGGATTGCGCATGCCTTTAACGGCAGCCGGCAGCAAGCCGATGCCTTCATCGATATGGGTTTCAAGATCGGCTTTGGCGGCGCCATGACTTTCCCGGGGTCGCGTCATATTCGCGATCTGGCGGCGACTTTGCCGCTCGAAGCCATTGTCCTCGAAACCGACGCCCCCGACATCCCCCCTGTATGGCTCGACCATGGCCGCAACAGTCCGGCCGAATTGCCCCGTATCGCGGCCGTTCTGGCCGAACTGCGCGGACTCTCACTCGACGAAATCGCCAATTCCTGCCAACGTGCTGCCCGCTCCGCCCTGCGCCTGCCGGCATCACACATCGAAAGCCATTCATGATTCAAAAACACCTCGTCAACGGTCTGGAAGTTTATTCTGCCAAACCAGCCAGCGACAGCACAAAACCCGCGCTGCTTTTTGTGCATGGCGCCTACACCGGCGCCTGGACCTGGCTCGATCACTATATGCCCTGGTTCGAGGAGCAAGGGTATCGCTGTTTTGCACTTTCATTGCGCGGTCATGGCGGCAGTGAGCGCAAAAATCTGGTGCAGTGGCATACCATCTCGGATTACGTCGACGACGTCATGACTGTTCTCGACTGGCTGGGTGAAACACCAGTACTCATCGGTCACTCTCTCGGAGGGTTTGTCGTCCAGAAGGCACTCGAACGCCGCATTGCCAAAGGAGCAGTGTTGATGTGCTCGGCGCCACCGCAAGGCATGATGGCCGGCCAGTTTCATCTGATGTTTTCCAAACCTTCGACCCTGATCGATCTCAATCAACTCCTGGAGAGCGGTCAGCCCACCCCGCATGCCCTGCGCGATGCTCTTTTTGCCGAGCCCATCGAGGAAATTGAACTCAACCGCTATCTCATGCGCCTGTTGCCGGAATCGCAGCGCGCCATCTGGGAAGTTTCCATTTTTCACGAGGCCGGTCTGGCCAAACTGGAACGCCCGCCGATGTTGATTTTGGGCGCTGAAAAGGACAACGTTGTCTCGCCCTTTCTTGTCCAGTCAACCGCCCAAACTTACGGCCTGCCTCACCGCATATTTCGCGGCATGGGCCACGCCCTCACGCACGAAAAGAGCTGGCAGCGCGTTACTTCGGCAATACGCGACTGGCTGGAAAAAGAAGTGCCGCAATAGGCTACAGTCAAAACTTGATCAAGCCTTGACGTCGACGCTCTGACCAAGATTAGCCGGGTTAGCGGCAGTTGTCTGCGTTGCCGCCTGCACTAAAGCCAGAGCGCTTTGGCCTTGCATTTCCATGGCCTTTTTCATGACCAGAATCGACACTGCATCGCCCGTCTGCGCCGCCGAAAGCGCAGTGCTTAAACTACCGATTCCTGCAACGTCCATGATATTCCCCCACAACAATTACCTTGTTAGTATAGACCTTGCGGCGAAAAATAAATTCCTTGTTTACAAACGATAACTGCGGTCACCCGCGCAAAAACCGAGTAGCGCTTGCTCCAGCCCTCGACCAAGAACCAAAATCTTGAAGCTTTCGCCCATGCCTTGCGGCGACAGCAAACGGTGCGCGGCAGTTGCGGCGCGTTGGTATTCGTCCGAACCCGGCGTCAAGCCGTTCAGTTCGTCGAGCAGGCCGCAATTGGCCAGAAAACATCCCTGACTGGTATAGCCGTACAACTCCAGCCCGGCAGCATCCGCCGCCTGCATCAGAGCCGTAAAGTCGACATGCGACGTGATGTCTTGCAGTCCGGGCAAGAAAAACGGATCGTCGTGCGCCCAATGGTGGTAGTGACACATCAAGCTTCCACGGCGACGCTGCGGGTGGTAAAACTCGCAGCGTGGGAAACCATAATCGATCAGAATCAGCGCGCCCAACTTGAATCGTTCGCCCCAGGCCGCCAACCAGGCCGGCGCTGCCAGCGCCACTTCACTCTCATAATCCGGGCTTAATGCACAGGCTTTGGCGATACTTTCGGCTTCCGCCAACAGGCGGCCACTGGCGGGTCGTTCGCTAAAAGTGAAATAGCCTTTTTCGTCCAGTGCAACGCCACGCTCAACAATTCCTTTGGCACGCCAGGCCACGAGGTGCACCGGCATGGCATCGAGCACTTCGTTGGCGATAACAACGCCGGAGAAACTCTCCGGCAAATGGTCGAGCCAATTCAAGGCGCAGTTTTGCTGGGCGAGAGTCTTGGTTTGCCGTTGGCGCAATTCGGCCGACAGTTCAAGGATGTCGTAACGCTGAGGCATCTCACCGCGAACCGCCAAAGCCGACAGCAAATCGGCCGCCAAACGGCCAGAACCGGCACCAAATTCAAGTATCGCCGACGTACTCAACTTCATGATTTGCGCCACCTGCCGCGCCAAGGCTCTGGCAAAAAGTGGCGATAATTCGGGGGCGGTGACAAAATCGCCAACCGCACCAAATTTTTCCGAACCACCTGCGTAGTAGCCCAAACCCGGCGCATACAAAGCCAGCTCCATGTAGCGCGCAAAGCTGATCCAGCCGTCACCGGCTTCGATTTCGCCTCGAATCAGTTCGCAAAGCTGGTCACTGGCGACCTTGGCATCAGGATTTGGCGCTGGAATATGAGTTGTGCACGTCATCGTGCCTGAAATGTATTGCCTGCGCGGCAATTTGCCAAGCTCGGTTAGAATGCTTGCCTCCGTTTTTACCCGGCAATCCGCATCAAACCACCCATGGAAATCTCCAACAACGTCCTCAAACTCAAGAAACAGCTCGAAACACGGGTCGGCAAAGCCATTTTCGACTACAACATGATCGAGGCCGGCGATACTGTTCTGGTTTGCGTTTCCGGCGGCAAGGATTCGCACGCACTGCTTTCCATTCTGATGGGGTTACAGGCCAAGGCGCCGGTCAAATTCCGCTTGATTGCCATGAACCTTGACCAGAAACAGCCGGGGTTTCCTGCCGAGGTTTTGCCGGCTTACTTTGCCAAACTGGGCGTTGAATTCCACATCGTCGAGCGCGACACTTACCGTGTGGTCAAAGAGAAAATTCCCGAAGGCAAAACAACCTGTTCGCTCTGCTCCCGCCTGCGACGCGGCGTGATCTACCAAACGGCCAAGGAACTGGGCGCCAACAAAATTGCGCTGGGTCATCACCGTGACGACATCGTGCACACCCTTTTTCTGAATCTTTTTTTTGGCGGCAAATTGAAGGCCATGCCGCCCAAGCTGCGAACCGATGATAGTGCCCACATTGTCATCCGGCCGTTGGCTTATTGCGCGGAAGCGCTCATTGCCAAGTTTGCACGCGGCATGGGTTTCCCCATAATCCCCTGCAACCTTTGCGGTTCACAGGACAATCTGCAGCGCCAGAAGGTGCGTGAAATGATGCAGGACTGGGATAGCCGTTACCCAGGCTGCACCGAATCCGTTTTCAATGCCCTGCAAAACATCACACCCTCGCATCTGGCCGATCATCAATTGTTCGATTTCCGCCATCTGAGCGTTGCCAACGGGGAAAATGGTGAAGAAACTGTTGCGGAGACTGCCAATTTCAAAGGTATTCCGCTGACTTTCAGCGCAAAAACATAGAGGTTTTTGACATCCAGCAGAGGTATTGCGTCGTCAGTCACCAATTTTGCTATTATTAAACCCCTGATTTGAAGCAATTCCCCTTGAGGAGCAAAAATGGCTGGCGTCGAGCGTAACCTGGCGGTGCTGTTTGCCGATGTTTCCGGCAGCACCAAGCTCTACGAACATCTGGGCGATTCCGAAGCCAAGCGTGCCGTTGATCGCGTCATCAAGCGCATGCAAATCGCCATTCAGGGGCTCAAGGGCCGCCTCGTCAAGACCATTGGCGATGAAGTCATGGCAACCTTTGAAACCGCTGAAAGTGCTTTCATGGCAGCGGTTGAGATGCAGCAGCGCATCAGCGACCTGCCGGCGGTTTCCGGCGTCAAGCTGACTGTTCGCATTGGTTTTCATTATGGCAGCTGTATCGAGCAGGATAACGATGTTTTCGGCGACACCGTCAATACAGCCGCCCGCATCGTCGGTCTGGCCAATTCCGAACAGACACTGACCAGCAAAGACACCATTGATCAATTGCCCGTCTTGCTGCGCGAGTCGACGCGCGATCTGGAACAACTTTCGGTTAAAGGCAAAGCCGATGGTGTGCACGTTTTTGAAGTGCTGTGGCGCTCAAACGAAGAGCTGACCATGAAAGCCGAGTCAATCAACAAGATGCTCTCCCGCCACGCCCCCAAGCTTTGTTTGCGCTACCGGGGCAAAGCCTTGTTGCTCGACGAAAAGTGTTCCCTGCTGACCCTGGGTCGCGACCTGAACAGCGACATGGTTATCGAGGATCGCAAGGCCTCGCGCCACCACGCCCGCATCGAGCGGCGCGGCGACAAATACATGCTCATCGACCTGAGTACCAATGGCACTTACCTTTCGCCCAAGGGCGAAAAGGAAACGCTGCTGCGGCGTGAAGAAGTGCTGCTACAGGGAACGGGCACCATCTGCTTTGGCAGTTCCGTCAACGAAGCACAGGCTGATTTTGCCGAGTACGAACACCTGGCCTGATTCCGCACCCACAGCACAATAATTGCCGATGCAATAACTCGGATTTGCGCTTACTTGCGCAATTACGGATTTTTGACAATCGTCTCGCGCTTGGTCGCCGGTGCGGCAGGCGGGCCATTGGTGTCCTTCGCTCCAGCAGCGACCGAAACCGCCCGGGAAGAGGTGACCTTGTCCGGCCTGGCCATGTCCCGCTTGATCAAATAAATGCCCGCAGTGGCAACAATCATCAATACCAAACCAATTCCGGCAGCAATCAGGCAAAAGTTTGATCGCTCTACAGCTTGCTTGTCTGCTTCCGCTTTGAGCTTACCGGGAGCAATTGCAGCGCCACGTTGAGCGCCGATGAAATCTACCAGACCGGGGGGCATGGGCGGCGGTGTCTGCGTCGCCTCCGAAGAAGCTACCACCTGAGGCATAGAGGTGAAATCCGACCCGCGCGAACCCACCGCATGAACAAGTGCATCATCGGTATTGACGGCTCCGCCGACAAAGCACGCCTCACTGTCGGCGCCCCGACCCAACTCACGCAGAATTTCGTTTTTGCCCGGTTTTTGTGGAGTGTCCACCATTTTCCCGCCTCAAAATTTGTTTAGCGACTTAATCCAGGTGACAGGACAACGCCCTGCCCATACCCGCCAGTTAATATAAGGCCTTATTTTATGCTTGCCGTCAATTTAACGGATGCGCTTTCCCAAACGTACTTGCTTTTTCAAGGTTGATTTCGCCATGTGAACAGGCTACTCTTGTCTCGTCCTTAACCCACATAACCATTTCTTCGAGAGGTCACCAAATGCCCCAACAACTTACCGCCGCCAGCAAGGAAAAACTCGTTTCTGATCTGAAAGCCGTCGTCGCTGACGCTGATGATATCCTGCGTGCCACCGCCGGTGCTGCCGGAGACAAAATGGGCGAACTGCGCCAAAAGATCGAAGCCAAACTGCGTGACGCCAAAGAACGCCTGGCCGATGCCGAAGCCGTCGTTATGGACAAGGCGAAAGTCGCTGCCACTGCCACCGATGATTTCGTCCATGAGCATCCCTGGAAGGCCGTCGGTGTTGCCGCAGCCGTCGGGCTTGCCCTTGGCGTGCTGATCGGCCGTCGTTAAGCCGGCATGGCAAACGCACAAGGTGGCGACCACTCCAATCTGTTCGCCGCCCTGAAAGGCCTGCTGGTCACTCTGGTGGCCACGGGTCGCACCCGGCTTGAACTCCTCGCCAACGAGGCGGAGGAGGAGAAACTGCGGCTCATCGACCTGCTGATCAGCACCGCCGCCGCAGTTTTTCTGCTCTCTCTGGGTATTGTTCTTGTCATTGTCTGGCTCGCTATTGTCTACTGGGAACAGCGGGTGCTGGTTCTTGGGCTATCAGCGGGGACAACGCTTTTCATCGGCGCGCTTTTCGCGCTGCACCTGCGTTCTCGCCTGAAGCAGCCCTCCGCCCTGTTCCGCGCCAGTATCAAGGAACTCGACAAGGACATTGCGGCGTTGCAAAGCACAGCGCCGGATCAGCCATGAGTCTGCAGCGCCGGTTCGAACTAGCCACTCGGCGCGGCGAGTTGACCGCGCACATCGCCATGCAGCGCGGCACCCTGGCAGGGCATATGCAGCCGGTAGCGCGTTTACTGGGGGTTGCCGATCGCGCTGTGGACGGTGCGCACTGGCTCAAGCGCCATCCACAAATCATCGCGGCCTTCGCGGTCGGTCTCCTGATCGCAAGGCCGCGGCGCGCTTGGCGCTGGGCCAAGCGCGCCTTTTTCGTCTGGCGTAGCTGGAAAGCCCTGCAATCACAGTTGGGCTAACGCCGCCGGTTTTTCTTTCCACGGCGCCACTTTTAGTAGTAGCACCATCCCCGGCACTGCCAATACAAAGCAAAGCAGGAAGAAATTCGTCCACCCCAGATTTTCCACCAGCCACCCGGCGGAAGCATTGATGAAGGTGCGCGGCACAGCCGCCAGACTGGTGAACAGCGCAAACTGAGTCGCCGTGTAGGATGGATGTGTGCTGCGGGCAATAAAAGCAACAAATGCTGCCGTTCCCAGACCAACACCAAAGGCCTCGGTACCGATGACCAACGCCAGCGATGCCAGCCGCTCGGGATTTGCCACCCCACTGCCCTGTGTTGCCAGCCAGGCAAAGCCCAAAATAGCGACCATCTGCACCAGCCCGAAAATCCACAGCGAGCGATTGATACCGAGCCGCACCATCCACAAACCACCTGCCAGACCGCCGATAACCGAGGGCCAGAGCCCGGCGTTCTTGGCGACAATGCCAATTTCGCTCTTGGTAAAACCCATATCGAGGTAAAACGGCGTCGCCAGCGCAGTACACAGAGAATCGCCCAATTTGTAGAGGAAGATAAACGCCAATACCGTCAGAGCCCCTTGCCAGCCCGCGCGGCCAAGGAATTCTCGAATCGGGTCCAGCACAGCCGCCGCCAGTGTGCGCGGCGGCGCCGCCGTCTTGGCCGGTTCGCGCACCAGTAAGGTCATGACCAGACCGGGCAGCATGAACAGCGCGGTAATCATAAAAACCTGCGGCCAGGGCAGGCGATCGGCCAGAAAGAGTGACAGCGAGCCGGGGATCAGGCCCGCTACCTTGTAGGCATTGACGTGTACGGCGTTACCGAGTCCTAGCTCGGCATCTTCAAGCAACTCGCGTCGATAGGCATCGAGCGCAATGTCAAGAGTTGCCGAGAGCACCGCCAGCAAAATCGCAACGCCAGCAATCATGCCAAGTTCCGTGCGCGGCGACAGCGTGCCCAGCCAGCAAATGGCGGCAATCAAGCCGATATGCATCACTGCCATCCAGCCGCGCCGCCGCCCCATCCAGGGCAGCGCGTAGCGATCCATCAGCGGCGACCAGAGAAATTTCCAAGTATAGGGAAACTGGATCAGCGCAAACAGTCCGATCGCTTTCAGGCTGATACCCTCGGTTTTCAGCCAGGCCGGCAGCAGGTTGAGCAGCAGGAAAAGCGGCAAACCGGAGCTAAAACCGGTAAAAACGCAAATCAACATCCGCCGCGTCAGCAGCGGCGCTATCCAGGCCGGCATCAGATTTTTCTTCCTAGTCGGTAGAGTGCAACGTCGGCGTTGAGGTTTGGATCAATCTCAACGGAGCGACCTTCGTCGAAAAACAAACCTTCGTGGATGGCGATCTCATTTTCGCCGCACAAAGCCTCAAAATCGGCAATGGTAAAGAAGCGCACATTGGGCGAATTGAACCACTGATAAGGCAGGATTTCCGAAACCGGCATGCGCCCTTGTGCAATCGCCTCGCGGTGGCTGCGATGACCAAAATTCGGGAAGGAAACCACCGCCTCATGCCCGACCCGTAGCATTTCCTTCATCAAATCGACCGTGTGATGCACCGTTTGCAGCGACAAGGACATGATCACATGGTCAAAGGAATCGTCCTCAAAGCCGGCCAAGCCTTTTTCCAGATCGAGATGCAACACGTTGACACCGTTCTGGATGGCCGCCAGCACATTGGCCGGATCATTGTCGATGCCATAGCCGCGCACGCCGAGTTCGGCCTTGAGGAATTTCAACAGTGCGCCGTCGCCGCAACCGAGATCGAGCACGCGCTCACCCCGGTTGATCCAGCGCGCAATGACATCGAAATCGAAGCGCCCGAAAATTTCTGTCATGTTGTGATCCTCTCCATGTAAGCGCGCACGGCACCATGGTAGTAGGGATTGTCGAGCAGGAAGGCGTCGTGGCCGGCAGTGCTATCGACTTCGACATAGGTCACATCAAGGCCGTTGTGCAGCGCTGCATAGACCATCTCGTAACTGCACGTCGGTTGAAACAACCAGTCGGTCGAAAAAGCAACGACAAGGAAATCGGCTTTGGCACGCGCCATCGCCGCCCGCAAGTCGCCGCCATATTTGGCAGCTGGATCGAAATAATCGAGCGCCTTGGTCGTGGCCAGGTAGGTGTTGGCATCGAAAAAACCGGTAAATTTGTCGCCCTGATAGCGCAAATAGGACTCGATCTGGAATTCCGCCTCGTAATTGAATTTGAGCTTGCCCTCGCGCAACTGGCGCCCAAATTTATCCGCCATCTGGTCATCGGAAAGATAAGTGATATGGCCGATCATGCGCGCCAGACGCAAACCGCGTGACGGCACCACGCCATGCTCGTAATAGTGGCCGCCATGAAAATCCGGGTCGCTCAGGATGGCTTGCCGCGCCACTTCGTTAAAGGCAATGTTCTGTGCCGACAGGCGGGGTGTCGAGGCCACAACCATGCTGTTGCGGATACGTTCGGGGAATTGCAGCGTCCATTCCAGCGCCTGCATACCTCCGATCGACCCGCCAATTGCCGCCGCCCAGCAGTCGATACCGAGACGGTCAGCCAGACGCGCCTGCGCGGCCACCCAGTCTTCCACCGTCGCGAGCGGGAAATCGGCGCCATAGCACTTGCCGGTCGCCGGATTGACTGACATTGGCCCGGTTGAACCGTAGCAACCGCCCAGATTGTTGACGCCGACGACAAAAAAACGGTTGGTGTCGATCGGTTTGCCGGGACCGACCATGTTTTCCCACCAGCCATCAGAGTTGGGACGATCCTCGTAACAACCGGCAATGTGATGGCTGCCGGAAAGGGCGTGGCACACCAGCACGGCGTTGCTGCCGGTGGCGTTGAGTTCGCCATAGGTTTCATAAACCAGCTCGAAGCCCGGCAGTGTCGCCCCGCAAGTCAGGCGCGCCCTCGTTTAGCCGGATTTTGTTAGGCGCCCGCAAGCTGAGTCCAAATCAGCGCCAACAGGCCAAAGCCCGTACAATCCGAAGATACCGGGCGCTACCGCCAAAGTCAATGACCTGCGGTAACCTGCTTCGATTCTCCCGCCCTGCCCCGGTCTCTGCTATCCTTTTCAAATCTTTTTGAACGGAACGTATCGTGAAACTCAAGTTTGTCAAAATGCATGGCCTGGGCAACGACTTTGTTGTCCTCGACGGAATCCGCCAATCCATTCAACTCACACCCGAGCAATTGCGCTTTCTGGCCGACCGCAATTTCGGTGTTGGCTGCGACCAAATCTTGCTGGTGGAAGCCGCCAGTCAGCCGGACATCGATTTCCGCTACCGTATTTTCAATGCCGACGGTGGCGAAGTCGAACAATGTGGCAACGGCGCCCGCTGTTTCGTGCGCTTCGTGCATGAACAGGGGCTCACGGACAAGCGCGACATCCGGGTTGAAACGCAGAAGGGCATCATCAGCCTCAGCCTGCAGGAAAATGGCGAAGTGACCGTTAATATGGGCTTGCCGCGCTTTGTTCCAGAAGAAATTCCCTTTGTCAGCGACACCGATGCGCCGGTGCAGCCGCTGGTGGTCGGTGACAAGACGATTGAGATCAGCGCCGTTTCGATGGGCAATCCGCACGCTGTGCAGGTGGTGGCCGATGTGGACAACGCGCCGGTAGCTGCCGATGGCCCGCTGATCGAAAACCATCCGCGGTTCCCCAAGCGCGTGAACGCCGGCTTCATGCAAATCATTGATCGTCACAACGTCAAGCTGCGCGTTTTTGAGCGCGGCACTGGCGAAACCCTGGCCTGCGGCACGGGGGCTTGCGGCGCTGCAGTTTCCGCCATACGCCGCGGGTTGGCCGATTCGCCGGTGCGGGTTTCGATGCGCGGCGGCGATCTGACGATTGCCTGGGCTGGAGCGGGGCAACCCGTCCACATGACAGGTCCTGCAACCACTGTCTTCCAAGGAGAAATCGAACTATGACGACCGTCCCTACCGATGCCGTCGAAGTTGCCAAGTATCTGCAGGCCAATCCGGACTTTTTCGATCAGCACGCCGAATTGCTGGCGCACATGTACGTACCGCATCCGCTCGGCGGTCGCGCCATTTCGCTGACCGAACGGCAAATGCTGACGCTGCGTGACAAGAACAAGCAGCTCGAAGCGAAGCTGGCCGAATTGATTAAGTTCGGCGAAGAAAACGACGCGATCAGCGAAAAAGTGCATCGGCTGGCGGTGGGACTGATTGCCTCCGAGACTTTCCAGGCCGTCATCCATCTGCTCAATTTCCACCTGCGTGATGATTTTTCAGTGCCGCATGTGGCGCTGCGCTTGTGGGACAAACCAGAAAATGTCGAAGATTTGCCGGAATTCGCCGCTGTCAGCGAGGAACTGCAGGTTTTCGCCGAAACCCTGGCGCATCCCTACTGCGGTTCGACTGCCGGTTTTGGCACGGCGTCATGGTTTGGCGAGCACGCTGACCGTATCCGTTCGCAGGCCTTGATTGCGCTTCGGAATGGCGGCGGCACCATCGGCATGATTGCGCTGGGCAGCGAGGATGCGCAGCGTTTCTATGCCGATATGGGCACACTTTACCTTGAGCGTCTGGGCGAAATGGTTTCGGCGGCGCTGGCGCGCGTCACCCATACGGCGCTGTGATCGAAACCTGGCTGGCGGAGCTGGCGAACCAGCGTCGCCAGTCGCCGCATACCATCAGCAACTACCGGCGCGACCTGCAGAAGTTGCAGGAACTGGCCGCCAGCACGCCGCTGGCCGAATTGCGCGTTCATCACATCCGGCGTTTCCTGGCGCAATTGCACGCCGGTGGTCTTTCCGGCCGTAGCCTGGGGCGCATGCTTTCGGCCTGGCGCGGCTATTTTGCCTGGCTGGGCAAAAACGATGCAATCGAAGCCAATCCCTGTACCGGCATTCGTCCGCCCAAATCCCCCAAGCGCCTGCCTGATGCGTTACCGGTCGATGAAGCCATGCGCCTGCTCGAAACCGATGGCGCTCTGGGTGACGAGCGACTGATCTGCCGCGATCAGGCCATGTTCGAGCTGCTCTATTCTTCCGGCCTGCGTCTGGCCGAGCTGGCGGCACTTGATGTCGAGGCGCTGGAAATTGCGCTCAATGAGGGTGAAATTCGCGTCCTTGGCAAACGCAGCAAAACCCGCATCATCCCGGTTGGCAGCAAGGCAAGGGAAGCGCTGGCGGCCTGGATGGCGCAACGCGCCTCTCTCGCCGCGCTAGAAGAAAAAGCCTTGTTCGTCAGCCAGCGCGGGGGTCGGCTCAGTCCTCGCGCCATCGAGGAACGTCTCAAACAGCGGGCGTTGCAGCAAAGATTGCCGGTGCACGTGCATCCGCACATGCTGCGCCATTCCTTTGCCTCGCACGTTCTGCAATCCTCCGGCGATCTGCGCGCCGTACAGGACATGCTCGGCCACGCCAGCATTGCTTCGACCCAGATTTATACCCACCTTGATTTCCAGCACCTGGCCAAGGTGTACGACACGGCGCACCCACGCGCCCGGCGCAAGGACAAATAGCGGCCTAAAGCCGATCCCTGATGCCGCACAGCGCATGGCTTACGGCCTGTGCGCGCACATTCTGGCGATCACCTTCAAAAAGGCAAGTTTCAGCCACGCAGCCAGCGTCGCGTTGCGCCCAGGCAAAACAGACCGTACCGACCGGTTTTTTGCGACTACCACCGCCAGGGCCGGCAATGCCAGTGATGGCGAGCGAACAGTTGGCAGTGCTGCGACCGAGTGCGCCTTCAGCCATGGCACGGGCGGTTGGCTCGGAAACCGCGCCATGCCGCTTCAACGTGCTTTCAGGAACACCAAGCAGCCTCATTTTGGCAGTGTTGGAGTAGGTAATGAAACCACCGTCGTACCAGGCCGAGCTACCGGCAATAGCGGTCAGGCACTGGCCGACCCAGCCGCCAGTGCAGGATTCCGCCGTGACCAGAACCATGCCGGACACCTGTAAACGAGCGCCCACTTCGGCAGCAAGGCTTTCCAGTCCGGATTGATTTAGTTCAGTAACCATTTGATGCCTGCGATGACCAATAAGGTGTGAAAGGCGGCCGCCAGATCATCGGCCATGACCCCAAAACCGTTTTTCATTTTCTGGTCAAACCAGTCGGCAGGCGGCAATTTGACAATATCGAAGAAACGAAAGAGGGCAAAAGCAGCAAGCTGCCAGAGCCAACCCTGCGGGCTCATGTACAACACAAGCCAGAAGGGAATGATTTCATCCCAGACGATGCTGCCGTGGTCGGGCTCGCCAAGGTCAATGCCGGTGCGATGCACACACCAGATGCCCAGCAGGTAGGCAGCGGCCAGCAGAATGGCAAATTGCGCTTCGCCAAAATGGGGGCGGATGAGGCCATAGGTAAGCAGGGCAAAAAGCGTTCCAAACGTACCAGGCGCCCACGGCGACAGGCCACTGCCGCAACCGCAAGCCAGAAAGTGGGCGGGGTGCGAAAACAGGAAGCGGAGAGAGGGCGCTTTAGCCAAAATGGTCAAAGCCTCGATGTGTAAAAGAAAGTGGCAGACCGTCCGGGTCAAAGACGCTGACCTTGCCAGCTTCTCCCGACGCTGCTGCGGTCATTTCGCCAATGCGCCACAGCGGTAATTCAAGGCTGGCGGCCAGCGTTGCCAGTTTCGCGCGTTGCCTGGCGTGTGCTGCAAAGCACAGTTCGTAATCATCGCCACCGGCAAGCTGACAATCAAGCGCCAAGGCGCGCTCAACCCCCTTGGGCAAGTGCGGCAGTTGTGTGAGGTGGACGTTCGCCTGTAGTCGGGAACGCGTGGCGACATGCCCAAGATCGGCGAGCAAGCCATCGGAGATGTCGATGGCAGCACTGGCGATACCGACCAGGCCGCGACCAAGCGCGATGCGTGGCTGCGGTTTTTCCAGCACCGTCTGGCACAGACGCACCCACGGTTCGGGCAGCTGAGTTCGGCCTTGCAGATGCGCCAGCCCCAGTGCTGCCAAACCGGGCTGACCGGAAACCCAAAGATCGTCACCAGCTTGGGCGCCATGCCGACAAAGCGCCTGGCCGGGTTCAATTTCGCCGATGGCGGTGATACACAGATTGAGCGGGCCACGTGTGGTATCGCCGCCGATGATGTCGATACCAAAGGCGGCGGCGCAATCGAAAAACCCCCGGGCGAAAAGGGTAATCCAACTTTCGTTGGCTTCGGGCAGACTGCCGGCCAGCGTTGCCCAGCGCGGCGTAGCGCCCATGGCCGCAAGGTCGGAAAGATTGACGGCCAGCGCTTTCCAGCCCAATCGACCGGGATCGGTGTCGACCAGGAAATGGTTACCAGCAACCAGCATGTCGGTGGTAACAGCGAGTTGCTTGCCGGGAGCGGGCTGGATGAGGGCGCAATCGTCACCGGGACCAAGCACCGTCGAAGGCGTCGGCTTGGTGAAATGGCGGGCGATCAGGTCGAATTCGCTGGGCATGGCGTGAGTTTACCTTTTTCCAGGGGTTTGCACCGCGTTCAAAACACCCCATTTCTTCACTATTCTCCCTTCTCCCAGAACGCTTTTTGGAGTAAGTTTCGCATTTTTGCCGAACACCCCGGAGAGCACTATGACGCCCCTGCGCGTACAACTTGAACAAGACGACATTCCTACCCATTGGTACAACATCGTGGCGGACTTCAAAAATCCGCCCCTGCCGCCACTCGGGCCGGACGGCAATCCGGTGTCGCCGGAACAAATGGCGGCCATTTTCCCGATGCCTCTGCTTGAACAGGAAATGTCGGCGCAGCGCTGGATTGAAATCCCCGACGAGGTGCGCCAGATCTATGCTCAGTGGCGTCCTTCGCCGCTTTGCCGCGCCTTGCGTCTGGAGCAGGCGCTGGGAACGCCGGCAAAAATTTTCTACAAATATGAAGGCGTCTCGCCTGCCGGCTCGCACAAACCCAACTCGGCTGTGCCGCAAGCCTATTTCAACAAGATTGCCGGCACCAAGAAACTGACAACGGAAACCGGCGCCGGTCAGTGGGGATGCTCGATTGCACTGGCGGGCCAGATGTTCGGCCTGCCGGTACGCGTTTTCATGGTCAAGGTCAGTTATGAGCAGAAACCCTTCCGCCGCTCGATGATGCAGACCTGGGGCGCCGAGGTTTTTGCCAGCCCGACCAACATCACCCAGGCCGGGCGCGATGCACTGGCTAAAGACCCCAATAACCAGGGTTCTCTGGGTCTTGCCATTTCCGAAGCCGTTGAGGAAGCTGCCGCCGATCCCAATACCTGTTACACGCTGGGTTCAGTGCTCAACCATGTCCTGCTTCATCAGACGGTGATCGGACTGGAAGCAAAAAAGCAATTCGAGAAAATCGGCCTCTATCCAGACGTGGTTTTTGGGCCCTGCGGCGGCGGCTCCAGTTTTGCCGGCATTGCCTTCCCCTTCCTCGCGGACAAGGCCGCCGGCGACAAACGTGCCACAAATCTGCGCTGTGTTGCCGTCGAGCCGACATCCTGCCCAACCTTGACCAAGGGTCATTACGCCTACGATTACGGCGATGTTTCGGGTTACACACCCATCATGAAGATGTACACGCTGGGCCATGATTTCATGCCACCGGGCATCCACGCTGGCGGCTTGCGCTATCACGGTGCTTCGCCGCTGATATCGCAACTGCTGCACGAAAAGCTGATCGAGGCGCAATCAGTAGCGCAAATAGGTACTTTCGAGGCCGGCGTCCAGTTTGCCTGCGCTGAAGGCATCATTCCAGCGCCGGAATCCTGCCATGGCATCCGTGCCGCCATCGATGAGGCGCTGCGCTGCAAAATCAGTGGCGAGCCCAAGGTCATTCTGGTGAACGTGACCGGTCACGGCCATTTCGACATGTCTTCCTACGACAAATACTTTGCCGGCAAACTGGAGGATTACGATTACCCCGCCGAGGCGATTGCCAACTCCCTGCAGCATCTGCCTAAAGTGGGCTAAGCCTCATGAAATGGCTGGTTTTTTTGCTGGTTTTGGCGAACCTGCTCTTTTTTGCCTTCACCGAAGGTTATATCGCGCAGGTACCCAACCCGGATACTTTAAGGATGAACAAACAGGTTCGCCCTGACGACATCCGGGTGGTATCACGCGATACTCCACCGCCAGCCAAGGCTCCCGTTTCGACCGAGGCGACGCCAGCCGTTTCTGCCGCTCAACCACCGGCGGAAAAGCCGCCCGCGCCAGCCGAAGCCTGTCTGGCCTGGGCAGGGCTTGCCAGCAAGGATGCCGATCGTCTGGCCACACTGCTCAAGGAACAATTTGCCGATTTCAAACAGACAAGGCGGGTTGAAACCTCTACCGTAAAAAACTGGTGGGTTTTCATTCCACCTTTGCCAAACAAAACCGAAGCCGACAAGAAAGCCAGCGAACTGAAACAATTGGGAATCAAGGACTTTATTGTGGTGCAGGATGGCGGCTCCAAACCGCTGGCCATTTCGCTTGGCGTTTTTGCCAATGAGGCGGCCGCCAAAACCCGATTCGCGCAAGTACGCGACAAAGGGGTACGCAGTGCCAAACTCGAACCCCATAGCAGCAAGGATGCGGTGCTGATGGAAGCACGGGGCCCGGGGATCAAGCGCCAGGCGCTTCTGGATGCAACACAGGCCATGACAACCCCGAAGCTCGAAGCCAAGGCCTGTCAGTGAGCGCTTACGTTGTAGGACTAACGGGAGGCATCGGCAGCGGCAAGACCACGGTGAGTAATCTTTTCGCAACACATGGCACCGTAGTGGTAGACACTGATGTCATTGCCCACCAGCTTACCGCGCCGGGCGGTGAGGCAATGCCGTACATCATTGCTGAATTCGGCCCAAATGTTGCCAGTAGCAATGGCGCGCTAGATCGCGCCGCCATGCGACAACGGGTTTTTGCCGATCCGGCAGCCCGGCAGCGCCTGGAAGCCATTCTTCACCCCATGATTGGAGATCAGGCCATGCAGGCCTGCACATCAGCCCATTCCGCCTATGTGCTTTTGGTCGTGCCACTGCTGGTTGAAACCCGTGGCTGGAAAAAACGTTGTGACCGGATTTTGCTGGTAGATTGCGACGAAGCCACCCAAATTGGACGCGTCATGGCGCGCAGCAATCTTGGCGAAACCGAGGCAAGAGCCATACTGGCCACACAGGCCAGCCGGCAAGAGCGGCAGGCGGCGGCCGATGACATTATCGATAACGATCTGGGTAAGCTTGAGCTTGCCGCCCGGGTTGAAACGCTGCACCGCGCCTATCTTGGCTATGCAAAATCGAAAAACTTCAAGCCAAGTGTTGAGATTTCAAGGCAAATAGCTCAGAATTAACGCCATTTTACCTATTTGGCTACGGTGGCCGCGTGATCACCTACGAGTATCCGTTCAACGAACGCATTCGAACCCTGCTACGTTTAGAGGATTTGTTCGAAAAAACGCTCTATTTCATGGCGATCGAAGGCACTCGCGAATGCCATGTTGCACTGACGACCATATTTGAAATTCTTGAGGTAGCCAGCCGTGCCGACCTCAAAATGGATCTTATTCAGGAACTCGAACGTCAGCGCCAGACCCTGCTGGTTTACCGCAACAATCCCGATATATCAGAAGAGGCACTTTCCGGCGCACTCTACGAAATTGAACAGGCCGCCACGGCTTTGTTGAGTATGACCGGCAAAATCGGCCAGTATCTGCGCGAAAACGAATGGTTGATGGGAATTCGCAGTCGCGCTGCCATTCCGGGAGGTGTTTGCGAATTCGATCTGCCTTCCTATCACTGGTGGCTCAACCGTGACCAGTCTGTGCGCCGCGCAGCACTGGAAGCCTGGGTCAGCCCGCTGCTGCCCCTACGTGACGCACTGGTCATTGTCCTGCGCTTGCTGCGCGCCAGTGGCCGGCCAAAGCCTTATGTCGCCAACAACAGCCAGTTGCAGCTCAATCTTGGCGGCAGCGCGTCGCAAATGGTGCGCCTGGATATCAAGAGCAGTGAACGCGCCATCCCGGAAGTGAGCGCCAACAAATACGCGCTCAATATCCGTTTTACCAACCCACCCAATAGCGAAACCAAGACGCGCAGTTGCGATCAGGATGTCGCATTTGAACTCACCTTCTGCAACCTCTGAGGCCGCGATGCGCAAGGTTCGATGCCCGCAGTGCGGCGGCGATGCCGTATTTTCCCCGGGAAACCCCTTTCGCCCCTTTTGTTGTGAACGCTGCCGGATGATCGACATGGGAGCCTGGGCAAGCGAATCCTATCGCATCCAGGCGGAGCCAGAATCCCCCGAAGAGCACCAAGCGCTGCTGGGTGACCCCGAAACACTTCAGTAAAAACCGGATTGTAATTACCAGCGATAACGGTCGGTCATGAAGGTGAAATACATGTAGCCGTAACGGTTGTACCAGTCCTTTTCACCGTAATATTGTGCTTCGCACTGGTCGATTTCCTTCAGATTTTCGCCAAGTTTGTCCGACAATTGCTGGTGCTTGGCCTTGTAGATCTTTTCGAAGTTTTTGAACGAGGCTTCGATTTTTCGCCGTTCAGCCTGCCATCCCAGTCCAGCAACGCCATGCACACCGGAAACGCTATCGCCAAAGGAAAGCGAACTCTTGGTGAAATCTTCCGTGGCGATCTTGATTGACCTGAGCTTTTCGAAATTGCTACGCAACTTGTAGAGATTTTCGTAAGCGGATTGATAGCAATCCTTACAGCCGGCAATTTTTGATTCGTCACAACTGCTGGGGACTTGCGGGCCACCTGGCGGGTTGTAATCGGGGTCGGCCTTTTTGTCGCCATCGGTGAGTGGATCGTATTTATCCCAGAGATCCTTACCGGCTTTGCCCCGGTCGATCCACGGTTTCGATTTGTCGTAGGCCTTGCCGGCGGTTTCCATGGCCTTGTAAAGATCCTTGACACCGATTTCGACTGGCCCTGCCTGGGATGAACCTGTAATAAAAACAAGGGCAATGGCGGCCAACAGACGAGGAGCGGGGCAGGGCGTTTTCACGATTTTTTCCCCCTGAACACAAAAATCAGCAATACCAGCAGGATCGCGGCGAGAAGCAAAGCGATCACCCACAACACCGGATTGCCCAGATCAAAGCTACCGGCGGTGCCGGCCTTCTTGAAATTTTCCTTGGCAACAAAGGCCGGCGGCATTGGCGGTTTTATTTCATCGCCAACCCAGACCGCCAGTTGATAAGATTTTTCGCCCTGCGGCGAACTGACCAGAATTTTCAGGTCACCTTCCGTGCGAATCTGGAAAGTACGACTGCCAGAACCCTTGGTTGAACCACTGCGCTCGGCCTTTTTCCAGTCGAATTTGCTCAACTGCAGGTTCAGATCGTTTTCCGGGGCATTCGACAGCAGAGTGACTTCGACCGGCTGCAGAATGCTCAAATTTTCCAGGAGGAATTTTTCACCGGCAGAACCGGCGTTGCCTTGCACAGCGACAAACTTACCGCTCGGAAAGGCGGCATCCGTTTTTGGAACAAGGCGGAATTCTTCGGCGCGGCAGGTGGAGAAGGAAGCCAAGGAGAGCAGGAAGCAGAGCAAGGCCCACAGGTGCGCCTTACTGGTTTTCTTAAAAATCATGTCGAAACTCCTCTTTCAGAAACGATTTTTCCAGTGCCGCAAAAATCCAGTGGATTACCAGCCGCGCATCAAGGCGATACCATGCGCGCCATACTGTTGTGCTTCTTCCAGCATTTCCATTTTCATGCCGCCCAGGGCAAATACCGGCACCGGGCTCATCGCTGCCAGTTCTGCAAAGCGTTCCCAACCCAGGCAAGGCCGGTCGGGATGGCTCAAGGTAGGCAACACCTGGCTGATGGTGACGTAGTCGAGATCAAGTTTGATGGCACGTTCGATTTCTTCCTCGTTGTGACAGGAAGCGCCCGCCCATTCCAGATCCGGGCGCAGCCAGCAACGGCGAAGATTATTGGCCGTCAGATGAAGTCCGTTGGCGCCGATTGAGCGCGCCAGACCCTCATCGTCATTAACGAAGAGCAGGGCGCCGCTGTGGCGCACCATTTCGCGGGCGGCCT
>JAGTRX010000132.1 GCA_018262285.1 Pseudomonadota bacterium | reverse complement strand
ACGCCAAATCCGGCTCAGGCAACAGCCCTGAAACCAGATGACTGCGCGGAGAAACCAAAAGATTGCACAGCACTGACATAAGCCGCCAGCGCACCTTCGTTGCGGCTGTTTCTCGTAGTCTCTGCACCCGACGAAGGCTTTACATCGCTGCTCGCTTGAGTTCTCTGCATTGCCAGTTCCTGATAGGCCTGCATTTCCATTTGCGTCGCCAGCGCGGCAACACGATTATCCTGCGGCGAAGGATCAGCAGGCGCCAGGGCCGCCGCACGGATTTTCTGGGCTTTAGGGATAGTCTCTTCGGGCGTGCGGCCTTTCGAGGTATCGATGCTGACTTCGCCGCCTACCGCGTACCGCTTGCCGTCCGGCCCGGTCTGATAATCGAAACTGGCACCACCCTTGACCAGTTCGCCACCCGCGCTGACATGCGCCATTTCATGCGACCTCACCTTGCGATCGGTCGCCACCAGTTGATCGAGCTGGCGTTGCTCGTCAACACTGAGTTCACCGCGTGCGCCGCTGTTTTCAGTCTTGTCATCGGCAGTCTCGGCCGCAGACTTGCCGGAAGCCGAGGCAGACTGATCCGTCTGTCCTTTCCCGCCGGAAAAGTACACACGGTCAAAGCCAAAACCCGTCGATGAAGTGATGCCGGAAATCATGCCAAAGTCTCAAACGCCAACGTCCTCATTCTAGCGTTCAAGCGCTTAATTATCCAGAGAAATTCAGGACAAATTTAGACTTTTTCGAGCAACTCACGAGCATGTTTGCGGGTAATTTCCGTAATCTCGACGCCACCGAGCATGCGGGCAATTTCTTCGACCCGACCTTTGGTATCGAGCGCCTCGATTCGGCTGAGTGTTGCCCCGTTGCGTTCAGCTTTGGAGACCTGCCATTGCCAGTTGGCACGCGCTGCCACTTGCGGCAAGTGGGTGACACAGAGCACCTGGCGCTCCGTTCCCAGTTCGTGCAGCAGGCGGCCGACAATCTCGGCAACGCCGCCACCAATACCAACATCCACCTCATCGAAAACCAGCGTCGGCACACTGGCAGAACGCGAGGTCACCACCTGAATCGCCAGACTGATGCGCGACAGTTCGCCACCCGAAACCACTTTGGCTAGCGGCCGCGCTTCGTTGCCCGACAGGCCACAGACGCGGAATTCGACCTGCTCCATGCCATAGGCAGCGCCCTCCTCCAGCGGCAGCAAGGCCACTTGCAAGGCGCCCGAACCAAGCGCCAGTTGCCGCATCAATTCGGCAACCGCACCCCCCAGTTCGCCCGCCGCCTTTTCGCGCCCGGCTGAAAGACGTTTGGCCAGTTCCCGGAAAGCCGCCCTGGCGGCTTGTGCTTTGGCCGTCAATGCCTCCAGATCGCCAGCTTCTTTCAATTCGGCCAGACGGGCGCGCCAGCCCGCCAGTAAGTTCGGCAATTCTGGTGGTTGGCAACGATATTTGCGCGCCGCGCTGTGCACGGCGTCAATGCGGCGTTCCACTTCGGCCAGGCGTTGCGGGTCAAGATCGACCCGACCGGCGTAACGACGCAAGGACGAAACCGCCTCCCCCAATTCCGCCTGCACCGACTGCAGCAGTTGCGCCACTTCCTGCAGCGCCGGATCGAATTCGGCCAAACCACCCAGGCGAGCGGCAACGGCATCGATCTGATTCTCGCAGGCGGCATCACCATCGACCAGGGTCGCCAGGGCAAACTGGGCGCCTTCAATCAGGCTGGCAGCATGCGCCAGACGCTTGTGCTCGATTTCCAGTTCCGTCCATTCGTCGGCGGCAAAGGCCAGAGCATCGAGTTCCTGCACCTGCCATTCAAGCTGTTCGCGTTCGCGCAACATGGCGGCGCCACTGGCGGCCACTTCCGCCAGAGTTTTGTCAGCAGCGCGCCAGTCGGCGAAGGCCTTAGCCACGGCAGCAGCGAGTTCATTCAGACCTGCATGGCTGTCGAGCAAAGCCCGCTGGGCATCGGCCCGCAATAAGGACTGATGGGCATGCTGGCCATGAATATCAACCAGATTTTCCGCCACTTCACGCAACTGCTGGACGGTGGCCGGCGAGCCATTGATATAGGCGCGTGAACGCCCACCGACATCGACCACGCGGCGCAACAGCAATTCATCGCCGCTATCGAGATCGTTGGCCGCCAGCCAGGCACTTACTTCCGGCGTAGCGACAATATTGAAACAGGCAGTCACTTCCGCCTTGTCGCAACCAGAACGCACCACGCCCGCATCGGCGCGTTCGCCCAGCGTCAGCGCCAAGGCATCGACCAGAATCGACTTGCCGGCGCCGGTTTCGCCGGTCAGCGCGCCAAAACCGGTGGCAAAATCAAGTTCAAGCGAATCGACAATGACAAAATCACGAATGGTAAGTTGTTGAAGCATATTGACTTTCAGTGCCCGCGCGGGTGTTCGCTCCAGTGCAGTTTCTGGCGCAGCATGGAAAAATAGCTGTAACCGGGCGGATGCAACAGGCAGATGTCGTGCTCATAGCGTTTCAGGCGCACACTATCCTCTTCCTGCAAATCGAGTGTCGTTTGGCCGTCAAAGTGAACACGCGGGTCGGTGGCAGCCCTGACAAGGACTTCGACATTGGCATCGTCATTGACCACAATCGGCCGGTTAGTCAGCGCGTGCGGACAAAGCGGCACCAGCACGATACCGCTGGCCTTGGGGTGAACAATGGGGCCGCCGCCCGACATGGCATAAGCCGTCGAGCCGGTCGGCGTGGACATGATCAGGCCATCGGCGCGCAGGGTGTAAATGAATTCGCCGTCGATGCGCAACTCAAGATCGATCATGCGACCAATGGCACCCTTGTCGACCACCACATCATTGAGCGCCACATGGCTGGCCATAACACCGCCGTCACGCATGATGTCGGCCGTCAGCAGCATGCGCCGCTCGCGACGGAAACGCCCGCCCAGCAGATCATCCACATAGGAGAGCATGTCTTCACGGGCAATATCCGCCAGAAAACCCAGTCGCCCCTGATTGACCCCGACCAATGGCACGCCAAACCGCGCCATTCGCCGCGCCGCATTCAACATGGTGCCATCGCCGCCCAGCACGATGGCCAGATCGGCGCCAGCGCCAATCGCCTCAAAATCGGCCGTTTGCCAAACATCGTCGAGCCCGACCTGCAAAGCTGTTTCGGCCTCGACCAAAACAGCAATACCGCGCGCACGCAGACATTCGGCCAGTCGCACCAGCGGCTCGGCAATTTCCGGGCTGTTGAACTTGCCGATCAGGGCAATGGTGCGCGGCGAAAAATCGGAATCAGGACTAGGGCTCATGGGTGGAGATTTTGGCACAAAGCCGCATCGCTTGTGCAAGTACGCGACCGGAATACACCTGCAGCGACCAGAATTACCACGAGTTCGGGTATTATCGAAACAATTTCATCGACTTGCCATTTGCCATGAACGCCAAAATTCTGCTCTGCCTTCTTGCTCTGGCAGTTGCCGCCTGCAGCAAGGACGATTCCGCTCCGGCAACCTCCACTTTTCAGGTCATCTGTGCCGGCGATGCTGTCGGCGCCGAAATCCTGTTGAATAAACAGCTCAAGGGCGAATGTCCACTTGAGATCAAGGTTCCCGCCGGAACATTCAAAATTGTGGCACGCAAGAAAATCAGTGAAGAAAGCGAACGCGTTTTCACCCAGGAATTTCGCATCGGCGATGGCGTCGTCAAACAGGTCAGCGTGCAACTCGGTGCGCCGCGCGCCAGACTGAAGGCAGAGCACACCGAAACGGTGGAATCATTGCGCGACTGTGCGGAATGCCCGGAAATGGTAATGTTGCCGACCGGCGAATTCACCATGGGGTCGGCAGATGATGAAGCCGGCCGGGGCACGGACGAAGGCCCGCAACACAAGGTCAGCATTGCCTACCCGCTGGCGGTCGGCAAATATGAAGTCACCTTTGCTGAATGGGAAGCCTGCTACAAGGAGGGCGGCTGCAGCACCATGCCCGGCGATGAAGGCTGGGGACGCGGCAAACTCCCAGTCATCAATGTCAGCTGGAACGACGCCCAAGACTACCTGAAGTGGCTATCCAAAAAATCCGGCAAAACCTACCGGCTGCTCTCCGAAGCCGAATGGGAATACGCTGCCCGCGCCAAAACCAGCACACCTTTTTCCACCGGCGCCTGCATCAATACCGATTGGGCCAACTACGATGGCAATTCGGACTACAAGGATTGCGGTGCCAAAACAGGCAAACTTCACGGCAAAACTGTCGAAGTCGGCAGCTTCAAACCCAATGCCTTCGGCCTGCACGACATGCATGGCAACGTTTGGGAATGGGTGGAGGATTGCCACACAGAGAGTTATGCCGACACACCCAGTGACGGCAGCGCCCGGCGGAAAGAAGAATGTCAGTCTCGCGTCCAGCGCGGCGGCGCCTGGGATTATTATCCATCCTATCTGCGCTCCGCCTACCGCACCAGCGACTATCAGGAACGCCGCAACGCCAATTACGGTTTCCGGGTAGCACGCTGATCATTTTTGTACAATCTCCCCCCATGCTTGACGACCGCTCCCGCAGCCTGCTCAAAACTCTGATCGAACGCTATATTGCCGACGGCCAGCCAGTCGGATCACGGGCGTTATCCAAATTTTCCGGCCTCGATCTGTCGCCGGCCACCATCCGCAATGTCATGGCCGACCTCGAAGAGGCCGGTTTCGTCGCCAGCCCACACACCTCCGCCGGACGCATCCCGACACCACGCGGCTACCGCCTCTTCGTCGACAGCCTGCTCACCGTGCAACCCCTGGCCGCCCGCCAGGTCGGTGAAATGGAAGGGGCGCTACACATCTCGCAGCCGCAGCAATTGATCGCCAGCGCCTCACAATTACTCTCCAGCCTGACCCATTTTGCCGGCATCGTCATGGCGCCCCGGCGCAATGCGCCCAGAATCCGCCAGATCGAGTTCCTCAAACTCTCCGACAAGCGCATTCTCCTCATCATTGTCACCGCTGACGGCGACGTGCAGAACCGAATATTATTTTCAGAAAAAGCCTACTCGCCCTCCGAACTGACGACAGCCGCAAATTACCTGAACCAGAATTTTTCCGGGCTCGATTTCGAGGAAATCCGCTATCGCCTGAAAAACGAACTGCAACAATTGCGCGACGATATCAAGCCGCTGATGCAGGCCACACTGGAAGCCAGCGACGAAGCCCTGACCGAAAACCAGACGGCTTTTGTCATTTCCGGCGAAAAGAACCTGCTCGACGTGGAAGAGCTTTCTTCCAACATGAAACGGCTGCGCAACCTGTTCGACCTCTTTGACCAGAAATCCACCCTCGTCCGCCTGCTCGACATTTCCAATCGCGCGGATGGCGTGCAGATTTTTATTGGCGAAGAATCGGGCATCGCCAGCCTGGACGAATGCAGTGTCGTCACGGCGCGTTACGAGGTTGATGGTCAGGTGGTCGGCTCGGTCGGGGTCATCGGCCCCACCCGCATGGCCTACGAGCAAGTGATACCGATTGTCGACATCACCGCCCGTCTGCTCACCAGCGCCCTGTCGCACCCGGACGAAGCATGAGCGACAACGCGACCGGCAAAACCGCCGTTCTGCTCGTCAATCTGGGTTCGCCCGACGCCCCGACGCCAGCCGCCGTCAAACGCTACCTGCGCCAATTCCTCTCCGACCGCCGTGTTGTACCCCGCTCCGGCCTGCTCTGGTGGCTGATCCTGCACGGTTTCATTCTGACTACGCGGCCGAAAAAATCAGCCGAACGTTATGAACGCATCTGGAGCAAGGAAGGCGCACCGCTCAAAGTGCACACGGAAAAACAGGCCAAGCTGGTCAAGGGATTGCTCGGCCAGCGCGGCCATATTCTGCCCGTCACCTGGGCGATGCGCTACGGCCAACCTTCCATTCCCGAAACTCTGGCGCGTTTGCAGACAGAAGGCATCACCCGCCTTGTGGTCGTACCGCTCTACCCGCAATACGCCGTCAGTACTACAGCGTCAGCCTTGGACGAAGTGGCGAACTGGGTCGCCAAAACGTCCAACCCGCCCGAAATATGCACGGCCGACAGTTTCTTCCAGGACGAAGCTTACCTGGCAGCGCTGGAGCAAACGGTACGCACGCACTGGCAGCAAACCAGCCTGCCCGACACAGATTACTGCTTGGTTCTCAGCTTCCACGGCCAGCCCAAAAACACCCTCGGCGCCGGCGACCCCTACCACGAGGAATGCCTGGCCACCGGCCGCCAACTGGCCGAACGCCTGAACCTTGCGCCCGAACAATATCGCATCACTTTCCAGTCGCGCTTCGGTCGTGGCGAGTGGCTGCAACCGGATACCGCCGAAATCCTCAAGGAACTCGGCCGCGAAAAGCACCGACGCGTCGACGTCATCTGCCCCGGCTTTGTTGCCGACTGTCTGGAAACGCTGGAGGAAATCGCCATCGAAGGCAAAGCCACATTTCTTGCCGCCGGCGGCAGCGTTTTCCACACCATCCCGGCCTTGAACGAACACCCGCTGTGGATTGCAGCACTCACCAAAATCATTGAGAAACAGCTACACGACTGATCAAACGGATTGAAAATTCAGCGCTCCCGACAGCGGGGAACCTAGAAAAACCGTGGTCTGTCCCCTATTTTTATAAAACCGTGGGCGTCCCCTGTTTTGCGATTCTTATTTCTGCCACCATGTAGTTTACGGCTCTGCCGAAGAGCAAGACTCTCTCACCTTCCACGACGCAGCCTACCGAACCGCCGCGCTTGGATACCTGTCGCGCATTAAGCTTCTGGCGCCCCAACTGGGCACTCCAATACGGGGCAAGCTCACAGTGAGCGGATCCAGTGACCGGATCTTCATTGATACCCAACTTCGGCACGAAGAACCGACTAACGAAATCCACCTCATCACCTGGAGCAGTGGCCACAACCCCCCGCAACCCAAGCTGCTGGAATTTCCCAAAATCGGGTGTGAGTGCCCGAACCTCGGCCTCGGACTCGAAAACCGCTACGTAATCGAACGCAGCAAGCACCTGCCTTGGCCGTACGCCAAGCCCTGCCAGAAGTGCAGGAGGTGCTTCGACTGGATGCAACGGGGCTGCGGGGAAATCCATGCGCAAACCGCTTTGGGTGCGAGCGACCTTGAGCTCACCGCTGCGCGTGAAGAAAGAGACCTCTTCCTTGGCATGGCCAAGATGTTCAAAGAGCACATGGGCACTGGCCAAGGTGGCATGGCCGCATAGATCAATTTCTGCGGCGGGGGTGAACCACCTCAGGTGGTATACCTCGCCAACCGGAACGAAGAACGCAGTTTCTGAAAGATTGTTCTCTTCGGCGATGGCCTGCAGTAGGGAATCATCAAGCCAGTCCTCCAGTGGGCAAACTGCAGCGGGGTTGCCCTCGAAAACCCGATCGGCAAACGCATCCACCTGAAACATCCTAAGCTTCAATGCCAATACCCCCCTCAGCAATAATTCAATTCGAGGATCACTGTT
>JAGTRX010000219.1 GCA_018262285.1 Pseudomonadota bacterium | reverse complement strand
GGGTAAGCCCGATATCGGCCATAGGCCAGGATTCTTGAGCGCTTGCCCCTTCCTCCCACCGGCAAGGATTGCCGGTTATCGACGTTCCCAAGCTTGCGGTGATTTCCAAGCATTTTCCGCGCCAGAATATTTCAAAACAAACAGAGAGTTGCTCACACACTATCAACCATCAGGGTTTACCCGAACAGGGTTTTCCCCAATTTCGCAATCGTGCCACCTGCATGACAATGCACGCATGCTGGCAAAAGAAAGCCAGAAAACATATCAAGGAGAACCCTCATGAAAAGAACCATTCTGCTACTGGCTGCATTCTTTGCACTGCACGCCCAAGCTCAAACTGGCGCACAAGCTACCGTTCAAAAAATTGCCCAAAGCGATACTCTGCTCAAGCAAGCCGAAGTCAGCCTTGGTCTCAGTGATGGCCGCATGGTTGTCGGCTATCTCGGCGGCCTGAGTGAAATCCGTAAAAATGGCAGCATGGCGACCGTTGTTCCACTGAAAGTTCCGGCAGTTACCGGTTGCTACTACGCCGGCCTGGTTGAACACCAAGGCTATCTCTACGCCTCCTGCACCACCAACTGGGGCAAATACAACGCCAAGCCGATGTTGATCGGCGCACCCATCACAGCTGACCTGTCCCAAACCACCTTCACCATCATTGCCCAACCTACCGGAATTTACGGCTCCAACGGTCTGGCTTTTGATGGCAAGAGCTTCTATCTGGCGGATTCCGGCATGTTCAATGGCAAGATTGTGCAAATCAAGCTGTCTGCTCCGCTCAAGACCGAAACGCAAAAAACCGTGTATACCAGCAAGCAGCGTCCCAACGGCATCCGCTATGACGCCAAGGCAAACGCCCTCTATTTCACTGAAAATTCAGCCATGGCCGGCTTCATGGACGTCAGCGCAACCCTGAGCAAGGTCTCTCTGAAAACCGATGGCACTTTCGGCACCGTCACCAAGGTCTACTCGCAAAAGGGCTACTTCGATGCACCGATCCTGACCCAAACCGGTTTTGTGATGGCTGATCCTCTCAAGCAGAAGGTGTTTCATGTCAATGAAACCAGCCAAGCCGTTACCATGCTGGCAGAGGGCGTTGCCGCCACTTCCGTCGGCTTCGCCTGCCCGAACTGCAATAGCCTGATCGCCACCGATATGTCAAAGCACGCCGTATTTGAAATCGTTCCATTCAATACGCTGACACCGCGTTAATTCCCCTGGCTCTCCCTTGGCCCTCTGTCACCGGCGATCCCGGACAGGGGGCAAATTTTTGACACATCCTGCGGAATCAGAAGCGGTAATGCAGCCCGGCTGACAGGAGTTGTCCGCTCGAATTCGGGCTATGCTCAAGCTGGTAGCGGGCAAAGACGGAAAGATTCCGACCGGAAACCAGGCTGGCGCCGGTAGAAAACAGCAGCGCATTGCGCCGACGGGTATTGCCTTGTACGGTGAAGCCATCCGCCTCACCTTGCAGCGCTGCGGTAATGACGCGTCCATCGAGACTGCGTTCATGCGCCCAGCCCAATTGCAGGAAAGGTGTAAGCAGTTGGCCATTCCTCAACTTAGAGTCCCAGGAAAGATGGATGGCGGCGACACTGCGCAGGCTATGGTTGCTCACTGCCTGCACCCGCAGATTAAGGCTGTCTGCGCCTGTTTCAGCGAACGCCCGACGATGAAAGTGAAAAGTGTCGAGACTGATTGTTGGCACCAACCGAACGTTTTCCAGCGGCAGTCGATAGCCGGTTTCTAACCTGATGTTGCCTTCCCAACCTTTGGTGGAGGCGCTGGCAATGCGGGAAATCTGGCCAAAGGCAATATTGCGCCGAGTGTCAGCTTGCGACACCCCGAGATTCGCTCCACCCTGGACAAACCAGTTGGCTTCTGACCAAAGGAAATGGACGCCTGCCTTGGCGCTCTGAATTTCGGCCTGACCGCCAGCATCACGCCAATCCAGACGGCTGCGCATCAATCCGGCAGAAAAACCGAGCAGGCTTGAACTGGAGAGACGTTGATCGGTTCCGAAAAAAATCCCGCTGGCACGGGCATCGAAGCCGGCGTTGCCGTCTCGGAAATTGGCGCCCACCACCTGCCCCCACACCCGCCGCCCAGATGTCTTGTCTGACTCCGGTAATACGGTCACCGGCCCGGCGAAAAGCAAGCGGGACGATGGTTCTCCTTCCTCTTCCTGCAATCTGGCATAAAGGCTTTGTGACGCTACTTCGTTGTAGAGCACGCCGAGTCGCAGGCTCTGGGTGGTCAGCGCATCGTAGCGGGCCGGACTGATCTGGTTGAGCGCCTGATTCAAGGCCGGCGCGAGCGGAACGCTCCACAGCGAGTCGATCTGATTGTAGACATTTTCCAGATCGGAATAGGCCGCAGGAATACGGCCATCGAGGTAGCGAGCAATCTGGGCAGCATTGCCTTCTGTCGCCAGAACCCGGTAACAGAGGACACAATCGCCCACCAGTTGCTGGTTGAAATAATTATCGGCCGGCACCCATGGCGGGCCGAGCAGCTTCGACTGTTCACCTCCACCCGCACCCCAACCGGCAATAGGAGCGGCAATCCCGGTATAAATCCGGGTTGCCGATGGTGCCAGGGTAATCCCCCCATTTTTAGCAACGGTCAGAAGTAGAGAGGGTTAAAAGTGCTGACTTCTGTTTCGGGGTAATGCCGCCAAGCGCCATGTTGGGGCGC
>JAGTRX010000044.1 GCA_018262285.1 Pseudomonadota bacterium | reverse complement strand
ACCGAGAGAGACCAACGCAAATTGCGCACTCGCATTGCCAAATGAGAAAGTCCCGGTCAGAACGGCAACAATAGCCAATTTGTAAATCACCA
Source organism: Pseudomonadota bacterium (assembly GCA_018262285.1). GTDB lineage: Bacteria > Pseudomonadota > Gammaproteobacteria > Burkholderiales > Rhodocyclaceae > UBA1934. The sequence goes on along the minus strand of JAGTRX010000044.1, from coordinate 19,126 downwards.
GACCCGAGGCATCGTTGACCAGGCTTTCACCCTCCAGGATAGTGACGATATGTCGGGGAATGTTCAGGCGAGACAAAATGGTCGTTGCCGCCACTGCATCCGGCGGTGAAACAATGGCGCCCAGAACAAAAGCGGCAGCCCAGGGTACCGATGGCACCATGAGCTTGAGCGCCGTACCAACCGCCAGCGTCGTCGCAATGACCAAACCGATGGCCAAGAGACTGATAGGGCGGATATGCGCCTTGAAATCCGTCCAGGAAGTAAGCAGCGCCGCCTGATAAAGGATGGGCGGCAGGACGATGACCAGAATCACTTGCGGATCAAACGGAAACTGCGGGAGTTTCGGGATTACGCCCAGCAGTGCGCCGCCAGCCACCAGGGCAATGGGATAAGGGAACTTGAAATGCCGTGCCAGCCAACCCAGGGCAACGGCACAAATCATCAGCAGCAGGATCAGTTCAAGCAGCAGCATGGATTATGGTTTTGAATGCGCCGGAACGGTGTCTGCCCGAACGCAATGACCCGCATTGTGCCACATAACGCGACTTTTTTTGGAACCGGAAATGATATTGTCTTTTTTTGTTGGTGCTTTTCCAAGTAACTGCCGCCCATTCGCCTTCCTACCCCTGATATGATGCAGCGCAACAACACTTGGCTTTTATTGTTGTTTTTCATTGAGTTTTGCTGGTCAATTGCGTAAAATTTTCCCGCCTGGGCGTACACCCCGCCTGACATCCAAAAGGGCAACCCGCCCCCATGCCGCACCGCCCGATCATCCCTGAAGGCTTTAGGAAAACTGAAAAATCTGCTGCACCTCTCACGCACAGCAATTTATTCAGGGTTTTCAAGATTGTTCCGCCGACGCTATAGCGCCTGACCTATCTCAACTGAACCCATTCAGGTTGCTGTTGATCAGGCACTTTAATCGCCGTAACCCAAACTTCTTCGGAGTCAGCTTTCATGATCACCGCCCTCATCGTCGTTTTCGTCCTCGCTTACGCGGCCATTGCCCTGGAACACCCGATTCGTATCAATAAATCCGCGACGGGTCTGTTGGCCGCTGGCCTGCTGTGGACCATCTATGCCGTTAGTACCGGCGACCATCAACTCGTCGGCGCCAAGCTGTCCGAATCACTGGCCGCTACCGCCCAAATCGTCTTCTTCCTGATGGGCGCCATGACCATCGTTGAAGTGGTCGATGCGCACAATGGCTTCGAGGTCATCACCTCGCGCATCAAAACCACCAAGCTTTCGTCCTTGATGTGGCTGGTCGGTTTTGTCACCTTCTTCCTGAGTTCGGTGCTGGACAACCTGACCACCACCATCGTCATGATCTCGCTGATGAAGAAGCTGCTCGACAATCACGATGACCGGCTGTTCTTCGCCGGCATCATCGTCATTGCCGCCAACGCTGGCGGTGCCTGGACACCGATTGGCGACGTCACCACCACCATGCTGTGGATCGGCGGCCAGATCACCACCGTCAACATCATGAAATCACTGTTCATCGCCTCGATGATCAACCTGCTGGTGCCGCTGACCATTACCGCTTTCATCCTTAAGGGGCGAGCTGTGGTTTCGCCGGCGAAAGTGGAAAGCGAACACATTTACGAAACCACTGCCTTCGAACGCAATCTGATGTTCTTCATGGGAATTGGCACCCTGGTTGCCGTGCCAGTATTCAAAACCGTTACCCATCTACCGCCATTCATGGGCATACTCTTTGGCCTCGGCATCCTCTGGCTGGTCGGCGAACTTCTGCACCGCAAAAAAGACGACGAACAAAAGGAGCATCTGACTCTGGTGAGCGCCCTGAAGAATATCGACATGACCTCGATCGTCTTCTTTATCGGCATCCTGCTTGCTGTCGCCTCACTGGAACATACCCACATCCTGTCCGGCCTTGCCACCTGGCTTGAAAAGACAGTCGGCAACCAGACCATTATCGTCATCCTCATCGGCCTGTTGAGCGCCATTGTCGATAACGTGCCGCTGGTCGCCGCTTCGATGGGCATGTACAGCCTGCAGCAATTCCCCACCGACAGCTTCCTGTGGGAATTCATCGCGTACTGCGCCGGCACCGGCGGCTCAATCCTGATTATTGGTTCGGCAGCAGGTGTGGCAGCCATGGGGCTGGAGAAAATCCACTTCTTCTGGTACGCACGCCGCATCGGTGGTCTGGCGCTGGTGGGCTACTTCGCTGGTGCCATCGCTTACGTCGTGCAGTACAACCTGATGCACTGAGCGATCTTTTTCTCTACAACACGCCGGATTCTGGCCAAAGCCGAATCCGGTTTTTTTTGCCCCAAAAAAACGTACCTCACAACTTGCCGTCGCTATTCAGGCGCCCTGGAATCAATAAGCAGCGTCACCGGGCCATCGTTGCAAAGGCTCACCGCCATATCGGCGCCGAAGACCCCCGTGGCTACCGGCCTACCAAGCAAGCCCTGCAAGCGCACCACAAATTTTTCAAAGAGTGGCTGCGAAACTTCACCTGGCGCCGCCCGGCTCCAGGAGGGACGATTGCCTTTGCGGGTTGAGGCGTAGAGCGTGAATTGCGAAACAGCCAGGATATCTCCACCAACCTCCTGCACGCTTTGATTCATCACTCCCGCCGCATCGGCAAAAATGCGCAGACGAAGCAGCTTGCCGGCCATCCACTCAATATCGCTCTCGCCATCGTCCGCCTCGAAACCGGCCAGCACGAGCAGACCCGCGCTGATGGCACCCACAACTTTACCATCAACCTCCACCCGCGCATCACTAACGCGTTGCACTACCACCCGCATTGCCTTCTCCTCAAGCCGGTATTGCCTTTTCAAAATCCATTCGTCGCAATTGCAATCTATATTGTTACGCTTCGTTACACGGCGTCAAAGTTTAGAATATAATTCGCTGTTTTTTTAAGTGGCCAGAGCCAACATCTGGCCAAAATCCATCGCAACCTTAACGGGAGCATAAACACATGCAAGAAACCTTAGTCAAAATTCGGGACAACCCCAAATTCAAGGCCTTGGTGAACAAGCGTAACACCTACGCTTTCATCATGACAGCTCTGATCATGGTGGCCTATTACGGCTTCATCCTGCTCATCGCCTTCGACCGGGAATTCCTGGCTCAGAAAATTGGCGGCGGCGTCACCACCATCGGCATCCCGATCGGCGTTGGCGTCATCCTCTTTACCATTATCGTTACCGTCATCTACGTGCGTCGCGCCAATACCGAATTCGACGACGAGAGCAAGACCATCCTCGAGGAGGCACAGAAGTGAAAATCCAGAGAAAACATCTCTTTACGGGCCTGCTTGCCCTGATTGTCGCCGGTTCCGCACTGGCCGCCGGGGCAGACCTTGGTCAAACCACGAAACAGTCGACCAACTGGATTGCGATTGCCATGTTCGCCATCTTCGTTGGCTTCACGCTCTACATCACCAAGTGGGCGGCTGCCAAAACCAAGTCGGCAGCCGACTACTACACGGCTGGCGGCGGTATCACCGGCTTCCAGAACGGTCTGGCCATTGCCGGCGACTACATGTCGGCCGCCTCCTTCCTCGGTATTTCCGGCCTCGTTTTTGCCAACGGCTACGACGGCGTGATCTTCTCGATCGGCTGGCTGGTCGGTTGGCCGGTCATCACTTTCCTGATGGCAGAGCGCCTGCGCAACCTGGGCAAATTCACCTTCGCTGACGTTGCAGCCTACCGCTTTTCACAAACCCCGGTTCGCACCTATGCCGCCACGGGTTCGCTGGTCGTCGTACTGTTCTACATGATTGCCCAGATGGTCGGTGCCGGTCAGTTGATCAAAGTACTGTTCGGCCTCGAGTACTGGGTCGCCGTGATTTTGGTTGGCGTCCTGATGATGTGCTACGTGTTCTTCGGCGGCATGACCGCCACCACCTGGGTGCAGATCATCAAGGCCGTGCTGCTGCTGTCCGGTGCCACCTTCATGGCCATCGCCGTACTGTGGAAATTCGGCTTCTCACCAGAAGCCCTGTTCGCCAAGGCGGTTGAAGTCCACTCCAAGGGTGACAAAATCATGGCGCCAGGGGGGTTAATCAAAGATCCCATCTCAGCGGTCTCGGTCGGCATGGCACTGATGTTCGGTACTGCCGGCCTGCCGCACATCCTGATGCGCTTCTTCACCGTACCGAGCGCCAAGGCTGCCCGTTCTTCTGTCGGCTGGGCAACCTGCTGGATCGGCTATTTCTACATTCTGACCTTCATTATCGGCTTTGGCGCCATCGTCATGCTGATTCAGGATCCGGAGACCTTCTATGTTGGCGGCGACATCGCCAAGGGTCTCAAGGGCGGCGGCAACATGGCGGCGGTACATCTGGCCAAAGCTGTTGGCGGCGACATCTTCCTTGGCTTTATCTCGGCAGTGGCCTTTGCCACTATCCTGGCCGTTGTGGCTGGCCTGACGCTATCCGGCGCCTCCGCCATCGCACACGACCTCTACGCCACTGTGATCAAGAAGGGTAAAGCTGATTCTGCTGACGAACTGCGCGTCTCCAAGATCACCACACTGGCTCTGGGCGCACTTGCTGTGTTGTTGGGCATTGCCTTTGAAAAGCAGAACGTCGCCTTCATGGTCATGCTGGCTTTCACCATCGCCTGCTCGGCCAACTTCCCGGTGCTGTTCATGTCGGTGTTGTGGCGTAACAGCACGACGCGTGGCGTCACGGCTGGCGGTTTTGTCGGCCTGATCCTGGCTGTGGTGCTCACTGCCCTGTCCGATTCCGTCTGGGTCGCCGTCTTTGGCAACCCGGCCGGCAGCGCTCCGTTCCCCTATGCCTCGGCAGCCATCTTCTCGATGCCGCTGGCTTTCTTTGTCATCTGGATCGTCTCGGTTCTGGACAACAGCGAACAAGCGCAGAAAGAACGCGCCCTGTTCGACGACCAGCTCATCCGCTCCGAAACGGGCCTGGGTGCAGTCACCAGCGCATCGCACTAAATCATCCGTTGTATTGGATGATTACTGAATACAAGCCCCGCTCCGGCGGGGCTTTTTTTGCCCCTTGAGCAAGGGCAGGCCGGGTTTATACTTCCAAAAAACCAACATCTTCAAAACGCAAGGATACGTCCATGAACAGGGATCCCAAAAGCTGGCAATTTTTCTTGCTGCGCATGGCCGTACCCGCCTTTTCGGCCATTGTTTTTTTCATCTGCATGATCCAGTTCATCATCATTCCGGCCTTCGAGCAGGGGCTGATGAACGATCGTCGCGTGATGATCAAACAACTGACGGAAACCGCCTGGAGCGTCTTGCAGGATCTACACAATGAGGAAAAATCCGGGAAGATGAGCCGGCAGGCCGCCCAGGACATGGCGCGTACCGTCATCAACACCATGCGTTACGGCGAGGACAGCAAGGATTACTTCTGGGTGCTTGATCAACATCCGCGCATGATCGCCCACCCCTACCGGTCTGACCTCGAGGGCCAGGACGTCACCGATTTCAAAGACCCCAAGGGCAAGCAACTTTTCCTTGAATTCGCCAATCTGGTCAAAGCGCACAAAAGCGGCTATGTCGAATACATGTGGCAGAAAAAGGATGACCAGAAGCAGATCGTCCCCAAACTTTCCTACGTCAAGGGTTTCGAACCCTGGGGCTGGATTGTCGGCACCGGTATTTATATCGAGGATGTCCAGCATGACATTCAGAAGCTGACCGACAACATTCTGCTCAGTTCCATTGGCATCATCTTTGTCATTGGCAGCATCATCATCTTCATCGTTCTACAAGGGATGCGAATCGAGAAAGCCCGCCAGCAGGCCGAATCCAATCTGGTCGAATCAAAAGACAAGTACCAGGCTCTGGTCGAAGCCTCTACCGACGGCTTCATCATGTTGCTCGACAACCGCGACATGATCACCAACAAAACCATCATTTCGATGCTGGGCTACACCGAAGACGAATTCAAGCTGCTCAGTATTTTCGACATCCTGGCCGAACATGACCAGGAACATGAAAATCAGGGTCTGCGCTATCTTGAAGCACTGATTTCTGGCCAGAAAGTGCCGGCTCAATTTGAAGCCAGTCTGGTCAAGAAGGATGGCGAGTTGCTGGAAGTCATCATGACCGCTTCCAACATCGATTTTTCGGGTCGCCCCGGCATCATCCTGATCGCCCGTGACATCAGCAGTTTCCGGCAAATGGAGCGCAAACGGGTCGATGAAGAGCGCGATGCCATCATTGCCGAATTGCAGACCGCCTTGCATTACCTGAACCACAGCATCAAGGAACTCACCCACGAAGTCATTCCGTGCGGCATGAATTCCTCCATCCGCCGTGCTGCGCTGCTGATGAACCAGAAGGAAACCAGCGCCCTGCTCGTCCAGGCCGATGACGGCCAGTACCTCGGCATCGTCACCGATCACGATATCCGGGAAAGAGCAGTCTCCCGCCAGCTCGATACCGAATCTTCAGTCGTCGGCATCATGACCGCGCCCATCATTACCATTCCGGAGCGGGCGCTGGTTTTTGAAGCAGCGCTTGTCATGCACGACAACAACATCCCCTATCTTGCTGTCGAAGACGGCACCGGACGCATTTGCGGCATGATCAATCGTGGCGACCTGCTCAAGATTCAGGGCTATTCGGCGGTTTCTCTCATCCAGTCCATCCAGCGCGCCGAAACACCGGAAGAAATCGCCATGCGGCGCGAAAAGCTGCCGATGCTGGTCAAAGCCGTTCTCGACAGCGGTAGCCAGCCGCAAAACGTCACCCGCATCATTTCCAACCTGTCGGATGTCATCATCCGCAAACTGATCAAACTCGCCATCAGCGAACTCGGCGATCCGCCTGCCAACTTCGCTTTCGTTGTTCTTGGCAGCGTCGGGCGCGAGGAACAAACCCTGTGCACCGACCAGGATAACGCCATCATTTTCGATGACCATGTTCCGTCAGATCGGCTTGATGCCACCCGCGACTATTTCCTGGCTCTGAGCCGCAAGGTTTGCGGCTGGCTCAACGATATTGGCTACAGCTACTGCCAAGGCGACATCATGGCGCAGAACCCGAAATGGTGTCAGCCACTCAGCGTCTGGAAACAGAATTTCTCGCGCTGGATTCATACTGCCGAACCGCAGGACATGCTGGAAATCAACATTTTTTTCGATTTCCGCAGCGTCTTCGGTGACAAATCCCTGGTTGACCAATTGCGCAACCATATCCAGATGGCCTGGCAGGAACACCCCCTGTTCATTTTCTTGCTGGCCGAGAACGCTTTCCGTTATAAGCCGCCCATCGGTCTGTTCGGGAACATCCTGACCGCCTCGCCAGGTGAACACCACGGCAGTTTCGACGTCAAGGACGCCATGATGCCCATTGTCAACATCGCCCGCGCCCAGGCTCTAAGACACCACGTCAGCGAAACCAATACCCTGGCGCGCGTTCATCGCCTCTTTGAGCAGAAGGTTTTTTCCGAACACGAATACAGTGAAATTCTGCTGGTGTACAACTTCCTGATGCAGTTGCGTCTCAAGCACCAAGCCCTCGAAGCCAAGAGCGGCCAAAATATCGACAATTTCGTGAACCTCAAATCTCTGACCCACATCGAACAAATGACCTTGAAGAACGTCTTCAACAAGATCAATGACTTTTTGGCAAAGCTGCGGCTCGATTTCACGGGAATGGTGCAATAGCCGGCTTGTCCGCTCCGACCGCAACCCATGAAAATACAAGTCTTCTCCGATTTGCACTTCGAAGCGCACAGCGAATTCGACATTCCAGAGACAGAGGCAGAAGTCATCGTCCTGGCGGGTGATATCAACGAGGGTCTGGGCGGTGTTGAATGGGCACTGCGCCAATCAAAGCGGTTGAGCAAGCCCGTGCTCTACGTCTTCGGCAACCACGAGCACTACCAGAACTCTTTTCCCGGCCTGATGACTCAAGCGCACATGCTGGCGCTCGGCAGCGATGTTCACATTCTTGAGCGCAATCGTTTTATCCACGGCAACACCCGCTTTCTCGGCTGCACGCTGTGGTCCGATTTTCATCTCTTCGGCTCCGAGCGCGCAAATGAATGTCGTGAATTCGCCCGCCTCAACATGCCGGATTACCTGATCGTGGTCAAACAGAACGGCGAACTCCTGCAACCCGAAGACACCCTCTGGATTTTCGATCAATCATTGAAATGGTTGCAACGCGAACTCGACCGTCCCTGGCCGGGCAAAACGGTCGTCGTCACCCACCACGCTCCCAGCAATCTTTCCAACAACCCAAAATACGCTGACGATCTGCTGACTGCCGCCTTCATCAGCAACCTCGACCACATCATCAAGTGCCACCGCATTGACGCCTGGATCCACGGCCACACCCACTTCAATGTCGATTTTCACATCCGCAAGACGCGCATCATCACCCATCAGAGGGGCTACCCCGGCGAGGAATTGCCTGGCAATCCTTTCTCCAGAAGCCAGGTGTTCAAGCTATAAATGGACACTTAACAACCTGTCACATTCGGTTACTGGTCGTCTATCTTTGTCACGTTTAGCTGACGCAATTACCACAGACAGCACCACGCTCATTTCATAGGATGCGGCGCATTTAGAAGCTAGAAAATTCTGCCCGCCAGCCATTCGCAATTGGGTTTAGAGGCAGGACGACACAGGGAACTTTCCATCAGATACATCGGATGACGGGGCGGGTTGCGCCCTTGGAATCTGCGTCGCACTTTGTCACCAATTTGTTTTCGGGTAATCTGCAAATACGAAATCAATTGAATTGGATTTAACCGATTTTCAACCAACTGGAGTGATCTACCATGAGCAACACTGAACTACCCCCCCAGAACTTACCGCATCCGGTCATCAACCGCCCCTACACCGCCAAGGATCTGCCCTCCGCCAACTTCGGCCCCATCGGTCTGCTTGGTTTCGGCATGACCACCATCCTGCTTAATATCCACAACGCCGGCTTCTATCCAGTCAGCGCCGCGATCCTGGCCATGGGCATCTTTTATGGCGGCATCGCCCAAATCATCGCCGGCATCCTGGGCTCGCGCAAGGGCAATACCTTTGCCGCTACCGCTTTCATTTCTTACGGTTTCTTTTGGCTGACTCTCGTTGCCATCTGGGTCCTCCCCAAACTGGGCTGGACCGAACCCACACCTGCCGGTTTCATGGGTTGGTTCCTCGCACTGTGGGGCATCTTCTCCTTCTTCATGTTCATCGGCACGCTGAAGGCCAACCGGGCGCTGCAGTTTGTTTTCTTCACACTCGTCATCCTTTTTGCCCTGCTCGCCATCCACAACTGGACTGGCTCTGAATTCATCGGACATCTTGCCGGCTGGGAAGGCATCCTCTGCGGCGCCAGCGCTTTCTACCTGGCGGTCGCTGAAATTCTGAACGAGCAGTTTGGCCGCGACGTTCTGCCCATCTGAGGTATCGGCAACAACCAGATTAAGAGAGGGGCGCCAAGCCCCTCTCTTTTTTGGACAGAAGGCTTACCAGGTTTTGACGTGCCTTTGCCTTCCCATCCAGTCCCGGATGCGCTAGCATACGGTCTTGCCACGGAAGATTTATTGACATGAGCGAACATATTCACTACGTCACCGACGACAGCTTTGAAACCGAAGTTCTGGAGTCGCCGCAAGCCGTTCTGGTGGACTATTGGGCAGAGTGGTGCGGCCCCTGCAAGGCAATCGCCCCCATTCTTGACGAAATCGCCAGCGAATATGCCGGCAAGCTCAAGGTGGCCAAGCTCAACATCGACGATAACCAGAACATTCCAGCACGATTTGGCATTCGCGGCATCCCGACCCTGATGATTTTCAAGAATGGCAATGTTGAAGCCACCCGCGTTGGCGCTCTTTCCAAGTCACAACTCGCAGCATTCATTGACAGCAACCTTTAATCCACCTATCCTGCACCCCTGAAGCAAAAAAGCGCCTTCAGGCGCCAGTAGCACTCCCCCCTCAAACACATTGAAAGACTGCGCCCGGCCTTATGGCCATGACAAGGGCGCCGTATGCTTATATGCATCTTTCCGAAATCAAAACCCTACACCTCAGTCGCCTGCTTGAAATGGCGGCCGAAGCCGGCATCGAGAATGCCAATCGCCTGCGCAAACAGGATCTGCTCTTTGCGTTGCTAAAGAGCGAAGCCAAGAAGGGCGACGCCATTTTCGGCGACGGCACCCTGGAAATCCTGCCCGACGGCTTTGGTTTCCTGCGCTCACCTGACAGCTCCTATCTCGCCGGCACCGACGACATCTACGTTTCACCCTCACAGATCAGGCGCTTCAATCTGCGCACCGGCGATTCAATCGAGGGCGAGATCCGCACCCCGAAGGATGGTGAGCGCTACGTTGCCATGACCAAACTTGAGCGCATCAACGGCGAACCGCCCGAGGCGACCAAGAACAAAATCATGTTCGAGAACCTGACGCCGCTGCATCCAACGCGCATGCTGCATCTGGAACGCGACATCCGGGCCGAGGAAAACATCACCAGCCGCGTCATCGACATGATCGCCCCAATCGGCGCCGGTCAGCGCGGCCTTATCGTCTCGCCACCGAAATCGGGCAAGACGGTCATGCTGCAGCATATCGCTCACGCCATCACCAGCAACCACCCGGAAGTGATTCTGATCGTCCTGCTCATTGACGAACGGCCGGAAGAAGTCACCGAAATGACTCGCACGGTACGCGGCGAAGTGGTTGCCTCGACTTTCGACGAACCGGCCACCCGCCATGTCACCGTGGCCGAAATGGTGATCGAAAAAGCCCGCCGCCTGGTCGAGCACAAAAAAGACGTGGTGATTCTGCTTGATTCCATCACCCGCCTGGCGCGCGCCTACAATACCGTACAACCGGCCTCCGGCAAGGTACTGACCGGCGGCGTGGACGCCAACGCCCTGCAAAAGCCCAAGCGTTTCTTCGGTGCCGCTCGTAATGTCGAGGAAGGCGGATCGCTGACCATCATCGCCACTGCCCTGGTCGAAACCGGTTCGCGCATGGACGATGTCATTTACGAAGAATTCAAGGGTACCGGCAACATGGAAATCCACCTTGACCGCAAGATGTCGGAAAAGCGGATTTACCCTTCCATCAATGTCAATCGTTCCGGCACCCGGCGCGAGGAACTGCTGCTCAAGCCCGATGTCTTGCAGAAAATGTGGGTACTGCGCAAACTGCTTTACCCGATGGATGATCTGGCTGCGGTTGAGTTCCTGCTCGACAAGGTCAAGTCAACCAAGAGCAATGCTGATTTCTTCGACGCCATGCGGCGCGGCTAAACCTGCAAATTTGATTGCATCCCGCTGATTTTTCCGGGATAATTGCGCCCTCTCAGGCCGGCCAATACCGCCGGCCGCTCGAAAAAAGGATAATCCATGAAGACCGCCATCCACCCCGATTACGCTGAAATTCAGGTCACTTGCTCCTGCGGCAACACCTTCACCACGCGCTCGACCATGAAGAAGGCGCTGCACATCGAAGTCTGCTCCGCCTGCCATCCGTTTTACACCGGCAAGCAGAAGATTGTCGATACCGCTGGCCGCGTCGAGAAGTTCAACCAGAAATTCGGCGCCCTGCGCAAGTCAGGCTAGGCAACACCGAAAAACCATGGGAAAAGGCAGCCAGCGGGCTGCCTTTTTAGTTTATGACTGAACTCATCGCCCGACTACGCCGTGGCATGACACTACCGCCCTCCGGCCTGGCGCTGGCGGGCATGTTGGCTTTTTACGTCATCGCCGGTTTATTCGGCCGCGATCCCTGGAAGGGTGAAGACGCCATCCATATTGGCGCCACCTGGAATATCATCGCCCACAGCGACTGGCTTTCGCCCGAACTGGCCGGCCGCGTTTTCAACGAACCACCGCTCTACTACTGGAGCGCCGCTATCACCGGCAAGCTGTTCTCCTGGCTACTGGCGCTGCACGACGCCATTCGTCTCGCCAGTGGCCTTTGGATCGCCCTGGCCTTGGCGGCGCTTTACTACGCCGGGCGCGAACTCTACGGCAAGGAGCGCGCTGCTGCCGCCCCCCTGCTTCTTGCCGGCAGCACCGGCCTCATCCTGCATGCCCACGACGCTCAGCCCATGCTGGTCGCACTCACCGCCTACTGCGGAACACTGGCAGCCATTACTGTTTTTGTGCGCAAACCAAGGCTGGCAGCCGGCTATTACGGGCTTTCACTGGCAGGCTGTCTGCTCGGCGCCGGTATCGCACCAACGCTGCCGCTCATTGCCGCCGGCCCGCTGGCGATCTGGCTCATGCACGCCGAACGATCGGCTTGGCGCACCTGCCTGCTGGGCTGGCTGATTTTCATTGTGCTGGCTCTGCCCTGGCCCATTGCACTGGGCATTCTCGAACCGCACCGCCTCAATGGCTGGCTGCTGGCTGAATGGGCACAACTGGCAAGCACCCCGACACCGCTCCTGGCGCTGGGCAGTTATCTCGGCCGCCTGCCGACGCTAGCCTTCCCAGCTGTTTTTATTGCCGCCTGGACGCTCTGGCTTAACCGCAAACGTCTCATCCAACACGAAATCGCCCTGCCGCTAGCCATTCTGGCGCTTACCCTGGTCATGCTGGTTATTGCCTATCATCCTCAGGAACTGCCCGCCCTGCTACTGCTGCCACCTTTGGCGCTACTGGCAACCCCCGGCGCACTGGCGCTGCGCCGTGGTGCCACCAACGCTCTGGATTGGTTTGCCATGATGGCCTTCAGCTTCTTTGTCATCCTGGCCTGGGTTGGCTGGTCGGCGCTAACGCTGGGCTGGCCGCAAAAACTGGCACAGCGCACCGTGATTCTGCGCCCGGGATTCGTTGGCCAGATCGAACCTATCGCGATTGCCACTGCCGTTATCTGCACCCTCTGGTGGTTCTGGATGATTTTTTCCACGCCGCGCTCACCTTACCGCAGTTTGCTGCACTGGGCGATGGGATTCACCATATTCTGGGCGCTCCTCACCCTGCTCTGGTTGCCCTGGTTCGATTACGGCCGCAGTTACCGACCAGTGGCACAAGCCCTCGCCCGCCAACTGCCTCGCGAACAAGGCTGTCTGGCCGAAATGAATCTTGGCGACACCCAGCGTGCCTCGATTGCCTATTTCTCTGGACTCGAAGCCAAGCGCTTCCGAACTGACACGCCCTGTGAGTGGCTAATCGTCCAAAACCGGACGCCCACCGAAATTACGCGCAACCCAGCCTGGCAGAAAGTCTGGGAAGGCAGCCGCCCCGGCGAGCGCAGAGAGCGCTTTACCCTCTATCGCAAGCAGCCCTGAAACCGCGAAAGCGTGATTAAACTTTCAAGAAGTGCTCGCGGTAATACTTCAGCTCGTCAATTGATTCGTAGATATCCGCCAGCGCCGTGTGCCGGCTTTTTTTCTTGAAGCCCTTGTAGATTTCCGGCGCCCAGCGCTTGCTCAATTCCTTGAGCGTGCTGACATCAAGGTTACGGTAATGGAACCAGACTTCGAGTTCCGGCATATAGCGCACCATGAAGCGGCGATCCTGACCAATGGTATTGCCACACATGGGCGAAGCGCCGTGCGGCACATACTTTTTGAGAAATTCCAGAGCTTCGGCCTGCACCGCGGCCTCGTCCTGCGTACTCGCTTTTACCCGCTCGATGAGGCCGGAACGGCCGTGCGTCTTCTGGTTCCAGTCGTCCATGGCCGCCAACACAGCATCGCTCTGATGCACCACCCAGGACGGCGACTCAGCCACCAGCTCCAGCGTGGCAGTGGTCACCACCATCGCCAGTTCGATAATGCGGTCGGTATCGGGATTGAGGCCGGACATTTCCATATCCAGCCAGACGAGATTGTTTGCGTCGCGTGCCATAAGAAGCCAATAACTCAAATCAAGCCCCGGATTTTACCCGCATTGCTGCAAAACCCACGAAGAAAAACGGGCTTCCCGCAGGAAGCCCGTTGAAGAATTGCGGAACCACCGGCAGGCGGCGGTTCCTTATTCAAGCCAGATTAGAAGGCCAAGGCGCTGCAATCTGCCTTGTTGGTCCATACTGTCGGGCTACCGCAACCGTAGAGCATCACGGAATTGATGTAACCGATCTTGCCACCACAAGCCAGGTACTGGTTGAGGTTCAGACGCTTGGCAACATAGTGAGCGCTACAGGTCGCTGACGACGTCGTCGTGTAGGACACTTCCGGCTTGGTCTTGGTGGTCACGCAGGTTGCCGCGCTCTCGTCACCGTTCTGATCAACAGTCGTCACGCAGTAGTTGTAGTCGGTTTCCGGGGTCAAACCGCTGTCAGCGTAGCTGGCGGCAGTCGGCGATGCGATCAGGGCAGCATTACGCTTGACGTTGTACTTGACGCCAGCACCCTTCCAGCTCAGAGCAACCGTCTTGGCCGCTGGCGTTGCCACCAGTTCGGTCGGCGCAGCAACCGGAGCCGGCGTGCACACGATCGGCTTGGCTTCTTCATACACGGTTCCAGCGCGCTTGGCGGCCACGGTGAAGGTGTAGGCCTTGCTGGTCGTCAGCGGCTTGAATTGCATGCTCAGCGCCGTTGTTTCAACGTTCGCACCCGCTGTCATGTTCTTGGCGATATACGCATCGGCGCCATTCTTCGGAGCTTTCCAGGTCAGATTGACGGAATCCTTGGTCACCGTGCAAGCCAGGTCATTCACGACATCTGCCGGAACAGTCTCAACACGCAGGTTGTTTTCCGTGAAGAATTTACCCAGATAATCCGCATAGTTGATGCTCAGCTTGCTGACATAGCTGGTGCCAGTCGCACCTTCGCCAGCCGACCAGGCATGGGGAACTTCGTTGAAGGCAACAAGCGAAACCCTCTTTTTGGAGGTATCGGCAGAAGACCACAGCCACTCGGAAGCGCCCTTGCCACCTGTCAGAGTAGCGGTACCGCCCTTGCTATAAGTTTGAGCGGTATAGGACTTGTAAAAGCCAGCAAACAAATCGGAGTTTTGAGCACCGTAGCTGGTGCTCACCGTTGTATCCTTGGTGCCATAAGCTACGCCGGCAATCTGGGTCTTGAACAGATTTTTGTCCACTCCATTGGCACTTGCGTAGGCATTACATTGCTGCGTGAAGGTAGCTTGGCTAACCGAGCAGAATGAGCTTATTGCGCAGCTGCTACCAGAGGTCAGGGTCGGACCAGCGCTGGGGGCAACGCCTGCGAACAGATCTGGAGAGCCACATGCGGCTGCTACGGAGATGGTTGCGCCAGAGGAGAGACCCGTAATGTACACCTGATTTGGGTCGATATTCAACGACGCATCTTTCAGCAGATTTTGCACCAAAGTGCGCACCGCCTTGATGGAGGCACTAGCTTTCGCCGACTCCCAATAACCCCAGCATGAGAAACCTGCCTGCGTTGAGGAGTTTTTCGCCGGAGCCACCATGACCATACCCCAATTCTTTGCCGCAGTTTCAAGGTTGGCGGCAGAAGTGCTGGAATCGGTAACGGCAGTGTTTTCCTGCGTACAGCCGGTCATAACCAGCATCAGGGCACGCTTGTCAGCAACGGGTTTCGAAAAGGTGGACGGAACGTGAATTTTGTAGGTCAAACCGCCAGAATCTGTGGCCGACTTCCAGTCAGCAGTTGCTGCATGCGCGGCGGTGGCGGAAAAAACCAACGCCAGTGATATTGCCAAAGCACTTTTTCTCATGTCCAACTCCTCGTTATATGGTATGAATTTACAGTTATTGCCGCCATTGAATTCAGCAGCATGGTCGCATCCTAGTCTCGCAACCCCCTCATCTCAATTAGGAGATACCCTTAAGGGAAAACCCTAATCGAGCCAGTGAGCGCCATACAATTTGCTGCACGACAAAGTGCTTTCGGCCATAATCGCCGCCATTGCCATTTCAGCCTTCCCTCATGCCTGATCATTTCCGCACTGTTTTTCTGGTTCTATTGGTTTTCTCATTTCTTGCCAAGCTCTGGCTGGATCTGCGCCACCTCCGCCACGTTGGCAAGCATCGCGACCAAGTACCGGCAACTTTCGCCAGCCGCATCGGGCTGGATTCGCACCAGAAAGCCACTGATTACACCTGCGCCAAGACTCGCCTGGACATGCTCTCCACCCTGGTCGAAACCGCCTTGCTGCTTGCCTTCACCTTGGGTGGCGGCATTCAGGCTTTGCATGAGATTCTGAGCCCCCAGCTGCAGGGGCTAGCCTATGGCGTTGCCCTCATATTCAGCGTCATGGTTATTTCCGCCCTGATTGATCTGCCCTTTTCGCTTTTCCGACAGTTTGTCATTGAAGAACGCTTCGGTTTCAATCGCATGACCTTTGCCCTCTTCCTCGGCGATCTCGGCAAGCAGCTAGTGCTCGCCGTCCTGATCGGGACGCCCGTGCTGCTCGCCGTTCTCTGGCTGATGGGTGCCATGGGTGAATTCTGGTGGTTCTACGTCTGGCTTTTCTGGTCTGTTTTCAACCTGTTGATCCTGTTCATCTACCCGACCTGGATTGCGCCACTTTTCAACAAATTCACCCCGCTCACCGATGAAGCGCTGAAGGTCCGCATCGAAAAACTGCTTGAACGCTGCGGTTTCTCTTCCAGCGGCCTGTTCATCATGGACGGTTCCAAACGCTCCGGGCACGGCAATGCCTATTTCACCGGCTTTGGCCGCAGCAAGCGCATCGTCTTTTTCGACACCCTCCTCGAACGCCTGCAACCACCCGAAATCGAGGCCATTCTGGCGCACGAACTCGGCCATTTTCACCACCGTCACATCATCAAGCGCATCGTGCTCCTGTTCAGTCTATCGCTGGCTTTTCTCTGGTTGCTTGGCCAACTCATCAACGCGCCCTGGTTTTATCAGGGGCTCGGTGTTTCTGCCCAGAATACGGCCTTGGCGCTTATCCTCTTTTTCCTCGCCATGCCGGTATTCATTTTCCCATTCTCGCCGCTGATGAGTTTCCTGTCGCGCCGCCATGAATTCGAGGCTGACGCCTACGCCGCCCGCCATGCCAGCGCCGACGATCTCATCCATTCCCTGGTCAAACTCTACGAAGACAACGCCTCTACCCTGACCCCTGACCCGCTTTACTCGCTGGTTCACGACTCCCACCCGCCGGCCGCACTGCGCATCGCGCACCTGCAAGCCCAATCGAGCCCATCATGATGGAAAGTGGCCGCATCATCGCCGCCCACGGCCGCCATTATCTGGTCGAAGCGGCCAACGGTGCTCATATCCGCTGCGTCCCACGCGGCAAAAAAAGTGAGCTGGCCTGCGGCGACAATGTACAGTACCGTCACACTGGACCTGGCCAGGGCGTCGTCGAAGCTACCACACCGCGCCAAAGCCTACTTTACCGTTCCAACGAATTCCGGCAAAAATTGATCGCCGCCAACGCCGATCAACTCATCGTTGTGGTTGCCGTCGAACCGGCCTTTTCCGTCGACCTCATCAGCCGCGCCTTACTGGCGGCAGAGAGCCAGGATATTGCCAGTCTCATCGTACTCAACAAATCCGACCTGGCCGATCGCCTGCCAGCTGCGCGCCAACAGCTCGAATGCTTACGTTGCATCGGCTACCGCATCATCGAGCTGTGCGCCATCGAGCAGGCCGAAAATTTGCGTCCCTTGCTGGCCGGCCATACCAGTGTTCTGGTCGGTCAGTCCGGCATGGGCAAATCGACCCTGATCAATGCCCTCATCCCCACGGCTGGCGCTGTCACCCGCGAAATTTCGAGCGCGCTTGATTCCGGCAAGCACACCACCACCCACGCCTACCTGTACCATCTCGATACCGACAGTCACCTGATCGACTCGCCCGGCCTGCAGGAGTTCGGCCTTGCCCATTTAAATCGCGGCAATCTCGAACAATGCTTTATCGAATTTCGCCCCTACCTCGGGCAGTGCCGTTTCCGCGATTGCCAGCATGACCGCGAACCCGGATGTGCCCTGCAAGACGCCTGTCGCAACGGCGCAATCGCACCAGAACGACTCACCTCCTTCTTGCGATTAACATCCAGCACCAGCAAAGCCCACCACTGAATTCAATGACAATGAATGACGCTCCATGACCGTCAATGACAAGCTCAATCGCATGGTTGCCGGAAACACAGTCAAACAGGAATTGTGGTCTCTGCGACTCAAGTTTCGGCCTTCACAAGGGTTTGCACAGTTATAATCAGCACTTGATGTTGCACTGGTAGTGCAATCAGGTTAGCCGCACCGGTAATGCCGGTAGGTAAACGATCAAAACCAAGAGGAGCCATGTACAAGCAATCGGGCAACCTGACCTCAATCAAAATCGGCACCATGGCCGCAGGCAAAGCACCCGCTGTTATTGCCGCACCAGTCTATGTCAATGGTAAACTGCGGGTTGATTTGCGGGCAGCCGTCGATTCAGATACCCTGATCGACGCCTGTATTCACCTCGGCAAAAAATACTCTGTAGAAGCAAGGAAGCACGCATGAACAAGCCGGCCGGCAGCCTGACCCCAATTCTCGTCGCCACAATGGGCGCCTGCACCCTGCTGACGGCGCTGCCCGTTCTATTCATCGTCATTTTTTCCAAATCGGCCATGCCGGGCTGGGGAATCGCCCTTGTCTCACTGGCTTTTGCGCTCATTGCCTCGGCGGTTGGCGTTCTACTGCTACGCCGTCTATTGCTTCTACCACTGCGCGACATCGCCGGCGTCGTTGAAGAGGCATCCTCCGGCAAGGGCGATCTTTCACAAGACCTGCCAGACGGCAAAGATTGCGAAATTGGCCGCATCAGCAGCAACTACAACATTTTTCTCGCCAAGCTGCGCGAGGTTCTTGACCTCATCCGTCGGCAGGCTGTCCGTATCGCCAGCGAAGCCGTGCGGGTCAAGGATCACCTGAGCATCGCCGCCAACACCAGTGAAAAACAGGAAGCTCTGGCGCGCGACATCAGCGTCTCTTGCGCCGCCATTACCGATACAGTCGGTGGCGTTGCAAACCGTGCCGCCTCGCTCAACGAGGTTTCGCAGGATCACCTCGATGACGCCAGACGTTCGCAAAGCGAACTCACCGCCCTGGTCAACAGCATTGCAGCCATCAATGAGCGGCAGAAGTCTTTCCGCGTCACCGTTGAATCTCTGTCCAAGCACGCGCACGAAATCGACAAGATCACCCTCCTGATCAAAGATGTCTCCGACCAGACCAATCTGCTTGCCCTCAACGCCGCCATTGAGGCCGCCCGTGCCGGTGAA
>JAGTRX010000043.1 GCA_018262285.1 Pseudomonadota bacterium | reverse complement strand
GTTACGTCATTGCGAGGCTGAAGGCTGCGGCAATCTTGGGTGCGGAAGTAGATTGCTTCGCGAAGCTCGCAATGACAGGATTACTGCCGTTTCAGTGTCGGCCGCTTGCCGATTTTGACCGGAATTTCGATGCTGCTACGTTCGCGGCGTAGGCGGAAACTGGCTTTTTCGTCGGGTTTAAGAGCGGCGATCAGGTCGAGCATGATCTGCGGGTCTTTCACTTCCTTGCCGTTCACCGCCAGCAGGACATCGCCGGGCTTGATGCCGGCCTGATGGGCAGGACTGCCTTGAATGACCCCTGCGATGAGGGCACCCTGATTGTTGGGCAGGCCGAAGGAGTCGGCCAGTTCGGTGGTGATTTCCTGCGCTTCGACGCCGACCCAGCCGCGAATCACCCGACCATTCTGAATGATCTGTTCCATGATGGCCTTGGCGCTGGAGACGGGAATGGCGAAGCCGATGCCCTGCGAGCCGCCGCTGCGCGAATAGATGGCGGTGTTGATGCCGACCAGATGGCCGGCGGTATCGATGAGCGCACCGCCCGAATTGCCGGGATTGATGGCGGCGTCGGTCTGGATGAAATTCTCGAAGGTGTTGATGCCGAGATGCGAGCGGCCCAGCGCCGAAACAATGCCCATGGTGGTCGTCTGGCCGACGCCGAAGGGATTGCCGATGGCGAGCACGACGTCGCCGACGCGCAGGCTGTCCATGTGGCCAAAAGTGACGGCGGGCAACTTGTCGGCCTTGATCTTCAATACCGCCAGGTCGGATTCGGGGTCGCTGCCAACGACTTGAGCCTTGAGAGTGCGACCGTCATTGAGGGCCACCTCGATTTCGCTGGCGGCTTCGACAACATGAAAATTAGTCAGGATATAACCATCGGCGCTGACAACGACGCCGGAGCCGAGGCCGGCGCTTTTCTGGCTACCGCCGTCAGACCGGTCGCCAAAAAAATGGCGGAAAATCGGGTCATCGAGCAAAGGATTGCGTGCGGCTTTGATTTCCTGGGTGGTGTAAATGTGCACCACGGCGGGCAAGGCTTTGCGGGCGGCGTCGCGGTAAGAGCCAGTAGTGGGAGGTGCTGTGTCAGACGGAGTTGCCGCCTGTTGCACTGCAACCGTGCTGGGGGGGCTTTTTCCAAGCCAGTCGGGTTTCAAGGTGGCGACGACAAAAAATACGGCCAACAGAACCGTGACACTTTGTGCAAAAATCAGCCATAACTTGCGCAGATTTCAGGATTATTGCCCAAACGGCCTGCAAGTGGAAGGACGCGCCGAAGTTAAGCGGATAGTGGCCGGTGTGACTGCCAGCCAGGCGCTGCTCGACCGGGCGGTGGTCAGCAGTGCTGATGCCGTGCTGGTGCATCACGGCTATTTCTGGAAGGGCGAAGATGCCCGTATTATGGGCATCCGGCGCCGGAGGCTGGCTACCCTGATCAATCACGACATCAACTTGGTCGCTTATCACCTGCCACTCGACGCCCATCCGCAACTGGGCAATAACGCGCAGTTGGCGTTAAAAATGGGCTGGCAAGCGAGCGGACGTTTCGGTGCGCAGGAGATCGCCTGGCAGGGCAGCGACAGCCGCAATGAAACGGCGGCGCAACTGGCAGTGCGTCTGGCGCAGGTATTGGGACGCGAACCCTTGCTGGTGGGGTCGGCAGACCGGCAGGTACGTCGACTTGGCTGGTGTTCCGGCGGTTCGCAATCTTTTTTCGAGGAAGCGGTTGCTTTGGGGCTGGATGCCTACGTCTGTGGCGAAATTTCGGAGCAGAACGTGCATCTGGCGCGGGAGGCAGGGGTTGCCTATCTGGCTTGCGGCCATCACGCGACCGAACGTTTTGGCGTGCAGGCCTTGGCCGCGCATTTGGCCGAGCAATTTGGACTTGAATGCGAATTTGTCGACATCGACAATCCGGTGTAAAGGGAGGAAGCTGAGTAGTATGGGCTTGCCGAAACTGATCCTTGCCGTGTTCTTTGCCGGTCTGCTACTGCCGACGGGCTTGGCCATTGCCGCCACGACTGCCGAACCTGCAACTCAGGACAAAATAAGGGTGGCACTTGATGACAACTATCCACCCTATGTCTTTCGTGATGACAATGGTGAACTCAATGGCTATCTGGTCGATAGCTGGAAACTTTGGCAAGCCAAGACCGGCGTGCGTGTCGAGCTGCTTGCCAGCGAGTGGAATAAAGCCTTGCAACGCATGGCGGCTGGAGAAGCACAGGTGATCGACACTATTTTCCGGACGCCCGAACGCGAGCAGCAGCTCGATTTCACCCCGGCTTATGTGCAGATTCCGGTCAGTATCTACGTTCATGCCAAGATTGGCGGTATTACCGATCTCAAGACCTTGCGTGGTTTTCTGGTCGGAGTAAAAGCGGGTGATGCCTGTGCTGACAAACTTGGACAGGCCAGCGTGTCGACCCTGCAGCGCTATGGCAGCTACGAAAGTCTGGTTCAGGCCGCTGTGGCTGGTCAGGTCAAGGTATTTTGCCTGGATGAGCCGCCGGCCAATTATTTGCTCTACCGTGCCCAGACCGAGCGCAATTATCACAAGGCCTTTGAGCTCTATAGTGGTGAATTTCATCGCGCCGTAAAAAAGGGCAACAAAGAAACTCTGGCGCTGGTCGAGCAAGGCTTTGCCGCCATTACCCCGGCAGAGCAACAGGCTTTGCGCGACAAGTGGATGGGTAAGGGTCTTGATTTGCCGCCCTATGGGCGCATTTTCGGTTATCTGCTGGCGGCGATACTGTTTGCAGCTGGGGTCTTCGCCCTGTGGGTAATCTTCCTGAAACGCACCGTCAATCAGCGCACAGCGCAGCTGGTCAGTCAAAAAGCTCATTTGCACACATTGCTGCAAACTATTCCCGACCTGGTTTGGCTCAAGGACGCACAAGGCGTCTACCTCGCCTGCAACCCGGCTTTCGGAGAGTTTTTCGGCGCTAGTGAAGCCGAGATCGTTGGTAAAACCGATTACGATTTTGTGAACAAGGAACTGGCGGACTCCTTCCGAGAACACGACCAACTGGCGGCAGAGGCCGGCAAGCCGACGACCAATGAAGAATGGCTCACCTTTTCCGGGCGCAGTGAGCGCTGGTTGTTTGAAACCATCAAGACCCCGATTGTTGATCTGAATGGCGGACTGCTGGGTGTGCTGGGCATTGCCCGCAATATCAATGATCGCAAACTTGCCGAGGAGGCGCTGCGCCGCTCCGAACAGAAATTTGCCGCCGCCTTCCGCGCCAGTCCTGATGCCATCATGATCACTTCCGGTAGCGATGGCCGATTTGTCGAAGTCAGCGATGCCGTGGAGCGGATGACCGGGTACACTCGTGCCGAACTGCTAGGCAGTTCAAGTGCGGATTTCTGGGTGGATAGCACAGACCGCGATCGCTATCGGGCTCAACTGCAAGAGAAGGGTCGGGTCGTCGATATGGAAGCCCGGTTTCTTACCCGGTCGGGGGAGATGCGTTGGGGCATGTTGTCGGGTGAGATGATCGAAATTGACGGGATGCCGCATGTCTTGGCGATCATCCGCGACATCACCGAGCGCAAATTGGCCGATGCCAGAATTCGCCGTTTGACTCAGCTTTATGCGGCTTTGAGCCAATGTAACCAGGCGATTGTGCGCAGCGCCAGCCCGGAAGCCCTATTCGCGCAGATCTGCCAGGTGGCGGTCGATTTTGGTGGAATGAAGATGGCCTGGGTCGGGCTGATGGATGAGGCCAGGCAAACGCTCATCAAAACGGCGTCCTATGGTGACGATCAGGGGTATCTTGCCAATGTGCAGTTTTCGCTGCAGGAAGACAGCCCGTATAGTTGTGGGTCGACCTGCATTGCCGTCCGTGGGGATAGCCCGTACTGGTGTCAGGATTTCATCAACGATCCGGTATCCGCGCCCTGGCGGGAGCGTGCTGTTCGTTCCGGCTGGGCGGCTTCGGCCGCCTTGCCGATCCATAGAGAGGGCGCAGTCATTGGTGTTTTTACCCTCTATTCTGGCGAAGCAAACGCTTTTGACCAGGAGGCGTGCGAATTGCTGGTCAAAATGGCGCTGGATATCGATTTCGCGCTGAATGCCTTTGCCAGTGAAGCCAAGAGCCAGCAGGCCGAAGCTGCGGTAAGGGCAGCCAAACAGCGCTATGATGAACTCGTTGAACGTATTCCGTTTGGTGTCTACCAGGTGCGTACGGCAGTGTCCGGGTCGATTCAATTCGAGTATGTCAGCCCGCGCTTTTGCGCCCTGAACGGGCTGCAGGCAGAAGCTGTTTTAGCCGATTTTTCGCAAGCCTTATCCGCTGTTCATCCTGAGGATCGCGACCACTTCATTCACATCCAGCAAGAAATCAGAAAGACGCCACGACCGCTGCGCTGGGAGGGACGCTTTATTGTTGATGGACAGGAGCGCTGGATGCGCGTTGAATCACAACCCGTTATTCAGGACAATGGTGATGTTGTTTGGGATGGCGTTCAAATTGACGTTACCGAGCGTCACCGCGCCGAGAGGGAATTGGCGGCGGCCAACCAGCGGCTGCAGTCCTTGTCGGAGCGCTTGCTGCAGGTGCAGGAAGAAGAGCGCCGCATGCTGGCGCACGAATTGCACGATGAAATCGGCCAGTCGCTGACGGCGCTCAAGATCACCCTGCAAAGCCTTGGTGTCCGGCCTGAAACGGCGGCATTGCAGAAGCCGATCAATATGGCTGTCGATATTACCGATACGGCGCTGCGACAGATTCGCCAGATGTCGCTCGATTTGCGCCCTGCCCAACTTGATGATCTGGGCTTGCCGGCGGCGATTCGCTGGAATCTGGAACGCCAGTGTCAACTGGCGGGGCTGGCTGCGCAATTTTCTGCCGATGGTTTGCCAGCCAAATTTCCGGAAGCGATTGCCATCGCCTGCTACCGTATTTCGCAGGAAGCCATCACCAATGTCATCAAGCATGCTCAGGCCAAGGTGATCAGTGTGCGTCTGGTTGTCATCGCCGACCGCTTCTGTCTGGAAATCAGCGACGATGGCCGTGGATTCGATCCGGTTTCATGTCGCGATGGCGCTGGCCTGGGGATGGTCAGCATGCGCGAACGCGCCTTGCTGGCTGGAGGCTGCCTGGAAATTAAAGCGCAGCCCGGGCGGGGTTGCATGGTCAACGCCTGTTTCTCTTTGTCCCTGCTGAGACCATGACGATGGCTAGAACTCTGCGTGTGTTGCTGGCCGACGACCATAAACTGGTGCGTGCCGGTATTCGCGCCCTGCTCGAGGATATGCCGGATGTCGAGGTGGTCGGCGAGGCGGATGAGGGCAAGCAAGCCCTCGAAATGGCCGGCGAACTCAGGCCGGACATCGTGCTGATGGACATAGCCATGAAAGGCATGAATGGATTGGAGGCGACTGCGCAGTTGCGGCAGACCTACCCGGACTGTTGTGTCCTCATTCTCTCCATGCATGCCAGTGGCGATTATGTCGAGCAAGCCCTGCGTGCCGGTGCTAACGGTTACATGCTGAAAGATGCAGCAACGATGGAGCTGCAGCTTGCCCTGGCGGCGGTAGCGCGCGGCGATACCTATTTGAGCCCGGCAGTTTCGGCGCTCATCGTTGAGGGCTACCTGCAGAAGGAGAAATCTGCCGGCGACGAGTTGCTGACGCCACGCCAGATGGAAATCCTGAGCATGATCGCTGCTGGCCACAACACCAAGGAAATCGCCTATCAACTCAAGCTCAGCATCAAGACGGTCGAGACCCACCGCGCCCAGTTGATGGATCGGCTCGATATTCACGACATTGCCGGTCTGGTGCGCTATGCCATTCGTACCGGCTTGATCGACGCCGATCTTTGAGTCGCGCCTGGCGCAAGAAGCTGGCTTGCTGGGGTAAGGAAAACCCCCACTTCGTCTCAGGTATACCCCGATACCCCGATGCACACCAACGCTCTAGGATGGCATGGTAGCGACGCATGCGCGTCCACCTTCCGGCCGGAGAAATCGATGCCCCGTGTGTTGACCATAGACGACAACCCGCTCTTCCTGACGGTGATGAACGATCTGCTGGCGCGCTTTCCCAATGTCCGCATGGTGGGTAGCGCCATTAACGGCATCGAGGGACTGGCCGCTGCCAGGGCGTTGGAACCCGACATGGTCATTGTCGACATGAAAATGCCCGGCCTGAGTGGATTGGAGGTTGCCGAACGATTGCACCGCGAACAGCCGGATGTGCGGGTGGTGCTGATCTCCCTGATGGACGGCGAAGCCTGCCAAGCAAGCGCTGCTGCTGCCGGTGCCGAGAGCTTCATCTGCAAGAAGGACCTCTTTTCCCGTTTGCCAGCCATTTTGAATTGTCACGAGCCTGTCCTGGTGGCTGCCTGATGAACGACCGCGCTCTTTCGTTTCAACTGCAGCATCCGGCCATGGCAGAAGCCTTGGCTGCGGCACCGCTGGCGGTGATGGTGGTCGATGAAGAGGGTAAAATCTCCTACACCAACCAGGAATTGCAAACGCTCTTTGGCTATTCGTCTGAAGAGTTATTGGCGCAACCGCTGGAAATCCTGTTGCCGGAAGGCAAGCACTCAACCCATTTCGAGCATCGGCAAATCAAGCCGGATCAACTGCATTTGCCCGCTATGAGCGTGCAACATGTCATGGTTGGCCGGCATCAGGATGGCGCCGCGATTCCGCTCGACATCCGCCTGCAACGTGTCGATGGCGATCATGGCCGCGCCACGGCTGCCTACATTACTGACCGCCGGCTTGATCAGGCGCGCCAGTTTGAAATCGAGCGACTGAATCGCACCTTGCGCCTGGTGCACGATTGCAACGAGATCCTGGTGCGGGCACGCAGCGAAAATGAACTGCTTTCTGGCATCGTTCATCGCATGGCAGAACTGGGGGCTTATCCTCTGGTCTGGGTTGGTTTGCTGTCGGCTGGCGAACCCGAATCATTCTCCGTTTCGATGTGTGCCAAACCTTGTCAGGACTGTCTTGACTGTTCGCTCATCGAACCCGAGGACGGTATCGCCCGCCAGGCTGTCCGTGCCGGCCAGCCCGTATTTTTCCGCGATGCAGCCTATCGGCTGGATTGTCCGGAGCATTTCCCTTTTTCCCTGAATGCAGAAACGCTGGCCTTTGTTGCTTTGCCACTGCTGGCGAATGGTGGTGCGCTGGGTTGCCTGTGCGTCGGCTCGAAAGCCAATGATCCTTTCTCGCCGCCGGAAATTGAATTGTTGCAGGAACTGACCGATGATCTGGCTTTTGGACTGGATGCGCTGCGAACCCGCGCTGTTCATGAGCGTTCCGAGGCACGCCTGCGCCTGCTGGAGCGGGCGGTAGCCTACAGCGCTAACGCCATCATCATTACCGATGCCAATCACGACAGCAATCACCCCATCCTCTACGTCAATCCTGCTTTCGAGCGCCTCACCGGCCACAGCGCTGCCGAGGTGATCGGGCGCAACAGTCGTTTTCTGCTCGGCAATGAAACCGGCCAGAGCGGCCTGATTGAAATCCGTGCCGCGCTGCGGGAAAAACGCGAAGGCCATGCCTTGCTCAAAGGTTTCCGCAAGGATGGCGGCGCCTTCTGGCACGAATTGACGGTGACACCGGTTCCCGATGACAAGGGCGTGGTGACCCATTTTGTTTCCGTGATGAACGATGTCACCACCCGCAAGTTGCAGGAGGAACAGATCGCGCACTATGCGCACTACGATGCGCTGACCGGCCTGCCCAACCGCCAGTTGCTGTTCGAGCGCATTCAATCGGCGGCATCCGATGCCGCCACACGCGGCTGCTCACTGGGCGTCCTCCTGATTGCGCTCAACCGTTTCGCTCTGGTCAACGATGCCTACGGCCACGATATTGGCGATGCGGTATTGCGCGAACTGGGCAAACGCCTGCTGGCCACGATCCGGCCGCGCGATTCTGTAGCACGGCTTGGTGGTGACGAATTTATTGTGTTGCTCAACGATTTGCCCCCAGACTTTGACGCGTTGCCGGTGATTGAAAAAATACACGCCAGCATTTCACAGTCGTTCGAGCTGCCTTGCGGTGAGGTGGTCATCAGCGCCAGTATCGGTGCCAGTTTCTGCCCGCGTGACGGCAGCGATGCGGAATCACTGATCCGCAATGCCGAAGTGGCGGCGCAGGGCGCCAAGTCGGATGGGTTGAACGCCATCCGCTACTACTCTGAAGACATGAATCGGCGCACTGGTGAGCGACTGGAAATGGAGTTCGGTCTGCGTCGGGCGCTGGCCAACCAGGAATTCGAAGTTTTTTACCAACCCATTATCGACTTGAGCAGTGGTCGCGTGGTCGAAGTGGAGGCGCTCATCCGCTGGCACCGGCCAGGGCACGGCATGGTTCCACCCATCAAGTTCATTCCGCTGGCCGAAGACACCGGGTTGATCGTCCCCATCGGCAACTGGGTGCTCAATGAGGCTTGCCGGCAAAATGCCGCCTGGCGCACTGCCGGACTTGCCCCGATCACGGTCGGCGTCAATCTGTCAGCCCGGCAGTTCCGTGAATCGACGCTGGAAACCGTCGTCGCCGAGGCACTGGCTGCCAGCGGCCTGCCCGGTAGTGCATTGGTTCTGGAGGTGACAGAGTCGATGCTGATGACCCATATCGACGCCTCGGCTGACACCTTGCGCAATCTCAAGGAACTGGGTGTGCATCTCTCGCTCGATGATTTCGGCACCGGCTATTCAAGCCTCGCCTACCTCAAGCGCCTGCCACTCGACACCCTGAAGATCGACCGCTCGTTTGTGAATGACATCACCACCGACGCCAACGATGCCGCTATTACACTCACTGTCATTTCTATGGCGCGTGCCATGAATCTTGATGTCATTGCCGAAGGGGTGGAAACCGAATCGCAACTCGATTACCTCAATAACAACGGCTGCCAGCGCGTACAGGGTTACTTTTTCAGCCCGCCAGTGCGTGCCTCGGAATTGACCGTGATGCTGCGCGAACAAAAATGGCTGGGTAAGCGCAAATAATCGGGTTTGGAAGCCGGTACGGGCATCATTCCAGGGCAAAGATGGCGAAGAAACAATAGCTTGTGAAAACGATGGGCTTCGTCAGAACAGGAAATGAGGCGCTACGAGGATGGGCGGCAAAGTGGTAGAGTTCCATCTCTGATCACTGCCTGACCTTACGGAGAAAATAATGAGATTTCCGACAATCCCTCTGTTACTTGCCGCTCTGCTACCCGCTTTTTCCGTTCACGCCGCTGACATCAAGGTCGGTATTGCGCACGCCCTTTCCGGTGGCGCGGCCCAATACGGCGTCGCCATCCGCAATGGCTTTCAACTTGCCGCCGACGAAATCAATGCCAAGGGCGGCATCAACGGCAACAAGATCCAGTTGGTTATCGAGGATGAGCAGGGCAAGAAGGAAGAAGCGATCAACGTTTTCAAGAAGCTGATCTTTCAGGACAAGGTCTTGATAATTTTCGGTCCGACCCTGTCCAATTCGATGTTCGCTGCCGGCCCGGCTGCCAACGCTGCCAAAACGGTGGTTTTTGCCACCTCCAACACCGCCTACGGCATCACTGATATTGGTCCTTACATTTTCCGCAATTCGGTCATGGAGGCTGACGTGCTGCCCATTACCGTTGCCGCTGCCACCAAGCACTACGGCCTGAAAAAAGTGGCGGTCATTTATGGCAACGATGACGCTTTCACCAAGAGCGGCTACGACGTCTTCAAGCAGGTGCTGGCTGACCAGAAGATGCCGGTGACCACGACCGAAACTTATGTCAAGGGCGATGTCGATTTCAAGGCGCAACTGACCAAAATCAAGGGCAGCGCCCCAGATGCCGTGGTTTGTTCCTGTCTGGCGGAAGAAGCTGCCAACATCATGCTGCAGGCACGTTCGCTCGGCCTGACGGTTCCATTCATCGGCGGCAACGGTTTCAATTCACCCAAGCTCTTCGAGATTTCCAAGCAGGCCGGTAACGGCACTTTTGTCGGTAGCCCATGGGCGAACGCCAACCCGTCGCAGGTTAACCAGAAATTCATCGCTGCCTATAAACAGAAATTCAATGCCGAACCCAACCAGTTCGCCGCCCAGGGCTACGACGCACTGTACACGGCTGCTGCCGCGCTCAAGGGCATCACGCTTACCGGCAAGCTGGAAGCAGACCGCCAGGCGCTGCGTGATGCTTTGCCCAAAGTTACGCTGGAGGGCGTTACCGGCCCCTTCAAATTCCGCCCGGCCAAGACCAAGGATGGCCGTCCGGGTGGCTTCGACGCTGACCAAAAGCCGTTTATCTATATCGTTGAGGGCGGCAAATTCGTTCTCTACAAGGGTAAATAAGCGGCCTCAGCATCCCGGCAATGGCGGCTCTGGCCGCCATTGCCGTTTCCCAGGATCACTGCCATGTTTGAACAACAACTGCTGAATGCCCTGACGCTGGGCTGCGTTTATGCGCTTTTTGCGCTTGGTTTCACGCTGGTTTTCGGCGTACTTGAGGTCATCAACCTTTCCCACGGCGCCGTATTCATGACCGGCAGCTATGTGGCGCTGAGCGTCGTGACCGAACTGCAAGCGCCGCTCTGGCTCGGCGTGGTGGTGGCCATGCTGGTGAGCGGCCTGATCGGCTTGCTGATCGACGTGTTCATCCTCAAGCGCCTGCGGGCGCGTGGCGCACCGCACCTGATCCCGATGATCGCTACCATCGGCGTCGGCATTTTTCTGACCAGCGCGGCACAAGGCTTGTTCGGGGCCGAAATCCGTCGCTTTCCGGAGGAAATCCTGCCAGCTGGCGAGTTCATGCTCGGTACCGTACATGCCCGCGCCCTTGAAATTGCCATTGTCGCCATCGCCTTTGCTCTGATGGCGGTGCTTTTCCTCGCCATCAAGCACACCCAGTTGGGACGGGCGCTGCGCGCCATTGCCGAATCGCCCAAAGCGGCCCGACTGCTCGGTATCAACGTCGAGGGGCTGTTTCATCTGACTTCTTTTGTTGCCGCTGCGCTCGGTGGTGCCGCCGGCGTCCTCATCGGCCTCAATTTCAACGCCATCACCCCCTTCATGGGCCAGCCCATCCTGCACAAAGGCATCGCCGTGGTCATCCTGGGTGGTATGGGGGATATTCGTGGCGCCCTGATCGGTGGGCTTTTTCTCGGCTTTGCCGAAGTCATGAGCAAGGGCTATCTTTCGAGCCAGATGGGCGATGCGGTTGCCTTCGGTTTGCTCTTCCTGATCCTCCTGGTGCGTCCTGCCGGACTGTTCGGCCACGTTCTGGAAAGGAAGGCTTAAGGTGCCCTTAATAATGAAACAGCCCTGGCAGGATGCTTCTCATGGAATGGCTTGATACCTTCTGGGCGACCTACAACACCCTGATCTACTCGCTCGGTGTCTTTGCCCTGCTGGCGTTGTCGATCTGGCTGACATTTTCTTGCGGCCTGCTCTCTCTGGCCAACGCTGCCTTCATGGGCATTGGTGCTTACGTCTCGGCATTGCTCACCCTGCATTATCAGACCCCATTCCCTTTGGTGCTGGCCGCCGCAGGCCTTGCTCCGGCCCTGGTGGCACTGATCATCGCCATGCCCGTGCTGCGCCTGTCAGGCGTTTATCTGGCGATGGCAACGCTGGCCTTTGGCGAGGTAGTGCGCGTCATCATCCTCAACCTCGACATCACCGGCGGGCCGGAGGGCTTGAACGGCATTCCGCAAAGCACCCAGGGCTGGCACATTGTTGCCATTCTCGCTTTCACTGTTTATGCCTTGGCCCGGCTCAAGCGCTCTCGTGTTGGCCGCGCCCTTGAGGCCATCCGCGAGGATGAGGTGGCGGCGCGGCTGATGGGGATCGACGTCGATCGCCACAAACTGTTCGTCTTTACCCTTGGCGCCATCATCGCCGGCATCGCTGGCGGCCTGAATGCCCATTACACCTTTTTCATCAGCCCGCGCGAGTACGGTTTCGAGAACGCCGTCGATATCCTGACCATGGCGGTTCTGGGCGGCACGGGTAGCCTGATCGGGCCGATGCTGGGCAGTTCCATCCTGACCCTGCTGCCTGAACTGCTGCGCTTTCTGCACGATTACCGTGGCGCAGTCAATGGCATCATCCTGGTACTGGTGGTGCTTTTCCTGCCCAGGGGGCTTTGGGATCCCCAGCGCTTGGCGCGACTTTTTCGGCGTCGTAAGCCGCTACGCGACTTTCACGGTAAAAAAGGCGATGCAGCATGAGCGCACTCCTTTCCATCCAGAACGTCGGCAAAAATTTCGGTGGCCTCAAAGTTTTACAAGAGGTCAATTTGGAAGTTCCGGCGGGTGGCATTTTCGGACTCATCGGCCCCAACGGCGCCGGCAAGACGACAGTATTCAACCTTGTCACCGGTCTGCTACATCCCTCTACCGGTAGCATCCACTTCGAGGGCCGCGACCTCGCCGGTGTGGCTCCGCATCGCATCACCCATCGGGGGATTGCCCGAACTTTTCAAAACATCCGTATTTTCAAGGAAATGACCCTGCTGGAAAATGTCATGGTTGGCATGCACAACCATATCGACTACAGCCCAATCGCCATCATGCTTAACAATCGCAGCTACCGTGCCAGCGAGAAAAAGGCGCTGGAACGTGCCCACGAACTGCTGACCTGGGTACGCCTTGATCACAAGGCGACCCTGCTGGCGGATAATCTTTCCTATGGCGATCAGCGCAAACTGGAATTTGCCCGGGCGCTGGCTACCGAACCCAAGCTCTTGCTGCTCGATGAGCCCGTTGCCGGCATGAACCTGACTGAAAAATCCGAACTGATGGAAGAAATCTGCAATATTCGCGACCGTGGCTACGGCATTTTTCTCATTGAACATGATATGCGCTTCGTCATGGGGCTGTGCGATCGAATTGCCGTGCTCAATTTTGGCCGCATCATTGCCGAGGGGGCACCCGACGAAATCCGCAGCAACCCGGAAGTGATCGAAGCCTATCTCGGTCGCGAAGACGATGAAGAGGAGGCGGCATGAGCGTCATCCTGCGCGTGCGCGACCTGGCCGTCGCCTATGGTCACATCGAGGCAGTCAAGGGGATTACCTTTCACCTCAATGCTGGCGAAATCACTGCCCTGGTTGGCGCCAACGGCGCTGGAAAAAGTACTACCCTGCTCGCTCTTTCCGGCCTGATCAAGCCGGTGCGCGGCCAGATTCTTTTCGAGGATGAGGATATCAGCCTGCTTGCTCCGCACCAGATTGTTCGCCGCGGCATCGTTCAGGTTGCCGAAGGGCGTGCCATCCTGACTACGCTGACGGTACAGGAGAACCTGGCGCTCGGTGCATACACCCGCAAGGACAAGGCCGGCATTGCCAGCACGCTGGAGGAAGTCTTCCACCTCTTTCCGCTCTTGAAGGAGCGTGCCGGCCAGTTTGCCGGCAATCTTTCCGGTGGCGAACAGCAGATGCTTGCCATCGGCCGGGGGCTGATGGCCAAACCCCGCCTGCTGCTGCTTGACGAACCGTCTATGGGGTTGGCACCAGTGCTGGTGCAGGAAATTTTCCGCACCCTGAAGGAAATCAACCGTTCCGGGCTTTCGGTCTTTCTAGTCGAACAAAATGTCCGCCAGGCACTCAAAATCGCGCAGCATGGCTATGTGATCGAAACCGGAAAGATTGTCCTGGCCGATTCCGGCAAAAACCTGCTTATTGATCCGGGCGTTGTTGAGGCGTATCTCGGGGGATGAGGCCCAAAACCGCAATCAGTTCGGCTAGCGCCAGGGCTGCCTTTGTGGCGAAAAGAGTTTTATGGTTTTTGATAGATGGTCGGGCGCACGGTTTTAATGGCGTCGCTGATGCCGTGTAGCGATTCGGAATGGCCGACGACCAGATAGCCGCCGGATTTTAGGCGGGGAAGCAGATTGGCAATAACCTTGCGTTTGGTTTCGGTGTCGAAATAAATCATCACATTGCGCAGGAAAATGACCTCGAAATCGCCGATGGAGGCGGGAATGGGCTGGGTCAGATTGATCTGCTGAAAACTGACGCGGCGGCGTAGTTCCGGGGCGATTTCCAGACTGCCGGGGCTGCGGCGGCAGTATTTGGCGAGCAGGGCGGGCGGGATGCCTTCAGTACGATCCAGCGTGTATTGCCCGCTGCGCGCCTTGTTGAGCATCTGGGTGCTGATGTCGGAAGCAAAAATTTCCCAGGCCGCGTTTGATAAATACTCGGCAAGCAGCATGGCCATGGAATAGGCTTCCTCGCCGGAGGAACTGGCAGCACTCCAGATGCGGAAAGTGCTGCTGGTGCGGCGGCAGGCCAGCACTTCGGTACGCAGGAAATCAAAATGCTTGGGCTCGCGAAAAAAGAAGGTTTCGTTGGTGGTGAGCAGATCGACCATGATCTGCAGTTCTTCCGCGTTGCGCCCACCGGATACCATTTGATAATACTGGCTGAAATTTTGCAGATGATGATGCCGCAGGCGTCTTTGCAGGCGGCCGAGAAGCAGCATTTTTTTGGAGTCGGCAAGGCTGATGCCGGCAATTTTGTAGATCAATTGCCGGAATAAATCGAATTCCTGGTCGGTGATAAAAAAATCCATATGCCGGAGCAGAGGGTGGTCGTCGTAAGCGCTGTCGCTGCCGGCAAAAGCGCACGGCAGGCTGGTTCGTGATTCTACCCGAAGTCCTCGCTTGCGATCTGAGCTTCGTAATGACGCCACTCATGATGAGCCGAAGTTGGTTTCCATTCAGGAAAAAGTAGCTTGGGCGATGCTTTATTGCCCACTTTTTCTGGCGTTGGTGTCCGATTTTGCGAAGTCAATTTGACTATCTTGAGAGACACGCGTAAGAATAGCGGGTAAGCAACTGTTTTTCGGTTGTTTGAGCCAGGGGAGGCGCTAGCAGGGGATGGCAAAAGCAGGATTCTGGAAGGCGGATTGGTTGATTGGCGCGATTCTGGCGCTTGCTATGCTGGTAATTGCAGGTACGGACTTGATTCAGAGCCTGGAGCGCAAAGCCTACGACATGGGAGTGCGCTATTCCAACAAAGCGCCTTCGGAGCAAGTGGCGGTAATCGCCATTGACGATCAGAGTATCGCCAATCTCGGGCGCTGGCCGTGGCCGCGTGACCTGCATGCCAAAATGACCGATGTGCTGGCGGGAGCCAAGGTCAAGGTGATCGGCAATACCGTATTTTTTTACGAACCGGAAGTCAGTCCCGGCTATAAATACATTACTCAGTTGCTAGAGATGGTCAGCCAGCCTCTGCCCGAGGGCGCGACACCAGCGCCGGATGCTGAAAAAATGTCGGCTCTGCTCAAGGAGGCCGAAAGCAAGCTCAATACCGACCGCAAACTGGCCGAGAGTTATGGCAAGGCCAATTCCGTCTTGTTGCCGCTTACCTTTGCTCTGGGGCCGGCGCGCGGCAGGCCGGACAAGCCGGTGCCTGATTTTGTCGCTAAAAATCGCTTGACCAAGGTGGCGCGCACCGAGGGTGGTGGTGCACTTGAAGCCTCGGCTCTGCAATTCCCGATTGAGTTGTTGGGCAGCAAGGCGGCGGCGCTGGGTCACCTGAATGCGTACCTCGATATCGACGGCAGTATTCGTGCCGAGCCGCTGGTGGTGCAGTATTTCGATGAATTTTATCCATCGATGGCGCTGATGATTGCGGCGAAAAGCCTCAATCTCGGTCCGGGCGATATTCAGGTCAAGTTGGGGGAGGAGGTGCGTGTCGGTAATTTGCGCATTCCCACCGATGAATCCACCTTGATGAATACTTTTTTTTACCGGGGTTCGGAGGGCAAACCGGCTTTTGCCGTCGATTCCTTCTATGACGTGATTTCGGGCAAGATTCCGGCCAGCAAGTATGCTGGAAAAATTATCCTCATCGGCCCGACGGCGGTGGGAGTAGGGACTGCCCAGGTGACGCCGGTTTCCGAACACATGTCGCCGGTGCTGACCATGGCGCATTCGGTGTCGAGCATCCTGCAGGAACATTTCTTCGTGACGCCTACCTGGGGGGGCATTGTCAGCATCGCTGCCTATCTGCTGATTGCGGCCTATCTGATTGTTTTGTTGCCGCGCCTATCGGCCGGAGTGGGCGCCGGCACCACGGTTTTGTTGCTGGTGGCGCTTATCGGCGGCCATTTTGGCTTGATGCTGGGCGGCGGTATGTGGATACGCCTGATGCTGCCGGCGACTCTGCTCATCATTGGCCACTTGCTGTTGACGACCAAGCGCTTCCTGGTGACCGAACGTGGCAAGGAAAGAGCCGATATGGAGTCGGCCGAGTCGAACCGCATGCTGGGTCTGGCCTTTCAGGGGCAAGGTCAGTTGGATATGGCCTTCGACAAATTCCGCAAGTGTCCGATGGACGATGGTCTGATGGAGAACCTCTACAACCTGGGACTCGACTACGAAAGGAAGCGCCAGTTCAACAAGGCCGAAGCTGTCTATCGTTTCATGGCGGACTACAAGCTGACTTTCCGCGATTTGCCGCACAAAATAGCGCAGGCCAAGAAAATGGCGGACACCGTCATGTTGGGTAGCAGCCGTGGTCAGGCGATTGGTGGCACGGTCATTATCGAAGGTCAGTCGGAAAAGCCCATGCTTGGCCGCTATCAGGTTGAAAAGGAATTGGGCAAGGGTGCCATGGGTGTGGTCTATTTGGGGCGCGATCCCAAGATCAACCGCGTTGTGGCCATCAAGACCATGGCCTTGTCGCAGGAATTTGATGAGGACGAACTGGTCGAAGTCAAGGAGCGCTTCTTCCGCGAAGCCGAAACGGCTGGTCGCCTCAATCATCCCAATATAGTCACCATGTACGATGCCGGCGAGGAACAGGATCTGGCCTACATTGCCATGGAGTTTTTGAAGGGCAAGGATTTGGTGCCGCAGGTCAAGCCCGATGCTCTCCTGCCACTGCCGAAGGTGCTGTCGATTATCGCGCGTGTGGCCGATGCGCTGGATTATGCCCACCAGAACAACGTGGTGCATCGCGACATCAAGCCCGGCAATATCATGTACGAGCCGGAATCCGATCAGGTCAAGGTCACTGATTTCGGCATCGCCCGCATTACCGATTCCAGCAAGACCAAGACCGGCATGGTGCTTGGCACGCCTTCCTACATGTCGCCGGAACAACTGGTGGGCAAGAAGATCGATGGCCGTTCCGATCTCTTCTCGCTCGGTGTCACTCTTTACCAGATGTGTTGCGGCCAGTTGCCGTTTGTTGGTGACTCGATGGCGCAACTGATGTTCAAGATTGCCAATGAACCGGCGCAGGACATCACCCGCATCAAACCGGATTTGCCGGCGACATTGGTGGCTGTCATTGAAAAGGCGTTGGCCAAGGACGTCGCACAACGTTATCAGCGCGGCGCCGAAATGTCAGCCGATTTGCGGGCGTGTCTGGCACAATTGGGGGGGGGCAGCAATGCAGGCGCTCCGGGAGCCGGAGTCGATATCAGCTTATGAGCCAGGGAGAACAAGGATGAAATTGCAAGAAGCGCTCGAAATCGTCGCGCGCACAGACCCCGGCATTGTTCGCGGGCACAATGAAGATGCCGTTTTTGCGGATGCCAGCCATGGCTTTGTTGTTCTCGCTGATGGCATGGGTGGGTATAACGCCGGCGAGGTGGCCAGCGGCATGACGACGACGCTGCTGTCGACAAGTCTGCAGCAAGTGATCGACAATTGCCAGCCACAGGAACTTGATCCGGCCAGTGGCAAGCGTTTTTCGCATGTGCATATCGCTGAACAGGTGGCGATCACCAACGATTCCATTTTTAAGGCGGCGCAGAGCCAGCCTCAGTATGCTGGCATGGGAACGACTCTGGTCATTGCCTGGTTTTACGAGAACCAGATGACAGTTGGCCATATCGGCGACTCGCGCCTTTATCGCCTACGTGGTGAAGAGTTTTCGCAGGTGACGCGTGACCACTCGCTTTTGCAGGAACAACTCGACAGTGGCATGATCACGCCTGAGGAAGCGAAGTTTTCGCAGAACAAAAATCTGGTGACGCGGGCTTTGGGGGTCGATCCCGAGGTCGAAGTTGAAATCCGCGACTATGACGTGCTGCCGGGCGATCTTTATCTGCTTTGTTCCGACGGCCTGTGTGACATGGTCGAAGATGACGAGATCAGCATGACCCTGCAGACCCTGCAGAACAATCTGGAACTGGCGGCAGATCAGCTCATCCAGATGGCGAATGACAACGGCGGCCGGGATAATATCTCGGTCATTCTGGTAAAGGTGCGTGGCGATTTTGCTGCGCCGGTGTGCTGGTGGCAGAAGCTGCTGGCTTGGTTCAAGTGACGAGGGCAGCAAGATGGCTAAAATGATCCTTTCCATGGATGGTCTGGTGCTTAAAGAAATCCCGCTCGACAAGGAGCGTCTGACCATAGGGCGCAAACCGCACAACGATATCCAGATCGACAATTTGGCGATTTCCGGTGAGCACGCGGCGATTGTCACCATCCTCAACGATTCATTCCTTGAGGACTTGAACAGCACCAACGGTACGCTGGTCAATGGTCAGCCCGTCAAGAAACATTTTCTCAAGAACAATGATGTTGTCGAACTGGGCAAATACAAGCTCAAGTTCATCAACGACACCCCGGCACAGGTTGCCCCGGATTTTGAGAAAACGATGATCATGCGACCCAAGGCCAAAGTTGAAGCCCAGGCGCAGACTCCGGCTGCACCGGTTGCCGCGCCACCAATGCCGGCACCTGATATTCAGGCCAAGGCAGCGGCTCAGACCGTGGTCGGCATGGCTGTTGATAAGCCTGGTGATGACAAGACGGTTAAATCCCCCGATCTTGCGCCAGCGCCAGCTCAGGCCGCCAAGCCAGCTGCACCGCCCGCTGCCGCGACGGCCGCAGGCCAGCAACCGGTTTCGGCCGTCATCCAATTGCTTAACGGTGCCAACATGGGCAAGGAGCTGGAATTGACCAAGACCCTGACTACCCTGGGCAAACCGGGCGTGCAGGTGGCGGTAATTGCCAAGCGGCCACACGGCTATTTCCTGACCCACGTTGAAGGCGCCAATTTCCCGGTGGTGAATGGCAAGACGCTTGATCCGCAAGCCTATAGCCTGGAGGATCATGATGTGATCGAAATTGCCGGTATCAAGATGGAATTTTACTTCAAGACCTGATCCGGCCTGAAAAAGACAAGGCGGTTCGCACGTGAAAAAATATCTGGTTCGTTTTGTGCTGGGTGGTGCGCTGGCGCTTGTATTTGTCTGGAATGCATTTATTTCGGGCGTCCCGTTTCTTGACCGGCTTGACGACTATGTATATGACGTAAAGGTACGTCTTTTTGCGGCCAACAAGCTGGATGACCGTGTCGTTATCGTCGATATCGACGAGCGCAGTTTGGCCGAGGAAGGACGCTGGCCGTGGGGGCGCGACAAGGTGGCTGAGCTGGTGCGCCTGCTGGTCGATAATTACAAGGTAAAGGTAATCGGGTTTGACGTTGTTTTCGCCGAACCCGATATCAGTTCCGGCATCGACGTTTTAGACCGTCTTTCCCAACAACAGCTGCGTGAAAATGCCGCCTTTCAGTCCTTGTACAGGAGCCTGCGCCCCGGCCTGGATCATGACCGCATCTTTGCCAATGTCCTGAAAACACGCCCGGTGGTGCTGGGCTATTATTTCAATCAGGCCGAGAACCGTCGCTATGGCTTACTGCCTTATCCATCTTTTTCCGAGGGCGGCGCCTTTACCGGCAAGCGTATTGATTTCATTAAAAACAAGGGTTACGGCGCAAATTTGGCTATTTTTCAGGAGGCCGCAGTCAGTGCCGGGCACTTCAATCCTGATCCTGATAGCGATGGCACAACTCGCCGTGTTGCTATGTTGGTTGAATACGAAGGCAACTACTACGAGTCACTTTCGCTCGCGGTTTTTCGGCGATGGGTTGGCAATCTGGCCGTCCGGCCGGTAATTCCTGATGCCGAAGGCGGCATCGAATGGCTGGAACTGCGTTCGGAAAAGGGTAGTTGGCGCATTCCGGTGAATAACCGGGTCGCAGCACTGGTGCCCTATCGTGGCGGCGAGGGCAGTTTCCCCTATGTTTCCGCCACCGATGTCCTGAAGGGCAAGGTGTCACAGCAGTTGCTTGCCGACAAGATCGTTCTGGTCGGAACACGGGCGCCGGGTCTTAACGATTTGCGGGCGACGCCGGTATCCGGCATCTATCCGGGGGTGGAAATCCACGCCAACATGATCGCCGGCATCATGGACAATAAAATCAAGCAGCAGCCTGATTACGTCAAGGCGCTTGATGCCTTGCAGATACTTTTGGCGGGCAGTGTACTGGTTTTTCTGCTGCCCCTGCTGTCACCGCTGCGTGCCTCGCTGGTGGCACTGGCGACATTGATTGGCATTGTTAGTGCCAATTTATTTTTTTGGCATGCGGCCAATCTGAATATGCCCATGGCCGGGGTTCTGCTACTTTCGTTGATCCTTTACGGCATTGACGCGGCCTGGGGTTATTTTGTTGAATCGCGCACCAAACGCCAGTTTACCGATCTTTTCGGCCAATATGTGCCGCCG
>JAGTRX010000131.1 GCA_018262285.1 Pseudomonadota bacterium | reverse complement strand
TTCTTCCCGGCGAGCACTTTGGCGAAATCGCCCTGATCACCGATCGTCCGCGCATGGCTTCGGTACGGGCTGCCGAAGATTCTGTCGCACTGCGGCTGACCAAGGCGGCCATTTTCTCGCAGCCCAAGGTCGCCGTTTATCTGCTCAAGAACATGGCCTATCTGCTGTCCAGCCATTTGTCGGAAATGAACAACGAGGTTCTGCTGCTCGATGTTTCAAGGCGTCTGCGACCAAACGCCGAACCCGCTGAAACCGTGAAACCGGAGAAGCAACCGGTTTCACGCGTCATTCGGCATATCGGCTGATTATTTCAGCGTCGCTGCCATCTGGATCACTTCCGCCAGCATCTTGGCGCGATTTTCCGGCGTTGTGGACGGCACTTCGCCAAAGGCACGGTGGCCAAGCAACTCCATGGCGCAGAACCTGAAAATGCCGTCATCAATGGTCTGGCTCATGCTCTGCAGCATCCCATTACCGGCATAGTAGGCCTCCGGCGCGCCCTGCGTGGTGATGAGCATGACCTTCTTGCCACCGAGCAAGCCCTGCGCCCCATTAGCACCATAGGAATAAGCAAAGCCATGCGAGAACACCCGGTCGATGTAGCCCTTGGTGATTGCCGGCATCGACGCCCACCACACCGGAAAAATGAAGGTGATGACATCTGCCCAGCGAACCTGATCCTGCTCGACTTTGACATCTTCCGTCACGCCACCCTTATGTATCGCCTCGAAGTCGACCGCCTTGAGAACGGGGTCAAACTGCAGCGCGTACAGATCGCGCACATGCACTTCGTCACCCTGCGCCTTAAGCGCGCCACCAAGCGCCTCAAGAATGGCATGGTTAAAGCTCAGTGGATTGGGATGGGAATAAACAATGAGTTGTTTCATGGCTTTCCTTTTCAAATTCAGTTGCGATCAACAATCGGCCGGACATCACGCTTGGGCGAACCGACATAAAGTTGGCGCGGCCGTCCGATCTTGAATTCGGGATCGGTCAGCATTTCTTCCCACTGCGCCATCCAGCCAACAGCCCGTGCCAGCGAGAAAATACAGGTAAACATGGAAGTCGGGATGCCGATGGCGCGTTGCACAATACCGGAATAAAAATCAACATTCGGATAAAGTTTGCGATCAACAAAATAGGGATCATCAA
The DNA here is from genome assembly GCA_018262285.1 of Pseudomonadota bacterium. Classification (GTDB taxonomy): domain Bacteria; phylum Pseudomonadota; class Gammaproteobacteria; order Burkholderiales; family Rhodocyclaceae; genus UBA1934. The sequence goes on along the minus strand of JAGTRX010000131.1, from coordinate 6,420 downwards.
GCGCAATTTTTTCCAACTCCTTGGCCAGCTTGAACAGGGGGTCGTTTTCCAGACCCAGCTCAGAAAGCACTTCGTCACAAATTTTGCGCATGAGCTTGGCGCGCGGATCAAAATTGCGGTAGACGCGATGACCAAAACCCATCAACTTGAAGGGGTCGTCCTTGTCCTTGGCGCGCTTGATGAATTCGCCAACCCGCGAAACATTGCCAATTTTTTCCAGCATATTGAGGCAGGCTTCATTGGCACCACCATGCGCCCGACCCCACAAACAGGCAATACCCGCCGAAACACAGGCGTAGGGATTGGCACCGGAAGAACCCGCCAATCTCACCGTCGATGTCGAGGCATTCTGTTCGTGGTCGGCATGCAGGGTCAGAATGATGTCCAGCGCATTTGAAATCACCGGATTCGGGCAATAGCGCTCGCAGGGCGAAGCGAACATCATGCGCATGAAATTGGCGCAGTAATCGAGATCGTTATCCGGGTACATGAAAGGCAGACCCATGGAATAACGATAGGCCATGGCGATGATGGTCGGCATTTTGCCAACCAGCCGGACAAAGCTGATATTGCGGTGCTCGGCATCGGAAAAATCCATGGCATCGTGGTAAAAGGCCGACAGCGCTCCAACCACACCGACCATGACCGCCATCGGGTGCGCATCACGACGGAACCCCTGGTAAAATTTGGCCAACTGCTCATGAATCATGTTGTGACGCTTGATGCTTTTTTCAAACGCAATCTTCTGCTTCAGATTCGGCAACTCACCATTCTTGAGCAGATAAGTCACTTCCAGAAAGCTGCACTGATCAGCCAGTTGCTCGATTGGATAGCCGCGATAAAGCAATTCGCCTTTGTCGCCGTCGATAAAAGTGATTTTCGATTGACAACTAGCGGTCGACAAAAAGCCGGCGTCATAGGTAAACATGCCACTACTACTGCCTAACTTGCGAATGTCGATACACTTGTTGCCAATCGTTGGCGTCATTATGGGCAGTTCAACCGGAGCCTGCCCATCGATTGTCAGTATTGCCTTGTGTTCATTGGTCATGTCGATTCCTTGCAATTAATCACTTATCAGCGCTGGCCGAGCTTTTGGATACACCGGCAAATTAAAACAATTCGTTGAAATAATGATGTTCGTGCGTGCAGTAATAACCACGTCGCCATTCAACCGGCTTGTTTCCATAAGTGTATGCCAAACGCTCAACCAGCAGCAGTGGGCATCCTACCTCGACGCCAAGCGCTGCAGCTGTTGGCGCGTCAGCAAGCACGGCTCGCAAATGCTCCTCGGCGCGAATCATGCGCACGCCAAAGGCGCTCTCATACAAACTGTAAAGCGAGCGCTCGGAAGACTTCAGGCGCTCCAGTGTCAAGCCGTCAAACAAGCCAGCCAAGAGTTGGATTTTATCTGCCACCACCGCTTTTTGCTCAAATTTCAGCAAACGCTCGATGGCCAGCACCGATTCACCCGGCGCAATACGCAGAATTCTGGCCACATCCTCCTGCGCTGGCTGCAATTGGCAAGAAAGCGGCTCACTACAATAAGTGGAGAGCACACCACTATCGGGCACCAAGCGCAGAAAACGGAAAAAGGAGCGCGGGTCGCTGTGGGTGGCAACAAAAGTGCCCTTGCCCTGACGACGCACCAACAAATTTTCCGCCGCCAGTTCGTCAATCGCCTTGCGCGCCGTACCCTGACTGACATTGAAACGCGCCGCCAGCTCGGCCTCGCTCGGAATGGCATCGCCAGGACGCCACTCGCCCGCTTCCAGGCTTTTGATCATCAGTTGCTTGACCTGGCGATAAAGCGGACTAAAGCTCAGGGCTTGGTGCGGCGATGAAGAGGGAGAATCATGACTATCCATGCGTGCCATTTGAGCATAATCGTCAGAGGCCGTCCACAAAACAGTATCTTATGTCTTGCATAAGACCCATGCCTTCCAGCCTGAAAAAACAAACGCCGCCGGCCAGAAATATTCCAGCGGGCGGCGCAGCCGTTAAACGGCTATCAGCTCATGGGATGCACCAGGGTCTCCATGCGATCCAGCTCACGTTCCAGCCTGACCAGATCTTCGCCCAGCGCATCACGGGCGGAAACCATGCCGATGGGAGCACCCTCATCGTCAACAATCGGAACGTGGCGGAAACCACCCTCAAACATCACATGCAAAGCGTAAGCCAGCGGCATCGCAGCGCGCACGGTTTGCGGATCGGCCACCATCACTTCTGAAATAGCGGTTTTGTCAGGATCAAGCCCGCCAGCAAGCACTTTCGACAAGGCATCACGTTCGGTAAATATTCCGACCAGTTTGTCCTTATCGAGCACGGCAAGAGCGCTGATTTTCTTGCTGGTCATCAGTTTGCAAGCGGCACGAACCGTCGATTCCTTGTTGCAGCTGATCAGGGGGCGGCCTTCGATGATATTGCTGATTACGCGTTCGGACATTTCGTTTGGCTCCGTTGTTCTAAGAATTACTGCATTGTCGCCAACTTCTGATTCGGATGCAAGACTCAGTTTGAGATTCGGCAAACCGGACACTTTCCACTCCACCAGCTTGGCCTTATCATGACCACCTTGATCGACAATAACCCTTGGAGATTTTCATGAATCGCGTGTGTCTGACCGCTGCCGCCATCCTCACACTGACCGCTGCCACCTCTTCCGCTTTCGCCCAAAACCAGATCGAAACCCAACCCGGCATGTGGGAATATAGCCTGGAAACCAAAATGCCGGGTATGGCCATCCCACCACAAACCATGCGCCGCTGCATTACCGCCCAGGACGTTGCGCAAAACAAGCAATTGATCGGCGGCAATCAGGGCAAAAACCCCTGCACAATCTCAAATTTCAAGTCTGGCGGCGGCAAAATCTCCTTCGAATTCGCCTGCAAGAGTGGGCAGGGTACGATGAAAGGCAACACCAGCGGCAACGCCACGGCAACTTCAATTGACATGGAAACCCGCATGCAGATGGTTCCGGCAGTGCAAGGCATGTCAGACATGTCCCAGAAAACAAAAGCCAAACGCGTCGGCAACTGCTGATCCTGAAAAAAGCAATCGGTCACGCTTAATCAAGTTTTTGGGCTGACCCTTTTCAAGGCGAAAAGGGATTCCGACTCTCCCAGGGCGCTTCAAATGGGGCGCCCTTCCCTTCGTCAACCGGCTTGGGCGGCGGCAATTCGTCGATAACCGTTTCCGGCGGGATCACCAACTCGACAGGCGGCGCGACCTTGTCCGTTTCCGGCGCAGTTTGCTTGGGCGCAAATGCCGCCCGACAGGTTGTCTCGTCGTCACTCTCCGGAGCCCCGGAAAGCGGCACCGCCCGCACCAAGGCCAAACCGGCGGAAATCATCTTGATGCGCTCGGCCGCCCCGCGCGACAGGTCAATGATGCGGACGCGGTGTTTGGCATGCATACGGTCATTTACCTTGACCACCACACAGAGATCGCTATCGAGACGGCGCACCGCCAGCCAGGTTCCCAACGGAAAACGGTTACTGGCCGCCGTCATCTTGCGATGATCGAAACGCTCGCCACTGGCCGACTTGCGACCCTGGAAGCCTTTGCCGTAAAAGCTCGCCACGCCGCGCAAGCCGCTTTCGCCCGCCTCTTGCGGCTGTTGCTCGGCCACTAGCGTTTGCGGCGCGCCAAAGGACAAAGCCTTTCTTTTGCCTGAGGCTTTGGCGACTTGTTTCGCCCTGGCTTTATGCATCTTTTTGGCAACCTTGCTCGCTGTCGTTTTTCCGGGTCGCGCCTCGGCCGGATCGATTGGTAACAACAGGCCCAGACAACACGCCAGCATGGCCAGCAGGCATTTCACGAAAGTTCCGGAAGCCGACTGGCATGCAGTCGTCGATCGAGGTATCTTCACGCTTGCACCATCCGTAATGAAACTTGCCGGCTCAATGCCCGCTGCAATCGCCGCGCTTGCATCGGATATAGGCTCAATTCCAGGCCACTTGGCAGATCGAGCAATAGATTACGGGCTTCCTCGGAACTACAACCGACGATTCCGGCCAGCACATCGACAAGCTGCGGTTCGGTTTGAACAGCTTCGCCGGAACTCAGGCGCCAAGAGCAAGGCGGCGCGAGATCGCCGCGCTCGATACGGCGCATGCCATTCATTGTTGATAACACCACCAGACGGTCGCCCGGCTGCAAGCGAATGTCGTCGGCAGGCAGAACTGATGCCTCGGTTTGCTCCCCGCAAGACTGCGCCAGCCGCTGGTGGAAAATCGGCGCAACGCCATAGCCATAGGCCACTTGCGCCAGCGTTTTTCCGGTCAGGGTATCTTCCGTCACAATGTTGTATTCGGTTACCAGCACCGTGCGCTGCTGCAAGCGGAAAAGGCCGAGGATATTCTCGCCAAAGGCCGCGCCGACAAAAGCTTCGGCCGAAAGCTCATAGGCGCACAAAAAGCGCGAATCCGGCAGCAATTGCGACAAATTGTCGGTGTACTGGCGGTCGAAAGTGCGGATCACCAGACCCAATTCGCGCTTCTCCCGCTGCGCCGTTTCCCTCGCCATCAAGGCGATTTCCAGATTCAGCATCTGGTCTTCGGTAACAATGATGAGGCTTTTAGCCTTGGCCAGATGGGCTTTGGCGATGCCCCTCAAAATATTGCCGGTAATCACCGGAATATCGGGCAAAGTGTCGAGGCTCTCGATCGGACCAACCACACCGACCACCGGCTGCCGGAATTGTTTGAGCAGGCAGGCCACGCGCTGACCAACCCGCCCCATCCCAACCAGGACAACGTGATTTTCACGCGGGATAGATCGCCATGATCGCATCAGGGCAAAGCGCGGACTCAAAATTTTCTCGGCCACCAGACCGAGTATGCCCAAAAAGAAAAACAGGCTGAACAAGGCAACCAGCAAACAAAGCAACTGCAACCAGGGCGGGACGGGATCGAGTTGCAGGCCGCCGAAGACATCGCCAAAGCCGCCCAGCAAGAGCACCACGCCTGTGGAGAGGGCTTTCTGCCAGTTCATGCCCGGAACGTGATATCGCAATAATGGGCTGATCAGAGCCAGCAATCCGACAGCCATGCACAGTCCCCAGACCACCATTTGCCGGCTTTTCCTTTCATTGAGCCAATGCCAGAAACCTTTCAGGTGATCGAACAAGACTTGCAGAAGAGACGGAGCTTGCGGCGCGGCGCTATTAGAGAGGCTGACCTGCGGCCGTCGCTCTGGCCCAGGAGTCTTGACCCATTCCACATAAACAGCCGGATCGCCGGCAGCAATCTGGCAATCGGCCGGCCACTGAAAAAAAGACCGGTTTGCCGACCGCGTCTGCTCCGGCAGGCTAAGCAGACGATGCGTCGCTGAAAGGAAGGGCTGCTCGCCCTCAGCTTCGAAGCGGATGTCCCCTTCGCGCACACGCTCTTCAACCACCCGGAACTGATGCCCCTCCACCGAAAAAAGGCCAATCGTGCCCTGCCCCATTCCCGCCAGCGCAAAGGCGGCGGCCGGCAGTTCGCTTGCCTCCAGCGCGACAAAACTACCGAGTTGCTGTTGCAGCAATTGATTCAGATTCTGTTTGCCGGAACGTACAACCAGGTGCACGTCGGGGTTGAGTTTGCGGGCAGCAATCGCGGCCTCGATATTGACCGTCTCGTTGCTGGTCACCAGCAAAATGGCTCGACAGTCGCAAATCCCGGCCTTTTCAAGAACATCGGCGCGCCGGCAATCACCAATAATCAGTCTTTGCCCGAGAGTCTGCGGTACTTCCTCGATTTCCCAGACTTCCGGCGGCGTTTTGTCGATGGCCGAAATTTCAATCTGGAATTCACAGTCGGCAAACTGCTGCAATTTCTCGATGCAGTGCTGCCCCATTCTGCCCAAGCCGCAGACGATAAAATGGTCATGCAAAGCCGATGACGGGTCGCCATCGGATGACTTGGTCGACTCGGGAGCTTCAGTCACTTTGCCTCCCAACTTTTTTCTTTTCAGACCACAATGGTCTGCGGCGCGTCATTCTGGCGTGCCTGAATTTCGCCGATGCAATAAGCCTCTTCACCTGCCGCCGCCAGCTCGGCCAACGCCATTTCGGCATCTGCCGCACTCACAATGATGACCATACCAATGCCGCAATTGAAAACGCGGTGCATTTCGTTATCTGCTACTTGGCCTTCGGCCTGCAGCCAGTCGAAAAGTTTGGGGCGCGGCCAGGCGTTGTCCTGCAGCACGGCAGTCACGCCTTCCGGCAGCACGCGCGGCACATTTTCCAGCAGGCCGCCGCCGGTAATGTGCGCCATGCCCTTGATTGTGATCTTCTGCATCAGCGCCAGTACCGGTTTGACGTAAATGTGGGTCGGCGCCATCACCACATCGGCAAGCGTTTTGTAACCATCGAACGGAGCATTCATGTCTGGCTTGGAGCGTTCGATGATTTTGCGCACCAGTGAATAG
>JAGTRX010000130.1 GCA_018262285.1 Pseudomonadota bacterium | reverse complement strand
TATCAACAGGAAAAGGACTGGCAGAAGGCGATTGCCATTGCCGGCGAACTGCCCGATGCCGCCTCGCACAAGGAAATTGCCGAATACAACTGTGAGTTGGCGGCCGCCGAGATGATGCGTTCGCGTCTGGATTCGGCACGCGAATATCTGGATGTTGCCATCAGCCGGAACCGCAAGTGTGTGCGGGCGAGTCTGCTGCGCGGCGATCTTTTCCTGCTGGAAAACAAGCCGGAGGAGGCCATTGCCACCTGGCAACGCATCGAACAGCAGGATCCAGCCTATCTGGCGCTGGTCGGGCAGCGTTTGATTGATGCCTATCGGCGGCTTGATCGCCATGCTGAGGGAATCGCCTTGATGCGTGGCTATCTGGAGCATTATCCGTCGCTCGATTTGCTCGACTTGGTGATTCAGCTTCTTCTCGAGGCGCAAGGCGAAGAGGCCGCCTACCGGCTCGTTCGCGACGAAGTCCAGCGTAATCCCACGCTGCTCGGACTGGAGCGCTTGCTCAACGCTCGTTTGGGCATGGTTGCTCCGGAAGTGCGTCCTGACCTTGAATTGGCCAAGACAATTCTGCAGAACTATACCAAACAACTATCCCGTTATCACTGCGAGAACTGTGGATTCAAAGCGCGTCAGTATTACTGGCGTTGTCCGGCCTGCGGCGGTTGGGAAACCTATTCGCCACGGCGTAGTGAAGAATGCGAACTGTCTTCCTGAACGGTTTTTCATGATAATCACAGTTGTTGGCACGGGGTATGTCGGGCTGGTCAGTGGTGCCTGTTTTGCCGAGGCCGGCAATACGGTGCTCTGCCTTGATCGTGATCCAGCGAAAATCAGTATTCTGCAAGAAGGCGGCTGCCCGATTTACGAGCCGGGCTTGCTCGAACTGATACGCCGCAATGTTGATGCTGGTCGCCTGCGCTTTACCATTAACGTTGAAGAAGCCGTGCAGTATGGCGCGCTGCAGTTTATTGCCGTCGGAACGCCGCCGGACGAGGACGGTTCGGCCGACCTGCAATACGTCCTGGAAGCGGCTCGCAATATTGGCCGCAACATTACGGATTACAGAGTGATCATCAATAAGTCGACGGTGCCGGTGGGGACTGGGGACAAGGTCAGGGCGGCGGTCAGCGATGAACTGAAAAGACGCGGGCTGGATTTGCCATTCAGCGTGGTTTCCAATCCGGAATTCCTGAAAGAAGGCGCGGCGCTGGAAAATTGCCTGCGACCGGATCGCATTGTGCTGGGCATTGAGAATGGCGACGACAGGGCGGAAAGTTTGATGCGCTCCGTTTATGCGCCTTTTGAGCTTAACCGGGATTGTTTTGTTGTCACTGATATCAAGAGTGCCGAACTGATCAAATATGCCGCCAATGCCATGCTGGCCACCCGCATCAGTTTCATGAACGAACTGGCCAATCTGGCCGAGAGGCTCGGCGCCGATATCGAAATGGTGCGCCGTGGAATTGGTTGCGATCCCCGTATTGGTAATCAATATCTCCATGCCGGATGTGGTTATGGCGGCTCCTGCCTGCCTAAGGATGTCAAGGCGCTGATCAAGACCGCCAGGGAAGATGCAGGATTGCCGCTGCCGCTGTTGACTGCGGTCGAGGCAGTCAATAACGCGCAAAAACATGTCCTAATTCAAAAGATCAAGACGCATTTTGGTGATCTGGCGGGCAAGCATTTCGCGCTCTGGGGACTTGCCTTTAAACCCGATACGGACGACATGCGCGCTGCGCCGAGTTGTGATCTGCTGGCCGATCTTTTTGCTGCCGGTGCAAGCGTTTGCGCCTACGACCCGGCGGCAATCGCTGAAAGTCAGCGTATTTTGGGTGGCACGCCGCATTTAAATTATGTCGACAACCCGCTGCAGGCGCTTGCAGACGCCGAGGCGCTCATTATTGTCACCGAGTGGCAGGAATTCCGTTCGCCGGATTTTGACGGCATCAAATCCCGGCTCAAAATGCCGGTGATTTTTGACGGGCGCAATTTATGGGAGCCACAAGCGATGCGCGAACGTGGTTTCGAGTATTTTTCGATAGGACGCAGATGAAATGTTAAGCAAACTGGCACAAGTACGACTGCTGGTCGTTGGCGACATCATGCTCGACCGTTATTGGTTCGGCGAAGTCAACCGCATTTCGCCGGAAGCGCCGGTGCCGGTGGTCAAGGTTGAGCGCACCGACGAACGCCTGGGCGGTGCGGCCAATGTGGCGCGCAATGCGGCGGCTTTGGGGGCGGCGGCCAGCCTGCTGTCGGTGGTGGGAAACGACGAGGCTGGCCGAGCCCTGCATCGACTGCTGGCCGAAGGCGGCATCGAGGCTTCATTGCAGATTGATGCGGATATCGATACCACGGTCAAGCTCAGGGTCATTGGCCGTCAGCAGCAATTGTTGCGCATCGATTTCGAAACCACGCCCTCGCACGAAATCCTGCAGGCCAAGCTGGCTGATTTCGAACAGCGTGTCGTCAACTGCGATATCGTGATTCTGTCTGACTATGGTAAGGGTGGGCTACTGCATATCGCCGAATTGATCCGATTGGCGCGGGCGGCAGGCAAGCCGGTGCTGGTTGATCCCAAGGGCGAGGATTACGAACGCTATGCCGGCGCGACGGTGATTACGCCTAACCGCTCCGAGTTGCGCGAAGTGGTCGGGCGCTGGTCATCGGAGGAAGAACTGAATTGCAAAGCCGAAACCTTGCGCAAGCAACTCGGCCTCGAAGCTTTGCTGGTGACCCGCAGCGAAGAGGGCATGACCCTGTTTCAGGGTGGTGCAGTCCATCATCAAGCGGCGCAGGCGCGTGAGGTTTATGATGTTTCTGGTGCTGGAGATACCGTAATCGCGACGCTGGCCGTGATGCGGGCGGCTGGCGCTGATTGGGAAGAAGCGGTGCGCGTGGCCAATCTGGCGGCGGGCATCGTTGTTGGCAAGCTGGGTACGGCCGTGGTCAGCCGCGGGGAATTGCAGGCGGTGCTTTGAGATTTTACGCAATAGATCTGGATAAAATTGCGCACACCCTAATACTTTGGCCTAAAGATGATTAAGAATTGTCAGCAAATTTCAGGTTATCTTCGTACCCCGGCACTTATTGATCTCAATGGTCGAGCCCTTTTTGCCGTCGGGATAGCAAGCTTCGCCATGAACATTCTGCTGTTTGCAATTCCTCTGTACACGCTACAAGTTTATGATCGCGTATTGACATCCCGCAGTGGCGAAACCCTGTTATACCTGACACTCCTCGTCTTGTTTGCCCTGACGGCAAGTGCTGTGTTGGATGCCATCCGCAACCGCCTTTTTCTGCGAATCGGCAACGCCTATTCGCTCAAGTTGGGCGCCCGCCTGATCGACTTGAGCATTGCCCAATCAGCCCGCACCTCCGATCCCAGCAGCCATGTCATGCGTGACATGCACACAATCCGGAATTTCGTAACTGCTCCGCAGGGGCTTGGGGTTCTCTACGACACCCCACTGGTTCCGCTTTTTCTGGTTACAGTATACCTAATGCATACCGGTCTTGGTCATGCCATGTTGCTTGGGGTTATTCTGCTCATCGCCCTGACTTTAGTGACCGAATTGCTGACTGGCAAAGCCATGCGGGCGGCCAGTGAAGCCAGCATTGAAGCCCAGCGCCGCATTGACGGGGTTATTCAGAATGCAGAGGCAGTCGAAGCGATGGGAATGCGCGCCGCAATGCGCAACTATTGGCAGTCTGCGCAGGGTCAGTCTCTGGCCGAAGCCAGCTTGGCTGGTGATCGGGCAACCATTGCTGGATCCGTGGCGCGTTGGGTGCGCATGTTGCTCAGTCTGATGATGACCGGTGCAGGCGCTTGGTTTGCCATCCACGATGAAATCACCATCGGCACCATGGTGGCTGCGAACATTCTCTCGGCACGGGGACTTGCACCGCTCGAAATCATGATCTCCGCTTGGCGTTCGACCCAAAATGTCCGCGTTTCCGTTGACCGGATCAATACCGCGATTGCAAAATATCTTCGTCCCGAGGGTGCCACCCAGCTACCTGAACCGCGCGGTGAAATAGCGGCCGAGAATCTCGTCTACGTTCCGCCGGGAGCAGAACAACCGACCATAAAGGGAATCGGGTTTCGCTTGCCAGCCGGAAGCTGGCTCGGCTTGGTAGGGCCCTCCGGAGCCGGAAAATCAAGCCTAGTCAAACTTATCTGTGGCGTCTGGCAACCACGTTCAGGCGTCGTCCGACTCGACGGCGCCGACGTATTTACCTGGCCACGTGCCGACTTTGGACGTCATTGTGGTTATCTGCCGCAAGATGTGGAATTGTTTGCCGGCACTGTCCGTGACAATATCGCGCGCTTTCTTCCACCAGAAGAAGTATCCGACTCAGTAGTTGTCGAAGCTGCCAAAATTGCTGGCGTACATGATCTGATTCTGCGACTGCCAAAGGGCTACGATACCTTGCTAGGTGCCGGAGGCGCTTCTTTGTCGGTCGGACAACGTCAGCGAATCGGCCTTGCGCGCGCTTTTCTTGGGATGCCCCGCCTGATCGTATTGGATGAACCCAACTCCAATCTGGATACGGAGGGGGAGCAAGCATTGGTTGAAGCGGTGCGATGCGCACGCAAAGCCGGATCGACGATCATCATGATTTGCCATCGTCCCTCTTTGCTTGCTGACGCCAACTTTATCGGCGTACTGGTCGATGGACAAATGCAGCACTTCGGTCCGCGCGACGAAGTGTTACGCCGTATCCAGCCCAAGCCGCTACACGCCATCGTCACGGAGGGGGTACATGGCAACGCCTGATATCTCTCGCAGCGTCCCAGTCGATACGCGCTTTGATACACGCATGATCATCCTGGTCATCATCCTTGTCTTTGGTTTCCTTTTCGCCTGGGGATTTATCGCCCAACTCAACGCTGGCGCAATCGCCATGGGCGAAGTAGTTCCAACTGGCCGAGTGCGTATAATCCAGCACCTCGAAGGAGGAATCATCCGCGCGATCAATGTCCGTGACGGAGACCGGGTAAAGGCCGGAGACGAGCTTCTGGTTCTGGATGACACAGAGATCCGTGCCGCCTTGAAAATCGCCGAACGTGAACTGACGGGAATCCGGGCGCGCCTGGTTGATGTCACCCACGAAATCGAGAGTTGGAGGGGACGCAACCGCTCCCTGCGCCAACTGGCGGATAATGCCGAAAGGGAAGGCAAAATCAACAAGGAGCTTTACGAGAAAAACTATATTTCGCTTCCCAGACTGCTACAACTCGAAAGCCAGAAAACCCAGGCCGAAGTCACAATCGGCGAAAACCTGGCAGAACTATCTCGCGCCATGCAAAAGAAATCCGAACTCGAGGCCATGGAACAAGCCACCTTGGAGCGGATTACCGTAGCCAAACAACGTTTGGATCGCATCCGCATCCTTGCGCCTCAGGATGGAATCATCAACAACCTCAAATTTGCGACGATTGGCGGGGTCATCGCGCCCGGAGGGGGCATTCTGGAATTGGTTCCCAACACGGAAGAACTCATCGTCGAAGCCAAAATATCACCGGACGATATCGACGTCGTCTATCCGGGGCTCAAATGCCAGATCAAACTGACCGCTTACAAGGCAAGAAGCCACATGACCCTGGAAGGTAAGGTCTTGACAGTCTCAGGATCGACCTTCAAGGAGGAATCCTCACCGGGTCGTCCCTATTACAAGGCACGCATTGAGATAAGTGCAGAAGAACTCGCCAAGGTTGAAAAGGGACTGCTGACCCCAGGCATGTTGACCCAAGTGTACATTGTTTCCGGCAGTCGTTCGGCAATGCGTTATCTTCTCGACCCCATTATTGACAGTTTTGGCCGTGCCTTTAAGGAATCCTGAAAACCGGGTTAAATCGTGAATATCGTTTTCATCCACCAGAACTTTCCCGGCCAATTCAAACATCTTGCTCCTGCCCTGGCCAGCAGCGGGCATCAGGTATTGGCTATCGGCATCAACAAGCCTGCCTACCCTACCCCTGGAGTCAAAGTCATCCTGCATCGACCCCAGTACCTCAACGATAAATTGCCCGGGAAACTGAACGACGAATTGCAGGATCACCATGCCAAGATATTGCGCGGACGATCGGTCGCCAATGTCCTGACGAAACTGAAGAGGGAAGGCTTCGTTCCGGACGTCATTTGCGCCCATTCCGGTTGGGGGGAAGCCTATTTCATCAAGGATGTCTTTCCACAAACGCCGCTTTTGGTCTATGCCGAGTATTACTACGGAGGAAACGGAGGTGACGCTCATTTCGACCCGGAATTCTTCCGGCAGAGTCTTGCCGATGACCAGCGATTGCGCCTAAAAAACACGCATCTCCTGCATGCCCTGATCGAAGCGGACTGTGGACTTTCACCGACCCTTTTCCAGCGCGACCGCCACCCGTCGGGCCTGCGCGACAAAATCCGCGTAATCCATGACGGTATCGATACCAATCGATTTCGCCCGAATCCCGATGCTTCTGTTTCATTGAAACAGGCAGGTCTGATCCTGACCAAAGCAGACGAAGTCATCACCTTCGTCGCGCGTGAACTCGAACCCTACCGCGGCTACCACATTTTTATGCGCGCTCTGCCGCGCCTTCTCGAATTGCGTCCGCAGGCACAAGTGGTGATTGTCGGCGGATCAGGCGTCAGCTATGGTGCGCCACCACCCGAAAAAAAGTCATGGAAGGATATTTTTTATCGCGAAATTGCCGGGCAAATTGATCCAAAACGTGTCCATTTTGTCGGGAAGGTTCCACACCAGAACTTGACCCAACTACTACAAATCTCTTCCGCACATGTCTATCTGACTTACCCGTTCGTGCTCAGTTGGTCGATGATGGAGGCCATGAGCATTGGCTGTCTCATTATTGGTTCGAAAACTGCCCCGGTCGAAGAATTCATCGAACACGAAAAAACCGGGCTCCTGGTCAATTTTTTCTCTCCCATGGAAATCGCCGATACGGTTGCCGAAGCGTTGAAGAATAGGGACAAACTGCAAGCAATTTGCACTGCTGCAAGAAATCTGATCGTTGCGCAATATGATCTGCAAATGCACAGTTTACCCAGGCAAGTGGCAATTCTGCAGGCACTTGGCGGAAAGCAATGCCAACTGTAGCCTGCGGTGCGCGCATTTTGCTGATTGGTCTTGGCTTACAGCAAGATGGAGAAATCACTGGCGATTAGCGTTGGTATGCCCGTCAGTGTGGCAATCTGCATCGCAAAATCGCCACCCGAGCCGTCTACATCATAGTAAAGGGCGCCTGTCGTGGTGTTATAGATCAGTCGGTCATCTGCATCTGCGGCTTCTGTCAATCCGGCACCGCTGGCGAATTGCGCTGACGATACCGTTGCTAAAGTAAAGGCTGTGAAGATGTCGTTGTCAAGTACGATCTTGTCAGTGCTACTGACGAAATCGGTGATTGTGTCTGCATTGGTCAGAGCATCGGCCGAATTAAATACAAAAAAATCTGCGCCAGCGCCTCCACCCAGCGTATCGTTGCCGACTCCACCCAGGAGCGAGTCGTCTCCCGCCAAGCCGTACAGCGCATCATTGCCGGCACTGCCATCGAGCGTGTCGTTG
>JAGTRX010000042.1 GCA_018262285.1 Pseudomonadota bacterium | reverse complement strand
TGAAACTTCTGGTACTTGCGGTGGGTCATCGCCAGCCCGAATGGGTGAGCACCGGTTGTGCCGAGTACCAGAAACGCATGCCGCGTGAACTGCCAGTCAGCATCGTGCCGATCAAGCCGGAAACGCGTGGCTCGAAAAGCCGCGAACAATTGTTGGCGGCAGAAGCCGGCCGCATCCGGGAAGCTCTGCCAGCCTCTTGCCGGCTGGTGGTACTCGACGAGCGCGGCGACGATCTGACGACTCTGCAACTTTCTCGCCGACTCGAACAATGGATGCAGGACGGGCGCGATACGGCATTGCTGATTGGCGGCGCAGACGGTATCGACGATAGTCTGAAGCAGGCGGCAGACCAGTCGCTACGCCTTTCCAGCCTGACCTTGCCGCACGGCATGGCGCGACTGGTGTTGTGCGAGCAACTCTATCGCGCAAGCAGCGTGCTGAAAAACCACCCTTACCATCGGGAAGGATAATTGATGCGCATTTATCTTGCCTCGCGCAGCCCGCGCCGACGGGAATTGTTGACACAAATCGGCGTTCGCTTCGATTCCCTGCTCTTTCGCGACGGCGCCCGCATGGATCCGGAAGTCGACGAAACGCCCCAGCCCGGTGAAGCGGCCGATGCTTATGTCGAGCGTCTCGCGCGCGCCAAGGCCGAACATGGCGGCCGACTTGTCCTTCTGCGCCATTTGATACAGCAACCCGTGTTGGCTGCAGATACCAGCATCGAACTCGACGGCGAGATTATCGGCAAACCGGATAACGACGAACACGCCAGCGCCATCCTGCAGCGTCTTTCCGGCCGGGCGCACTTCGTCCTGACGGGCGTTGCCGTGCATTTCGGCGACAGGACGGAATATGTGCTGTCAAAAAGCGAGGTGGTTTTCCGCACCCTGGAGGCGGAAGAAATTCGCCGCTATGTGTTGAGCGGCGAACATTGCGACAAGGCCGGCGCCTACGGTATTCAGGGGCACGCCGCCCTTTTTGTCGAGCATCTGGCCGGCGACTACAACGGCGTGATGGGTCTGCCGCTGTGCAAAACCGGCGAACTGCTCAAACGATTTGGTCACAAGGTGTTGTAAACAACTCCCTCCCCTTGAAGGGGAGGGATGTTTGTAGTTATCGATGTGTCTGCCAGAATGCAGACAAAACCACAAAACTCAGCGCCAGACCTTTTTGCAGTTCAAAATTTCCGCGTCGCTCATCACCGGCTTGATCTGGCAGGAACGCTGGCGTTCAGCCCTCAAGCGTTTCTGCTCTTCAATCCAGGCCTGTCTTTTTTCTTCGTCGCGGCGCTTGGCTGCCTCGGTATCCTGCTTGGCCTTCTCGATAGCAGCGGCTTCGTCCTTGCGCTTTTGCTCGACATCCTGTTCGGCCTTTTGCTTTTCTGCGTCTTTTTTTGCTGCTTCCGACATTTTGGCTCGCGCATCGCTAGCAGCACGTTCAGCCGCCATATTTTTTTCGTAAGCGGCATCATCGGCAGCCTTGGCCGGGGCTTGCAGTTTGGCGAGTGGCTTGGCCTTTTCGTCGGCAGCCTGGCTGGCGGGCAGGGTGGCTATGAGTGCGGCGGCAAGGGCAAGGCTTATCCATGCAGGGTTTTGTTTCATTCCAATATCCTCAGGCGGTTCGTAGCGCACAAATCTGACACAAAGAGACAATAAGGGCAAGAGGAAAGAGGCGAAAGCCGGATTTCAGTCTGTCATTTCCGCCACGTTTGGCAGCCAGCGTTCGAGGACATGATTGAGAAAACGGCGCCCGCGTCGGGTCGGTTCAATATGTTGATCATTCATGACCAGCCAGCCTTCGCTAACTGCCTGCTGCAATGCCGGCTCGACCACAGCCAGCGGCAAACCGGTACGCGCCGCAAACAGGCTGCGCGGGAAACCCTGATTGAGGCGCAGGGTGTTCATCATGAACTCAAGCGGCAACTCGGCTTTTTCAACCTCATTTTCCTCTTGTATCGCCTGCCCGATGACGGCCTTTTGCAGATAGTCCTCAGGTTGCGGCCATCGAACCTGCCGGAAAATGCGCCCCTCCAGACTGAATTTGCTATGCGCCCCGGCACCAATGCCCAGATAATCGCCAAACTGCCAGTAATTGAGATTGTGCTGGCACTGCTGACCCGGCCGGGCAAAGGCAGAAGTTTCGTAATGTTCAAAACCGGCCTTGGCCAGCCGGGACTCAATGGCCTCCTGCATGTCGGCGCTCAGATCATCCTCCGGCATGTCCTGCGGCGGACAAGCGCCGAAGCGGGTTTCAGGTTCCAGGGTCAACTGGTAGCAGGAAAGGTGTGTCGGGGCAAAGGAGAGTGCCGTTTCCACGTCAGCAAGTGCCAACTCCTGCGTTTGCCCCGGCAGGCCATACATCAGGTCGAGATTGAAACGCTTGAAATGGCGGCCGGCAAGTTCGGCGGCCCGGCACGCTTCTTCCGGCGTATGGATGCGCTCCAGAATTTTGAGATGAGTGGCGTTAAAACTCTGGATGCCGAGCGAAAGCCGGTTGATGCCGACGGAACGCAAGGCGGCAAAATTGGCAGCTGCGAGGGTTCCGGGGTTGGCTTCCATCGTGATTTCAGCGCCTTCCTGCCAGGGCAGGCGGGCGTGGATGGCTTCCAGCAGCCGGCCAATGGCGGCCGGCGAGAAAAGGCTGGGCGTACCACCGCCCAGAAAAAGGCTGATCGGTTTTCTTCCCGACAGATACGGCAGGGCGGATTCAAGATCAGCCAGCAAAGCCTGAATATAAGCCCCTTCCGGCATTTTTCCCGGCATCGGGTGCGAGTTGAAATCGCAATAGGGACACTTGCGCACACACCAAGGGAAATGAAGGTACAACGCCAGCGGCGGCAATTCCAGCAAGTTTGGTGGCATTAACGGAGTTGACGGAGCTTTTCGACCAGCTTGGCCATGGCCTGGCCACGATGCGAGCGGCGATTTTTTTCGTCCGCTTCGATTTCGGCCACAGTCAGGCCCAGTTCCGGGATGAGAACGAGAGGATCGTAACCGAAACCCCCGCTGCCGCGCGCTTCGGAAATCACTTGGCCGTGCCACTCGCCCTCGGCGATGATGGGTTGCGGATCGTCGGCATGGCGCACAAAGACGAGCAGGGCGACGTAGTGGGCGCGCCGGTCAGTCTGGTTGGCCAGTTCCGCCAACAGGCGGGCGTTGTTGCGCTCATCCGATTTCGGTTCGCCGGCATAGCGGGCCGAATGAACGCCAGGCTCGCCGCCCAGCGCGCTGACGCACAAGCCGGAATCATCGGCCAGTGCAGGCAGGCCGGTGAGCTTTGCGGCGTGGCGCGCCTTGGCCAGCGCATTTTCGACAAAGGTGCAGTGCGGTTCCTCGGCCTCCGGCACACCCAGCGCACCCTGCGGCACCAACTCGAAACCGAGCGGCTCCAGCATAGCAGAAAGTTCGCCCAGTTTTTTGGCGTTGTTGGACGCTAGAACCAGCCTCATGGCGACTGACGCGCCACTTTCTGCGCCACCATCAGTTGGCGCAGCCCCTTGTTGGCCAGATCGAGCAGGGTGTTCATCTGTTCGCGGCTGAACGGTTCGCCCTCGGCGGTGCCCTGGACTTCGACCAGACCGCCGGAACCAGTCATCACCACATTCATGTCGGTGTCGCAGTCCGAATCTTCCGGATAGTCGAGATCGAGTACTGGTTGACCTTGATAAATGCCGACCGAAACGGCAGCCACCTGCTCGCGCACCGGATTGGCAGCCAGTTTGCCTTCGGCCACCAAACGGTCGCAGGCATCCATGAGCGCTATCCAGGCGCCGGTAATGGCGGCACAACGCGTGCCACCATCGGCCTGCAGCACGTCGCAATCGAGCGTAATCTGACGCTCACCGAGCGCTTCCAGGTTAATCACGGCACGCAGCGAACGGCCAATCAGGCGCTGGATTTCCTGCGTGCGGCCGCTCTGTTTGCCTTTGGCCGCCTCGCGCGCCGTGCGGGTGTGGGTTGAACGCGGCAGCATGCCGTATTCGGCGGTGACCCAGCCTTTTCCCTTGCCACGTAAAAAGGGCGGCACGTGTTCTTCGACGCTGGCTGTGCATAGCACTTTGGTGTCGCCCATGCTGATCAACACCGAACCTTCGGCGTGACGGGTGGCATGGCGGGTAATCTCAAGCGGCCGTAACTGGTCGGCCTGACGCTGGCTGGGGCGCATGACACTCACTTTTTGGAATTGTATTTTTCAATGGTGGAACGGATTTCGCCGATCGCTTTTTCGATCTCTTCTTCGGTCATTTCGGCCTTGTAGCCGGGCTGACGGCCGAATTCTTCGAGCTTGGTGGTAACTTCGCCCGGCGACATGGTTTGCGTCGAAATGGCGCTGTCGCCCAGGCCTTCCTGATAGCTTTGCTCCCAGCACACGGCCACGGCCGAGACATTGTCGCCCTTTGGCCCGCCGCGCTTCTCCGCATCCTTGATGACTTGCGGTATCGCCTGCATCAGATTGGCGCCCTTGAGGACGACCGCCAGCTCCTCGCCCGGCATGACGCCCCACAGGCCGTCGCTGCACATCAGGATAATGTCGCCGCGCTCAAGCGGCGTTTTGCGTGAAAAATCGATTTCAGGCGCGACATCGCCGCCCAGACAGCTGTAAATCTTGTTGCGATCCGGATGGGTGGCCGCTTGCGCCTCGGAAATCACGCCTTCTTCCATCAGCAGGCGAATGCGCGAATGGTCGCGCGTCTGGGCGGCAACTTTGCCGCCGCGCATCAGGAAAAGGCGGGAATCGCCCGTATGCGCCCAATAGGCGATGCTGTCCTGGATCAGACAGGCAACACAGGTGGTACGCGGCGAGTCGTCGAGTTTGTGGGCAAAAGAGTAATCGAGAATGGCGTAATGGGCATTGCTCATGCCGCGCTGCAAAAAGCGGAAGGGATCGATAATGTCGGGCTTGGCTTCGCGCTGAAATGATTCAGTCAGGGTCTGCGCCGCAATTTGCGCGGCAATTTCGCCAAAGTGGTGCCCACCCATGCCATCGGCCACCACCATGAGCAAAGCCTCGCGTGAATAACAGTAGGCAATCCGGTCTTCGTTATTGGAGCGTCCGCCTTGCAGGCTGCCCTGGAATATAGTGAATTTCATTGGTTTCTTAGTTTATCGACGAGGCGGTTGATCCAAGTGGTGGGAACTTCCTTTTTAACGACTGGCACGTTGTCGGCTACGGCAGTGACCAGAGTTTTTTGCAGGGCGAGAACACTTTGCGGCCGGTAAAGGTGATTGAGGCTCAGGCACCAGTCGATAATTTCGAGCAGGTGGTCGGAATATTGCCCTTCCCAGCGCACCATGGCCGGCGTCAGTTCGTCCTTTTCCATGCGCCCGTCGGCCGCCTGCGGCGCCGAGCCAGCAAGACAGGCGTACATGGTGGCACCGACACTGTAAATATCGCTCCACGGCCCGAGATCACGGCGTGGGCCGTAATGTTCCGGCGAGGCGAAGCCCGGCGTATACATGGGTTTGAGGATGGGCTGCTCGTTCATCAGGGTTTGCCGGGCGGCACCAAAGTCGATCAGCACCGGCGTGTTGTCGGTGCGCAGATATATATTGGAAGGTTTCAGGTCGAGATGTAGCAGCTTGCAGGAGTGCACTTCGCGCAGACCGTTCAAGAGGCGGGTGAAAACGCCCCGGATGAAGCGTTCCGAAATATGTCCCTTGTGCTTGACGATGAATTCTTGCAGGGTGCGGCCATGCTCATACTCCATGACCATATAAACCGTATCGTTGGAACGGAAAAAATTGAGCACCCGGATCACATTGGGATGAGAAAGCTTGGCCAGCGCCCGGCCTTCCTCGAAAAAACATTTCATGCCGTAGCGAAAGGCCCCCAGATGTTCGGGCGCGACAACCGGGTGGGTTTGCCCTTCACCGCGTAAAGCCAGGCTATTGGGCAGATATTCCTTGATGGCGACCTCGACGTTGGCGGCATCGCGCGCCACGTAAACAATGGAAAAACCGCCGAGCGAAAGCTGCCGCTCGATGGTGTATTCCTCGAGACGATAACCGTTTGGCAAAGCATGGTTTGCTTGTTGAGCCATCGTTGGGCAAGTATGATCCGTTCTTTAGACTATTTTCGGGTGTTGTCCCCCGCCTGTAAAGCTGAATCTGACTATCATGATCCAAAGTATGACTGGCTATGCGGCCAAAACACGTGACATAGGTTGCGGTGCCCTGCAAATCGAGCTGCGCGGTGTTAATTCGCGTTTTCTGGATTTGCACTTTCGCATTCACGACGACCTGCGCGCGCTGGAAACACCGCTGCGCGAACTGCTGACCAAACGCATTGCGCGCGGCAAAGTCGAGTGTCGGCTGTTCTTTAATGTGGCGGCTGGCAAGCGCGAGCAAGATGGCCTGATGCCCGAAAAGCTGCATCAACTCCGGGTATTGCAGGCAAAGGTGCATGAAAGCCTGCCGGATGCCGCGCCCTTGTCGGTGGCGCAGGTGCTGCAGTGGCCGGGAATTTTCGGCGACGACACCATTGATCTGGAAGCGATCTCGGCGCCCGCACTCGAAATGGCAGCTGAAGCCCTGGCCGATTTCACCGCCAGCCGGGCGCGCGAGGGCGAAAAACTCTCAGCCATCATTCTGCAAAACGTGACACGCATTCGCGCCGTCGTCACCGAAGTCGCCCCCCTCATTCCGCAGGCGCAGGCCACCTTTGCCGAAAAATTGCGGCAGCGCCTGCTTGAAGCCATCAACACCGCTGACGATGAGCGCATTCGTCAGGAAGTCGCCGTTTTCGCCAATCGCATCGACGTTGCCGAAGAACTCGCACGCCTCAATACTCACCTCGACGAAGTCGAACGCGTCCTCAAACACGGCGGCGCTGCCGGCAAACGGCTGGACTTCCTCATGCAGGAACTCAACCGCGAAGCCAATACCCTCGGCTCCAAGTCGGCCGTCACTGCCGTTTCGCAGGCCTCGATGGAATTGAAACTGCTGATCGAGCAAATGCGCGAGCAGATCCAGAATTTGGAGTGAAGCAACACATTCTTGCCTGCCCTTGCGGCAGCGGCCATGCCTATTCACGCTGTTGCGCGCCGCTGCATCAGGGTCAGGACGCTGCAACGGCCGAGACGCTCATGCGCTCGCGCTACTGCGCCTACGCCCTCGAACTTGAGCCTTATTTGCTGGCAAGCTGGCACCCTGACACGCGCCCGCCGCAACTCGATCTCAAGAAAGAAGCGGGAACAAAATGGATCGGGCTGGAAATCAAAGACCACACCATGACCGGACCTGACAGTGCGACGGTTGAATTTGTGGCGCGTTATCGCATTGGCGGCCGCGCCCATCGCTTGCATGAAGTCAGCCGTTTTGTGCGGGAGTGCGGGCGCTGGGTCTACGTCGATGGTCAGTTTCGGCAAGAGGATGGCACTTGACACTCTCATCGACCCGCCTACAATCGGTCGCATGGTAGTTTCCCGACAAATCCCTTGCGGGATTTGCCCTGTCGCACATGCCGCGCGACAGAAGCTTATGCTTGAGATTGCGGCGTTCGCGTGTTCATTCAAGGGGTTCTCATGAAAAAATGGCTAGGTTTGCTGTCCTTTTTACTGCTCGCCGCAACACCGGCAATCGCAGATAACTGCTACATGTGCGGCTCGGGAAGTTCGGATGCCTGCAAGAATTACTGCAAGTACAGCGGTTCCGACACCTCCGAAGCGCGCAAGAAATGCCAAGCGGCCGGTTGCAAGATCAGCGGGACTGCGTCCTGCCCGACCGCTGCCAATTACAAGGTTTGCGTTGCCAGCGCCAATACGCGTCTGGGCGAAATGTTGGCGGCTCGCCCAGTCTTCCGGCTGCCCGGCAAGGATAGTTAATGACGCAAGGGGCTTGTGACGCAAGCCCCTTTTTTGAGGATTCACGGTGTCAGCTTTGCAATATTCCGCGCCGGCTTTTGAGGCCAAAATCTGCCCGCCGGCCGAACTGGCGGCATGTCTCGCCAAACTGCCACATCCGCTCGTTTTCACCAACGGCTGTTTCGACATTCTGCATCGCGGCCATGTCACCTATCTGGCGCAAGCGGCCGCACTCGGCAAAAGCATGGTGGTGGCACTCAACAGCGATGCTTCGGTCAGGCGTCTGGGCAAGGGCGACGACCGACCGGTCAATCCCCTGGCGGATCGCCTGGCTGTCATGGCAGCGCTCGAATCGGTCGCACTCGTCACCTGGTTTGACGAGGACACCCCGCTGCAACGCATTATCGACTGCCGCCCGGACATTCTGGTCAAAGGTGGCGACTGGCCGGTGGACAAGATTGTCGGTTGCGCCGAAGTCAAAAGCTGGGGTGGTACGGTGCATTCCATCCCGTTCCTGCACGAGAAGTCGACCACAGCCTTGCTGCAGAAAATTCGGTTGCTCTGAATTCCGATGAAAATCCTGATTGTTGAAGATGACGCTGATATTTCCGCCAATCTTTACGACTATCTGGCGGCGCGCGGCCACAGTGTCGATGCCGCACCCAATGGCTTGGTCGGCCTGCATTTGGCCACCAGCCAGACTTTCGACGCCATTGTGCTCGATCTAGGTCTGCCGGGCATCGATGGATTGACCCTGACACAACGTTTGCGGCGCGATGCCCAGCTTGCCACGCCGATTCTGATGCTGACAGCACGCGATACTCTGGAAGACAAGCTGGTCGGATTTGACGCTGGCGCCGACGATTATTTGGTCAAGCCCTTTGCGCTGAGGGAAGTGGAAGCCCGCTTGCTGGCATTGGTCAAGCGCGCCCAGGGCAGGGTGGTCAATTCCCGCCTGCGTCTGGGACAACTCGAGTACGACCCCGACAGCGGCACGTTAACCTGGTGCGAAACAGCATTGGCGCTGCCGCCGAAAGCCTTGCAGTTACTGTTGGCAATGCTGAGTCAGCCGGGGCGACTGTTCAGCCGTGCCGAACTTGAAACACTGGTGTGGGGCGAAGAACAGGAAACGAGCGATGCCTTGCGCACCCAGCTTTCACAACTGCGCCGAGCGCTGACGCTGGCCGATGGGCGCTGTCCACTGGTGACAGTGCATGGTCGTGGTTACAAACTGGTCGATCCCGATGCCTGATGCCCTGAGTCACCGCCGTAGTTTGCGTAAGCGCCTGATGTGGGCGTTTACCATACTGACCGCCTGCGCCCTGGTTATTCAGGCCACGGCGCTGTATCTGGTAAACGAGGAACAGGAGGAGGACCTGATCGACGAAGTGGTCAGTACGGCACTGGACAATATCATCGCCCGCCCGATCGATCAGGCGCACGTAATACTCGGTCAGCATCTTTCGCTCTACCATGCCCCAATTGGCACCTTGCCCTCCGAGCTGCCGGAGCCACTGGCCAAATTGCCAATTGGAAAACACGAATGGTTTGCCAAGGGAACCGAATTTCATGTCGGCATCCGCGATCACAACGGCGAGCGCTTTTATCTGCTCTACGACGCAACCGATCATGAGGAGCGGCTGGCTTGGCTGCTATGGGCTCTGATTGCAGGCGTCGGGATCATTTCTCTGCTTTCGCTCTGGCTGGGACACTGGATTTCGAAGGTGTTAATGCGTCAACTGGAACAACTCGCGGCTAACCTGGCAGCAGATGACCAAAAGTTACTGGCGCAACCCGAGCAGGATCGCGAGGTGGCGCTGCTGGCCAAGGCACTCGATGATTACCGGACACGCAACACGGCGCTGATTGCCCGTGAGCGCGAATTCTCCGCCAATGTCAGCCATGAACTGCGCACACCCTTGACCCGTATCCGCACCGGGGCTGAACTTCTGGTAGCCGGCATCAATGATGGCAGTCGGGCGCAACGCATCGTCCTTGCTGTCGACGAAATGGAGCGCCGCCTCAAGGGCCTGTTGTTTCTAGCGCGCGGTTCCGTGCGGCCGGAGTTTCAGTCGCTGCCTCTGCGCGACTTGGTGGATAACTTGGCCGAACACTATCGCGAAGATTGCGAATCTCGTGGTGTCGCACTGGAAAACAAAATTTCGCCCGAGGTGAAGCTAGAAACAGATCCAGCGCTGCTTTCCCTCCTGGTCGATAATTTACTGCGCAACGCCGTAAAATTTACCGATTCCGGCTCAATCAGTATCGCTTTTGAGGACGGTTGCCTCATCGTGCGCGATACCGGTATCGGCATACCCGAAGGCCTGCAAAAACAGGTATTCGAGCGCCATTTCCGGGGCGACGGTACGCAGGATGGCGCTGGGCTGGGGCTGGATATCGTCCGTGAAATTTCGGAACGCTGCGGCTGGCGCTGCGAACTTTCGAGCAATTCTGGGCAGGGCACAGAAGTGCGAGTGCATCTCTCTTCCTGAACGGCACCACAAAACCCTCACAATTTGGCTGCAATTTCATCACGGCGACATTGATAGCCTGCGTGGAACGTTTTTTCGGTTCCTCGCGCCATGCAAGCCATCAAGCTGCCATTCAGTACTCTGCGCCTGACCGCATTCCGCCCGGAATGGGTCACTTTGTGTCTGGTGCTGTTCTTCCTGCTGTTCTGCAATATGCCATTCTGGGGAAATCTTCTGGCTGCCCAGCCGATGAACGTCGCCAATTTGCCGGGGCTGGTGGCGATTTTCATTTTTCTGTTGGCCACCTTCAACCTGCTGCTGACCCTGCTCGCCTGGCCATTCATATTACGTCCGGTACTGACCTTCATGCTGGTTGCCACGGCGTTTGCCGCCTATTTCATGAACCAGTACGGCGTCATGATCGATGTCAACATGATTCGCAATATTTTGGAAACCGACATTGCGGAAAGCCGCGATCTGCTGACCTTGAAAATGGCCGCCTACGTTTTATTGCTCGGTGTGCTGCCAGTCTGGCTGCTTTGGCGTGTACCGATACGCTGGCGTTCGCCGGGTCGGGAAATTGTCAGTAAGGGTGTGGTCATTTTCCTCTCTCTGAGCATCATGGCACTGGTTGCCCTAGCCTATTTTCAGACTTTCGCCTCGATTGCCCGTAACCACCGCGAACTGAGATTTCTGCTGACCCCCTCCAACTATCTGCAAGCCGCTTCCGGCTATGTGCGGCGTCAAAGCGCAAAACTGCTTGTGGTGGAGCCGATTGGCAGGGACGCCAGACTTGGTGCTGCCTGGCTGCATCGCCCACGCAAGTCGCTCACCGTGATCGTTGTTGGTGAAACAGCGCGGGCCGATCATTTCTCACTCAATGGATACGCGCGCGAGACCAATCCGCAACTTGCCAAAGAGAGCGGACTCATCAGCCTGACCAATGTCCGGTCCTGCGGAACAGAAACAGCGGTTTCACTTCCCTGTATGTTTTCCGGAATGGGGCGCAGTCAGTTCAGTCGCGAGAAGGCAGAGCGGCGTGAAAATCTGCTCGATGTGCTGCAGCATGCCGGGTTAACTGTGCATTGGCGTGACAACCAGTCCGGCTGCAAAGGGGTATGCGATCGCGTACCCAGCGAAAATCTCAAGGATGCGGGCGTACCAGAATTCTGCGGCCCGGAAGGCTGCTTTGACGACATTCTGCTAAGGGGACTGGCCGAACAGCTTACCCATCTGGAACAAAATACGGTACTGGTCTTGCACATGATGGGCAGCCACGGCCCAGCCTATTACAAGCGCTATCCCGGCCGTTTCGAGGTATTCCTGCCGGTATGCCAGACCAGCCAGCTTGATCGCTGCGCGCAACAAGATATCGTCAATGCTTTTGACAACACTTTGCGCTATACCGATTCTGTCCTGGCAAAACTGATTCAGCTTTTACGCCAGCACGACGACCGGGTCGACACGGCCATGCTCTATGTCTCCGATCACGGCGAATCGCTGGGCGAACACAATCTGTACCTGCATGGCACGCCATATCTGATTGCGCCCGATGCGCAAAAGCATGTGCCGATGCTGCTGTGGTTCTCCGACGGTTATCGCAAGAATTTCGGCATCGATACCGCCTGCCTGACGCGCAGTCACGATCAGCGACTATCGCACGACAATCTGTACCATTCGGTACTTGGATTGCTTAATGTCCAAACGCAGCAGTACGACGCCGCGCAAGACCTGTTCAAAAGTTGTCGTAATGCCGGGTAGAAGCGCATGAATAACTTCCTGGCTTCCATCCAGCGGCACTCTTTGCGTTTCTGGTGGTGGCATCTGGTCTTGCCGCTGGGTCTTGGCCTGTTGTTGTGGCAAATTTACCCGGCCACCGGCGTCGACCAGATCATCCAGAACTGGTACTACGATCCGGCTGCGCAGGCTTTCCCTCTGCGTAACGAACCCTGGCTAACCATCGGCATGCATAGCGCGCTCAAGATGCTGGTCATTGCCTTTGGTGTTGCCGTATTCGGCGCCTGGGCAGTCTCATTTTTCGAACCCGCACTTCAACAGGAACGTCGTCGCCTGGGCTGGATCTGGATCAGCATGGCAATCGCCAGCGCGGTGATTTCAACGCTGAAGGGTGCCAGCATCCATCATTGCCCCTGGGATTTGCTCGACTATGGCGGCTACGCACCGCATCTGGCGCTGTTCGAAGCCTTGCCAGCAGGCATCGAACCTGGACGCTGTTTTCCTGGCGGTCACGCCTCGGCGGGCTTTGTGCTGCTGGCGTTCTATTTCGCCTGGCGCGACGACCGGCCAGTTGCGGCGCGCGTTGCCCTCATTGGCGGATTGGCGCTCGGTGCAGTCATGGGCTGGAGCCAGACCATGCGCGGTGCCCATTTTCTGTCGCATACCCTGTGGTCAGCCTGGGTGGTCTGGTTTCTGCTGCTGCTCGGCTATCTGGCCTTTTCGCCGCAACTTTGCACAAAGCATTGTGCCTGCGAAGACGACGCGCAACCCGTTCCGGCTGCTGTTGGCATGTCGAAATAGACCAACCCCTTTTAACCGCGCGCAGAAGCGAAGCTTGTTTTCAACGCATCCAGCGCTTTAATCAGGGCGACTGCATCCTGAAAGCCGGCTAAACGGGCGTTTGTATTTTCCTTGCCGCTGGCGTCGAAAAAGACAATTGCGGGTGGGCCATAGAGGCCGAAGCGGGCCAACAGTTGGCGGTCGTTATCGCTGCCCTCGCCGATTTCGGCCTTGAGCAGCGTGAAGGTCGCCAGCCGGGCACGCACGCCGGCATCCGTGAAGGTTTCACGCTCCATGCGTTTGCAGTCGGTGCACCATTCAGCAGAAAAAACCAGCATCACCGGCTTGTCGGCCTTTTGTAGTCGGCTGTCCAGTTTGGCAAGCGAGGCAACACGCTCGAAGGGCAGGGCGGCAACCGTATTTTCCGGCTGCCCGAACAATCCGGCCAGTGGTTGCCAGGGGTTGCGGCTGCCCGCCAAAGCACCAGCCAACATCGCAGCGCCAGTCAGCAAGAGCAGGATACCTATTCCCTTCGTGAAGCGTTGCCCGTTCTTCGCGGTTGGCGGCAGGCCGTCCAGGGCATGCAGGAAGACGGCGGGAATGATCAAGAGCGCTGCCCAGCCCACCATGACCACAGCCGGCGGCAAGAGCGGTGAAACCAGCCAGAGGGCGACACCGAGCAAAACGACGCCGAAAGCGCGATTGACCGCCTGCATCCAGGCACCGGCGCGTGGCAGCAGCGTTCCGGCCGAAAGCCCGACGGCAATGAGCGGGACGCCCATGCCGAGCGCCAGTGCAAACAGCGCACTGCCACCCAACACGGCATTGCCGGTCTTGCCAATGTAGAGCAGGGCACCGGCCAGCGGCGCGGCGACACAAGGGCCAACGATCAGCGCCGACAGGCTGCCCATGATGAAAACACCTGGGCCACGGCCGTTGGCAAAATGCCCGGCTTCTTCCGACAGCTTGCTTTGCAGGGCAGCAGGCAACTGCAACTGATAGAAACCGAACATCGAAAAAGCCAGGATGACGAAGAGGAAAGCGAAGGCCGAGATTACCCAGGCATTCTGCATCAGCCCGGAAATCAGCGTTCCGGTCAGTCCGGCGATGACGCCAGCGATAGCGTAGGTGACGGCCATACCGAGCACGTACATGATCGACAAGGCCAGCGCCCGGCCATGCGAGGCGCGATGCCCCTGTCCGGCAATGATGCCGGACAAGATGGGGATCATCGGGAAAACGCAGGGAGTCAGTGCCAGGCCGAGGCCAGCCAGGAAAAAGAGGGCAATATTGGCCCAGAAGCCGTTCTTCTTCAGAGCCTGGAAGATGCGGCCGCTTTCGTCCGCTTTGTTGTCGGCCGGAAAGGCTTGCGGCGTTGGCATCGGGCTTGCCAAGCTGGGCGCTGGCAATTCGACACTGAACTGCTGGTGTTGCGCCGGGTAACACATTCTGCCGTCGGCACAGCCCTGCGAGGTGACTTTAAGATTGACCGTCAGCGCGCCCGAGGCGTTGCGTTCAACCGGCAGGCGGATGCTGACCTGATCGTAGTAAACCTCGACCTTGCCGAAATTCTCGTCATCCTTTTCCTTGCCTTGGGGAAAACCCGGCGTGGCGATAACGAGATTGTCGGCAGCAAATTTGAATTTGTCGCGGTAGAGGTAATACCCCTTGGCAATGGTGAAATTGACTTCGATGGTTTGCGCATCGATAGCCTGAACTTTGGCGACGAAGGCTTCCCTGGGATCGAGAAAATCATCGGCAGCCATGGCAAAACGAAATCCGGCCAGCAGCCAGACCAGAATAAGCAGGCGAAACAGCAATCGAGGGCGCATTAGTCTAAGGTGTTGGTTTCGGCAACCAGCCATTCGAGATAGGCAGGCAGGCCTTGGCTGATAGGAATGGCAATAATTTCCGGCACAGTATAGGGGTGATGGGTTTTGATCACCGCTTCCAGTTCGGTATAACGATTAGAAGTGGTCTTGATCAAGAGGGGAATTTCTTCAGCGGCTTCGATGGCGCCGAGCCAAAGGTAGATTGAACGGCACGGCGGCATGATATTGACGCAGGCCGCTAGGCGTTCTTCGACAACGGCCATGGCAATGGTTTCGGCACAAGTGGCGTTGGGGCAGTTGGTGATGACGAGAAGGGGCGTCATTGTTGGCCTCACTTTGGTATGGCATCGCCAGCCCAGTATTGCGCCAAATTCTTGATGCCCCATTTGGCGGCATCTTCACGCCCGGCGATTTTGTCCCGGTGGTTCAGATCAACAATCTCCGGCTTGATATAGGCCTGCGACTT
The DNA here is from genome assembly GCA_018262285.1 of Pseudomonadota bacterium. Taxonomy (GTDB): domain Bacteria; phylum Pseudomonadota; class Gammaproteobacteria; order Burkholderiales; family Rhodocyclaceae; genus UBA1934. Next base: position 28,629 of record JAGTRX010000042.1, on the reverse strand, counting down.
GGACGAGAAAAAGACCTTGACCTTGGGGGTCAGCAGCGATTTGGAGCTCTGTTCGATAACAACGCCAAGCCGACCCGATTCGAGCCGGACAAAAGAACCAATCGGGTAAATGCCCATGCTTTTGACAAAGGCCTGGAAAACCGTCTCGTCAAAGTGGCCTTTCGACCATTCGACCATCTTGCGCAGTGCCTCGGCCGGATCCCAGCCCGCCTTGTAGGGGCGATCCGAGGTGATGGCGTCGTACACATCGCAAACCGCGCCCATCTTGGCGTAAAGGCTGATTTCCTCACCTTTGTTGTGTTCCGGGTAACCGCTGCCTTCGACCTTTTCGTGATGGTGCAGGCAAACGTCGAGAACGATGTCGCTGACGCTCTTGCCCTCCAGTAGCAGCGTGGAACAACCCGGCCATGCCGACATCGCGCAACACGGATTCATCCAGTTTCATCTGCTTGCCGAGCGCAATCATCAGGGCGCAAACCGCAATTGAGTGCAGATAGGTGTAATTGTCGGAAGTTTTCAGCCTGGCCAGACTAATGAGAGCGCCGGGGTTACGCTCGACCGATTTGTTGATTTCCTCCACCAGCGGCATGGCCTGTTCAGCCTCGACAGCCTTGCCCATACGGGCTTCCTGGAACATGGAAAGCACGGCCTCTTTGGATTTGGCGCAGATTTTGGCGGCGCGCTGCGCCTCCTCCGCGAGCGAGACACGCTCAACCGGCCCCGGAGTTTGACTGACGGCCTGATCCAGACGGCGATCAATTTCGACTTCTGATTCTTCCTTGGCGACGCCGGCCTCTACATCGTCGCCCTTTTCGATATCGATCCAGACTTCCCGAATACTGCTGGCGCGGATGAGTTCCAGATCCTTCTCGCTGTTGATGACAAATTTGGTACGCCAGAAGGGATGCTCCATCCACGAACCGCAAAATTCATGGAGGTGCATGCCAAGCTTGAGGTGTTCGACGCCGATTTTCTTGAGCATGGGTAGGCTACAAAGCAGGGTGTTGCAAATATAGCCCAATTTTAGTGCGTTGAAACAATCAAGCCACCCGCAGGTGGCTTGATTGGACGAACGGTCGCTTGCTGATTAGAGGCCGGCGTCGCTCTTCAACAGGCTGGCGCGATCCGTGGCTTCCCAGCTGAATTCCGGCTCGTCGCGACCGAAATGGCCATAGGCAGCGGTCTTCTGGTAAATCGGGCGCAGCAGGTCGAGCATGTTGACGATGCCCTTCGGGCGCAAGTCAAAATGTTTGCGAACAAGCGCCGTCAACGTTTCGTTGTTGACCTTGCCGGTACCAAAGGTTTCAACCATGATCGAGGTCGGCTCGGCCACACCAATGGCGTAGGAAATCTGCACCTGGCATTTGCTGGCCAGCCCGGCAGCGACGATGTTCTTGGCGACGTAGCGACCAGCGTAGGCGGCAGAACGGTCAACCTTGGAAGGATCCTTGCCAGAGAAGGCGCCGCCGCCGTGCGGGGCGGAACCGCCGTAGGTGTCAACGATGATCTTGCGACCGGTCAGGCCGCAATCGCCCTGCGGGCCGCCGACGACAAAACGGCCGGTCGGGTTGACCAGAAACTTGATGTCGCCCTTGATCAGTTCCTTGGGCAGCACCGGCTTGATGATTTCCTCGATAGTGGCTTCACGCAGGTCTTCCAGGCTAATGTCCGGGGCGTGCTGGGTGGAAAGAACAACCGTGTCGATGGAATGTGGCTTGCCGTCGATATAGCGGATGGTGACCTGCGACTTGGCATCCGGGCGCAGCCAGGGCAGGCGGCCATCCTTGCGCAGCATCGCCTGACGCTCGACTAGCCGGTGCGAAAGGTGAATCGGTAGCGGCATCAGCACAGGTGTTTCGTCGCAGGCATAGCCAAACATCAAGCCTTGGTCGCCGGCACCTTGGCCGAGATTGTCGTCGTAAGCCTTGTTGACGCCTTGGGCGATATCCGGCGACTGCTTGTCGTAGGCGACCAACACGGCGCAACCCTTGTAGTCGATGCCGAATTCGGTATTGTCGTAGCCGATGCGCTTCAAGGTATCGCGGGCGACCTGGATGTAATCGACATTGGCGCTGGTGGTGATTTCACCAGCAAGAACAACGAGGCCAGTGTTGCACAAGGTTTCGGCAGCGACGCGCGAATGTTTGTCCTGTGACAGAATGGCGTCCAGAATGGCGTCGGAAATCTGGTCGGAAACTTTGTCGGGATGGCCTTCGGAAACGGATTCCGAGGTAAAGAGAAATTCACTCATAACAACTCCTGCATGGTCCTGTTATCCGGCGCTACCGGCTTCGGACCACGAGCAGGCGACGCTTTAGCGGTATTTTGATGTTTCTTTTCGCCCCGCAAGTTGTCTGTTTAACTCGGCGAACTGATAATCTTACCTCTTTTCCCCACTCTTGCAAGCCGTATTTGCGCATGGTCTTTTTCTACCGTCTTCTCAGTTGCATCCCCCTGTGCCTGGTGCACGTCATCGGCGGCTTACTCGGCTGGCTAACCTACCTGGCCTCGCCCACCTATCGGCACAACCTCAAGGCCAATATGGCGCAGGCCGGTATTGATCCGGCGCTGCGTTCCGCCGCCATTGCCGAAGCCGGCAAACAGGCGCTGGAGCCTTCCCACATCTGGTTGCACAATCTGCCGGATGCCGCCGCACTGGCGGTTGAAATCGATGGAGCGGAGCATGTCAAGGCGGCGCAAGCTGCCGGTAAGGGCATTGTTTATCTGACCCCGCACCTGGGCTGCTTTGAAATCATCGCTCAGTATCTGTCGACCCTGGCCGAAATAACCGTACTGTTCCGCCCGCCCAAAAATGCCGGCTTGCAGACCTTGATCGAAGCGGGTCGCCGTCGCCCGCATCTTCATCTGGCACCGGCTGACCTTTCCGGCGTGCGCGCCCTGATCAAGGCGCTGAAGAAAGGGCAAGCCATCGGCCTGCTGCCCGATCAGGCGCCCAGAGTAGGTGAAGGCATCTGGCTCGATTTTTTCGGCCGACCGGCTTACACCATGACCCTCGCCGCCCGCTTGACCGAAACCGGCGCAACGACTCTTTTTGTCTGGGGCGAGCGCCTGCCCGGCGGCAAGGGTTTTCGTCTGCGTTTCCGACCACCACTGCAGGAATTTACCGGCGATACCGTGGCACGCGCCCACCAGATCAACCACGAAATCGAAGACCTGATCCGCCAGAAGCCGGAACAATACTTGTGGGGCTATAACCGCTACAAAAGGCCGGCCGGGGCAGAACCGCCTCCGGGTAGCAATGGAGAGCCGCATTGAAATATTGGACTGCCCATCTGGCGGTAGCGCTTCTCTGGTTGTTGCACTGGCTGCCCTTGCCCGTATTACGCTTTCTCGGCGCTTTGCTTGGGCGCCTGCTCTTTGCTGTGGGGCACGAGCGCCGTATGGTCGCGCTCACTAACCTGCGCCTGTGCTTTCCGGGAATGAGCGAAAGCGAGCGCACCAATCTCGCCCGCCGCCATTTCATCGCCTTTGCCCGCGCCTTTCTGGATCGGACTTTGGGCTGGTGGGCTTCGCCCAATAGATTGGCCCGTCTGATTCGCCTTTCTGGCGGCGAACATTTGAAAGACCGCCAAGGCCGGCCGGTCATCCTTCTGGCGCCGCATTTCGTCGGGCTCGATGCTGGTGGCACCATGATGACGATGACGACGCCGCTAGTGAGCGTTTACTCCAATCAGAAAAATCCGGTTTTCAATCAGGTATTGCTGAATGGGCGGCTACGTTTCAACCAGCCCATCCTGCTGTCGCGTCAGGATGGTATGCGCAAGGCGGTCAAGGCCTTGAGAGACGGCTACCCCTTTTATTACCTGCCTGATATGGATTTTGGCCCGCAGGATTCGATTTTTGCCCCCTTTTTTGGCGTGCAGGCGGCGACGCTGCCGACGGTGTCACGCCTGGCGCGGCTGACCGGCGCCTGTGTCGTGCCCTGTATCTGCCGACAGGTGGCTGATGGCTACGAAATCAGCCTACAGTCGGCTTGGGAAAATTTCCCTGGCGCAAGCGTCGAAGCCGACACCATACGCATGAACCGCTTTATCGAAAACGAAGTGCGTAAAATGCCGGAACAGTATTTCTGGTTGCACAAGCGCTTCAAGACCCGGCCGCCGGGAGAAGAAAGGTTTTATCCATGAACGATGCCATCACTTTTCGGCCGCTGGCTGCCGAAGATTTTGCTGCTGTCACCAAGCTCGCCCGCGTCATCTGGCAGGCCACTTACAAGAAAATCATCACCCAGGCGCAGATTGACCACATGCTGGCCGAGCGTTATTCGGAAGAAAGTTTGCGGACATACCTCGATTCACCCGACCACTGGTTCGAACTGGCGCTGGTCGATGGCGAAATCTGTGGCTTTTGCGCCTGCGAGGTTTATCAGGGCGAGTACAAACTGGACAAGCTTTACATCCATCCGGGCAGGCAGCGCCTTGGCATCGGCGGCATGCTAATTGCCCGGGCGGCGGCACGCGGCCGCGAAAAAGGCTATGGCGAAATGATCCTGGCGGTCAACAAGCGCAATGAACAGGCCATTGCCGCCTACCGCAAACACGGTTTCGCCGTGCGCGAAAGCGTTTGCGTCGACATCGGCAAGGGCTTTGTCATGGACGATTTCGTCATGGAAAAGCCCTTGTAAATCTTGCGCTTGTTACAGTGAAAGCCGATTCCCCGGCAACGACTGGGTCAATTGCAGACGGCTGATGGTCGGCCGCAGATCAAGGCCAGTGCTCGATTTCAGTTGTCCGGCGCGTTCGCGCAATTCCTCCAGACTGACAGTCAACGGTGTCCGGCAAGCAAAGGCGACAGCATTACCGCTGTCACAGGAGGGGAAAACAATGGCACGCTCGTCGAAGGCGGCACGCAGGCGATCGACACTGGCCTGGAATCCCTTGTTGCGACCCAGCAGGTTGCACACAACGATGCCTTCGGGGGCAAGCCGCTGGTAGCAATCGCGATAGAAGTCCCTGCTATCGAGCCGCCCACAACGGGCGTCCGCATCAAAGCCATCGACCAGGATGCAATCGAACTGACCGGTGTTTTTACGAAGAAAATCAGCGCCATCGTCAATGACAATTTCCAGACGTCCGGCATCTTCCGGCAATTTGAAAAACTGGCGCGCTGCCGCGACCACGCCCGGATGGATTTCGACCACGGTCAGATGACTTTGCGGCAGGTTGCGGTACAGAAAGCGGATCAGCGAAGCGGCGCCAAGCCCGATCAGCAATATTTTTTGCGGATGCACAGCAACGGGCTGGAACAACAGCCAGGCCATCATTTCCCGCGTATAGGCCAGTTCCAGTGCCCACGGACGGGCAATGCGCATGGCGCCCTGCACCCAGTCGGAGCCAAAGTGCAGATAACGCACCCCGGCCTCTTCGCTGATATCGATGCTGTGATCCGGAGGTGACAGTTTTTCGGGCATTTTTGAGCAGGCAGGGCTTATCACTTGCCCATGCAAAAATGGCTGAATATCCTGCCCAGCAAGTCGTCGGCCGAAAATTCGCCTGTAATCTCGCCCAGCGCACGTTGCGCCAGCCGCAGTTCTTCGGCAAAAAGTTCAAGTGGCAGGCTGGCATCCTTCATCATGGCGCGTGCCGCTGCAAGATGCTCGTGTGCCTCGCTCAGCGCCCGCAAATGGCGCTCACGGGCGATAAAGACATCTTCGGTCTGATGCCAACCCGCCACCTGCAAAAGTTCCTGGCGCAGCAAATCGATGCCCAAATCCTTCTTGGCGGACAGATAGAGCGCGACGCCATCTGCAGTTTCCCGCCGGCAGGGTTCTTGATCGGCCAATAAATCCAGCTTGTTCAACACAGTAATGCGACACAGATTGGCTGGCAGACGGGCCAGAATGGAGCGGTCGGCCTCGGTCACGCCAATACGGGCATCGACCAGCAGCAGGACAACATCGGCACGCTCGATCTCGCGCCAGGTGCGCTCAATGCCCAAACGCTCGATTTCATCTTCACTGTCGCGCAGACCCGCTGTGTCGATGATGTGCAGGGGAATGCCGGCAATCTGGATGGCGGATTTGAGGGCATCGCGGGTGGTGCCGGCAATGGGCGTCACAATGGCCAGCTCGTCACCGGCCAGACGATTGAGCAGGGAGGACTTGCCAACATTGGGCTGCCCGGCCAGCACAACGTGCAAACCGGCCTGCAGCAGTTTGCCCTGAGCGGCACGATCCCGCACCGTTGCCAGTTGATCATGGACACGTTGCAGGCGGGCAAAAGCATCCGCCGCCTGCAGAAAATCGATCTCTTCCTCAGGAAAATCGAGCGTGGCTTCGACCAGCATGCGCAAATCGATCAATTCCTGCACCATCGTGTGGACAGCGCGGGAAAACTCGCCCTGCAGCGAGCGCACCGCCGAACGGGCGGCTGAAGTTGTTGCCGCATCGATCAAATCGGCAACGGCTTCGGCCTGCGCCAGATCGAGCTTGCCATTCAAGAAGGCGCGGCAGGTGAATTCGCCCGGTTCGGCCAGACGGGCGCCAAGATCAAGGCAGCGTGCGAGCAGCATTTGCATGACCACCGGGCCGCCGTGGCCGTGCAGTTCGAGGACGTCTTCACCGGTAAAGGAATGCGGGGCAGGGAAGTAGAGCAATAGCCCCTGGTCGATAACGCTGCCATCAGCAGCTTTGAAATTGGCCAGGGTGGCATGGCGCGGTGGCGGCGATTTGCCACTGAGCGCCAGCGCCAAGGGCAGGAGTTCAGACCCAGAAAATCGGACAACCCCGATGCCGCCACGGCCGGGAGCCGTGGCGATGGCAGCAATGGTTTCCTTTGCCGTAATCATTCAAGGCACTCAGGCCTTGGCGTCGTTCGCCGCTTTCTTGCCTTTGCCCTTGCCGTCGATCAAACGTGTAATCTGCCATTGCTGGGCAATGGAAAGAATATTGTTCACCACCCAGTACAACACTAGTCCGGAAGGGAAGTTGAAGAACATGAGTCCGAAAGCGAAGGGCATGATCTGCATGACTTTGGCCTGCACCGGATCGGGCGGGGTGGGATTGAGTTTGGTCTGGATCAGCATGCTGATGACCATCACGATCGGCAGCGGACCAATCGGCCAGCCAATAATGGGAAGATGGCCGAACAAAGCATCGGGCGCCGACAAATCCTTGATCCACAAGATCCAGGGCGCATCCCGCATTTCGACAGCGCCGAGCAGCACCCAGTAAAGGGCAATAAACACCGGGATCTGGATCAGGATGGGCAGGCAGCCACCCAGCGGATTGACCTTTTCCGTCTTGTAAAGGTTCATCATCTCCTGGTTGAGGCGCTGGCGGTCGTCGCCGTAACGTTCTTTGAGCGCCGTCATCTGCGGTGCCAGGTTCTTCATTTTGGCCATCGATTTATACGAAGCAGCCGAAAGCGGGAAGAAAACAAGCTTGATACAGATGGTCAGAATAACGATGGCCCAACCCCAGTTGCCGACCAGTTTGTGGATCCATTCGAGCGCCCAGAATATTGGCGAGGCCACAACGGTCAGCCAGCCGTAATCGACGACCAGTTCGAGCCCTGGAGCAACCTGCTTGAGAACCGACTGTTCCTGCGGGCCGGCATAGAGCGACATGGAATAGGTGGTTTTGCCACCCGGAGCCACGCTGGCCAAAGGCACAATCATGCCGGCGCGAACCAGATGATTCTTGGCACTGTCGAGTTTACTCATGTAAAACTCGCGCTGCTGCGGCGCCTTTGGCACCCAGGCGGCGACAAAATAATGCTGCACCATGGCCAACCAGCCGTTGTCAGCTTTTTGCGTAAACTTGGCTTTTTCCTTGACGATGTCGCCAATATCGACTTTTTGGTATTTCCCTTCGTTGGTGAATACAGCCGGGCCGGTAAAAGTCGACACCATGCTCGATTCGCCTGCCGGGGCAACATCATCACGCTGCAATTGATAATAGGCATTTGGCGTGACGGGGCTTTGACTGGTGTTTTCAATTTCCCAACTCACGTCGATCAGGTAACTGCCGCGTTTGAGGGTATAGACCTTGCTGGCCTTGAGGGCGGACTGAACTGGAGTCAAACGGATTTTCAGTTCATTGATGCCTTCCGCCATTTCAGTCGGGCCGCTGATACTGAAAAGTGAGCGGTGGTCAGGCAGGCCGGCGCCGGGCAAAAAGCCGCTTTGGGCAAAATACTGGTGCTTGGCATCGAACAGGACAAAATTCTGACCCTTGTCAGCATGATCGCGATAGTTCAACAGTTCGAGCCGCACCATGTCACCACCGACACTGGAGAAAGACGCCTGGTAGAGATCGGTCTTGACGGTAACGAGTTGCGCTTCCTTGGCTTCGCCTGCCGGTACGCTTGCCGGCGCTGGTGTTGCAACAGCGCCAGGAACGGCTGTCGGTATTGCCGCCGGAACCGTACCCACGGAAGGCACCGCTGCTGGCGAGGCATTACTGCTGGTTGTTACAGGGATTTTGGGCTGTTTATAGATTTGCCAGTTTTGCCACAACATGAAGATTGAAAAGCAGAAAACGGACAGCAGGATCAAGCGACGTGTTTCCATGAGCAGCCTACCAATAATGTGGCACTTTTTTAGGGTACCGGGTCAAATCCACCGGGGTTCCATGGATGGCAGCGCAGGAGTCGCCTGATCGCCAACCAGCTTCCATGGGACACACCATGTTTTTCCACGGCCTCGGCAGCGTATTCCGAACAGGTCGGAAAAAAACGGCACCTGGGCCCCAACAACGGACTGATTGCATAGCGGTAAATGCCAATCAGGCCAATAACCAGCTTTTTCATCCGCTTACTTGTGTCTTTGCCGATAATTTCTGGCGAGGACGTAATTTGCCGAGCAAGGTCGCAATCTCGCCTGCAAGATGGCGGCGATCCATGGTTTCGGGTCGGGCATGCAGACGCAACACAATATCGTATCCTTCCAACCCGGCGCGCTGCTTGCGAAAACTTTCCCGCGCCAAACGCTTGATCAAATTGCGGCGAACCGCGCTCTTGACCTGTTTCTTGCCAATGACCAGACCCAGGCGCGCATCAGCATACACTTCTGACCGCGGCTGATAGTGCAACATAAACATCTGGCCGCGAATTGCACGCCTGAAATCAAAAACGGATGAGTACTCATCCGTTCTGGTCAGGCGATTCTGCCGTGGAAAATATTGGCAGGAACTGGCTATAGCGACGACCTGGGGCACCCGTTACGATATAGCTGATTACACGCCCAAACGGTGACGACCCTTGGCACGGCGGGCGGCAATTACCTTACGGCCGCCTTTGGTCGCCATACGGACCAAAAATCCATGGGTACGCTTGCGGCGCACAACCGAATTACGAAGTCCTTGATGTCTATGGAGAAAAAACGCGCTATTTGACTTGTTCACAGGGTCTTTTGTCAAGTCAAATTTTTTCCCCGGCTTGTGGATAAGTAGCACATGGCGGAGTAGAATGTACTGCATGTCGGCGACCGGGGGGTCGCCGATTTCTTTCCCTGGCTTAAATTATTTTCGTTTTAACCCCGTTTCTGTTCGTACACGCTGGCAGGAGGAGCTAAGTTGGCTTTGTCTGGTTTCTGGAAATCCTGTTTGTGCCGCTTTGAACAGGAATTATCTCCCCAACAGTTTAATACCTGGATTAGACCCCTGGGACTGGAAGGGGAAGAGACGCCCGAAAAAGGCCTGCGATTGGTTGCTCCCAACAGCTTCGTCCAGAAGTGGGTACGTGACCGCTACCTGCAACAAATCATTGAATACGGGTCAGAGTTTTTTTCGCTGCCGGTCAAAATTGATCTGGTCATCAATAGCAAGGGGAATGGCACTCGTCATTTACTCGATGCAAAAGTGACGAATACAGGGGCTTCCGATTCAAGCAAGGTTTCTGCGCCCGCTCTTGCCGAACCCCGAGTCGGCGAAAACCGGAATTCGGGAAAACCCAAAAACGCAGCCTACGATAAGTCACGCCTGATTCCTGATTTTTCTTTTCACAATCTGGTTGTCGGCAAGGCCAATAATCTTGCCCGGGCAGCAGCACAGCAGGTTTCCCAAAACCCTGGGGGAGCTTACAACCCCTTGTTCATTTACGGTGGCACCGGCCTTGGCAAGACACACCTGATTCACGCTATCGGCAACGAGATTCTGACTGAGCGCCCGGATTGTGTTGTCCGTTATGTCCACGCTGAAGATTATTATTCCGATGTAGTCCGTGCCTATCAGCAAAAATCTTTCGATACCTTTAAGCGTTATTACCGTTCACTGGATGTTCTTCTCATTGATGACGTTCAATTCTTTAACGGCAAAAACCGTACGCAGGAAGAATTCTTTTTTGTTTTCAATGCTCTAATTGAATCAAAGAAGCAGATTATCATCACCAGTGACACTTACCCTAAAGACATTAACGGTCTGGATGATCGCCTCGTCACCCGTTTTGACTGGGGTTTGACGGTTCAGATCGAGCCCCCTGAACTGGAAATGCGCGTTGCGATACTTAAAAACAAAGCTGCCGCCCAAGGTATTCACCTCGATGATGAGTCTTCATTTTTTATTGCCAAGCACTTGCGCTCGAATGTGCGCGAACTTGAAGGTTCATTAAACAAGGTGCTGGCTTTTTCCATGTTCCACAAAGCGCCTATTTCTCTTGATCTGGTCAAAGAGTCACTCAAGGATATTGTTGGTTCCGTTCGCAATGTCAGTCTTGATTCCATTCAGAAGACTGTCGCCGATTACTACAAAATGAAAGTATCGGAATTTTTTTCAAAGAAGCGAACCCGTGCTATTGCCAGACCCCGTCAGGTTGCCATGTGGCTCTGTCGCGAAATTACCAGCCATAGTTATCCGGAAATTGGTGATGCTTTTGGCGGTAGGGATCATACTACGGTGATTCACGCCGTTAAGACGATCGATGCCGCCCGTTTACGCGAAAATGAACTCAATCATGACTTGCACGTTCTTCTGCAAGTTCTGAAAGGATAAGCTGTGGATAAGCTGTTTTGCCATTGTGGAAGACCAACACTTTTGAACCGGACAGCCAAGTTGTTCGAGTTTCATCCACAGGCAATCCAGAGCTTTTCCAAGACCCTGTTTTCTTATTTAAGTTAATGATTAGAAATGAAAAAATTTAGTTATACCCAGACTTGTTTCGTACTTAGTCTTTAAAGGAATTTATATATATGATTCTTATCAAGACCCAGAGAGATACGTTGCTGCAACCTTTGCAATCCGTATCCGGTATCGTCGAGAGACGTCATACCCTGCCCATTCTTTCCAATGTTTTACTTGAACGAAAAGCCGGTTGCCTGACTTTTCTGGCGACCGATATTGAGATTCAGGTCACCACCGCCATGACCGATGCCGGAGAAGGCAACGATGGTGCCACGACGGTTGGAGCACGCAAGCTTCAGGATATTTTGCGTTTGTTGCCAGAAAATGCCGAAGTCAGTCTAGCCTTGGAAGAGCATAAACTGGTCGTTAAATCTGGCAAGATCCGCTTCAGTTTGCAGACACTTGCGGCCAACGATTTCCCTAGGATGACCATTTCGGAAGGTGAAACGCGCGAACTCAACGTGACACAGGGGGATTTCAAAAAGCTCCTGGCCAAAACGCAGTTTTCCATGGCAGCCCAAGATGTCCGATATTATCTGAATGGACTGTTGCTCCTCCTGGAAGGCAAGGAATTAAGGGCCGTAGCGACAGATGGCCACCGCTTGGCCTATGCCTGCATGGCGATTAGCGAAGAACATCCGCGTCAGGAAGCTATTTTGCCGCGCAAGACGGTTCTGGAACTGAATCGTCTTCTGATGGACAACGATGAACCTCTGAATATTTGTTTTACGGCCAACCAGGTACGATTTACTTTTGGATCGATCGTATTGGTTTCCAAGTTGATCGATGGCAAGTTTCCCGACTACCAGCGCGTTGTCCCGGCCAGCTTGCAACATCACCTGATTTTTGATCGTCAGGTGTTGATGCAGTCGATGGTTCGAGCCGCTATTCTGACCAACGAGAAATTCCGTGGTGTTCGTATTGTGATTGGCAATAACAGCCTGCGAATTGTTGTTGCCAATGCCGAACAGGAAGAAGCGCAGGAAGAAATGGAAGTCGCTTATCAGGGTGACGAGCTGGATATTGGTTTTAACGTCAGCTACCTGCTCGATGTTTTGAACAACATTCACACGCCAAACGTGCAGTGGAGTTTTAACGATGCCAGTTCAAGCGCACTGATATCAATACCTGATGATAATTCATTCAAGTATGTTGTCATGCCAATGCGTATCTAACGATTATTTTTCAAATTGAAATTTGGTTTCACGTGGAACAGGATTGATGAGCGAAGAGAAGAGTATCAAGCAGGAAATTGTTGAAGATTACGACGAGTCCAGTATTCAGCAACTTGAAGGTCTGGAGGCGGTTCGCAAGCGCCCTGGGATGTACATCGGTGATACTTCCGATGGCACCGGTTTGCACCACATGGTGTTCGAGGTGGTTGATAACGCGATTGATGAGGCGCTGGCAGGTCATTGCAACGATATTGTGGTTACTATCCATGCGGACAGCTCAATCTCTGTTACCGATAACGGCCGTGGTATTCCGACGGGTATCAAGTTTGATGACAAACATGAACCAAAAAGAAGTGCTGCCGAAATTGTCATGTGTGTTCTGCACGCGGGCGGAAAGTTCAATCAAAATTCCTACAAAGTCTCTGGTGGCCTTCATGGTGTCGGTGTTTCCTGCGTCAATGCACTCTCCAAATGGCTAAGGCTGACCATTCGGCGCGACGGGAAAAAATATCTTCTTGAATTTGTCCGTGGTCACGTCATTGATCGTCCAGTCGAAATCCAGAATGGTGTCGATGTATCTCCTCTTAAAGTTATCGGTACGACGGAAAAGCGGGGGACAGAAGTCCATTTCATGGCCGATGAGGAAATTTTTGAAAATATCGAATTTCATTATGAAATTCTGGCCAAGCGCTTAAGGGAATTGTCTTTCCTCAATAACGGCGTGCGCATCCGCATGATCGATCAACGCACCGGCAAGGAAGAGGATTTTGCTTTTCTTGGCGGCGTAAAGGGTTTCGTCGAATACATCAATCGTGCCAAGACAGTTTTGCATCCGAACGTGTTCTATTCCACAGGCGAGTCAGACCAGAATGGCGTCAAAATTGGCGTTGAAGTGGCGATGCAGTGGAATGATAGTTACCAGGAACAGGTACTTTGTTTTACCAATAACATTCCGCAGACTGATGGTGGTACGCACATGACCGGCTTGCGCGCTGCCATGACGCGCGTTATCAACAAGTATATTGACGAAAATGAGATCGCCAAAAAGGCCAAGGTCGAAATCACGGGTGATGACATGCGTGAAGGCTTGGCTTGCGTTCTTTCAGTCAAGATGCCGGATCCAAAGTTTGCTTCACAGACCAAAATGAAACTGGTTTCGAGTGAAGCACGGCCGGCGGTGGAAGAAGTGGTGGCGCAGAAACTGGCGGATTACCTGCTTGAACGCCCGGTCGACGCGAAGGTCATTACCGGCAAGATCGTCGAAGCAGCCCGTGCCCGCGAAGCGGCGCGCAAGGCGCGTGAAATGACGCGTCGCAAAGGGGTTCTTGATGGCATTGGCTTGCCTGGCAAATTGGCAGATTGCCAGGAGAAAGATCCGGCCTTGTGTGAAGTTTATCTGGTTGAGGGCGATTCAGCGGGAGGCTCGGCCAAGCAGGGACGAGATCGTAAATTTCAAGCCATTCTGCCCTTGCGCGGCAAAATTCTGAACGTGGAAAAGGCACGTTTCGACAAGCTTATTTCCAGCCAGGAAATCGTTACCCTGATCACAGCCCTGGGTACCGGCATTGGCAAGGACGAATACAAACCGGAAAAACTGCGTTACCACCGTATCATTATCATGACTGATGCCGACGTCGATGGTGCGCACATCCGTACTTTGTTGCTGACTTTCTTTTACCGTCAGATGCCTGAACTGGTCGAGCGCGGACATATCTACATTGCCCAGCCGCCGCTCTACAAAGTCAAGCATGGCAAGAATGAGCGTTATTTGAAAGATGATGCGGAATATCATCAATTTTTGTTGAACATGGCGCTCAATGAAGCCAGTTTGACACCAAAGGCCGGTGCCACGTCAATTGAGGGGGATGCCCTGGAAGCGCTGGCGCGCTCCTGGTTATTGACTGAAGCAGTGATTGGACGGCTTTCAAATCTCATCAACCCGGAAGTGCTGCACGCTATGGTTGCGCACAACCTGCAGCTTGATCTTTCCAGTGAGGCAGGTGCTCAGGCCAGCGCCAAACTGCTCGTTAATTTCGTCAATCAAGGAACACGCATCGTTCCCAAGTTCGACGACATTATGGAACGTTGGAACCTGCGGATTGAAAGCATTCATCACGGCAATCTTAAAGTTGGCTTGATTGATGAAGATGTCCTGCTCTCTGGTGATTATCTGCAACTTCGTCGCACGGCAGAAACGCTGGCTGATCTTTTTGGTGACGGTGGTTTTGTTGCCCGTGGCGAGAAAAAACTGGCTGTAAAAAACTTTGCTGAAGCAATGCGCTGGTTACAAAACGAAGCCGAGCGCGGCATTAGTAAGCAGCGCTATAAGGGTCTGGGCGAAATGAACCCGGCGCAATTGTGGGAAACCACCATGGATCCGACGGTGCGGCGTTTGCTGCGCGTACAGATTGATGATGCCATTGCGGCGGACGAAATTTTCACGACCTTGATGGGTGAGCAGGTCGAACCCAGACGAAATTTTATCGAAGCCAATGCGGTTTATGCCCGAAATATCGACGTTTGAACGGTGTCCATCATGAGCAATGAAAAAAACTCCGTTGTATTTGGTACTGAGGATCTTCTGGTCAGTCTGTGCAACTCGGTGACCAAGGTTCTGACTGCGGCGACCGGTAGCAATATCCATTATTCCGGCATGGTACAGCGTATTACCAAAACCTGTCTCAAGCCCGATATCGGTTGCTTCGTGTTGTTTGACGGCGGTTTTTCAGGACTCGTGATTATCAACTTCTCGGCTCAGTCCGCCATGGAACTCTACGAGAGTTATATGCTCAATATGGGCATGCCGCTGGAACACCTGGCCAGTTCCCATACTTCGGATGATGTTAACAACGTCATGGGCGAACTGATGAATCAGATTGTTGGTGATTTCACGGGCAAAGTTGGGCGCGAACTGCAGACCCATATCACGCAGAACCAGCCGAAAATGCTGGTTCTCAACAAGCAGGTCATGCTGAGTGTGGATACCAATCTGGATAATCCAGAGGGTCGGCGCGTTACTTTTTTTACCGGCCGCAACAACATTTTTTACCTTGAACTGGCTGTTGATCGAACCGAGTTCATCAAACTTTATGACTTCGAGTCACAGGAAGCCCCCAATCCTGACGACCTGATCGATCAGGCCAGTAAAGAACCAATAGCAGCACCAGCGCCACAGCAAAATCAGTCAAACGCCAACGACGACCTGCTCGACTCTCTTGGAATGTAGGCGCTGTGGCTGATCGAGGCGGAATGCGTGTGTCAGGCGATCAGTCGAAAGAGGGAAGCCCGATTAAGCTTCGGGTTTTGGTTCTAGCGTTTTTTGTTGCCAGCATTGCGCTGATGAGCACGGTTGATTTGGTTTTCAGTCTGGGCTGGCGACGTTTTGGCGTATTCCCACGCGATTTTGGGCACCTGGAGGGCGTTATTATGGCGCCCTGGCTGCATGGCAGTTTCAGTCATCTATTCGCCAATATTGGCGCTTTGGTGGTGCTTGGCTGGTTTTGCCTGTGGCCGAGGATCTCAGGTTTTTTGCTGGTAACGCTGGCTGCAATTTTTGGCGCTGGATTGGCAGCTTGGTTGCTCGGCGGGCGGCAAACGGTTCACATTGGCGCCAGTGGTGTTGTCTTCGGGTATTTCGGTTTTCTGGTCTTGCGCGGCTGGTATGAACGGACTTTTTCTGCCATTGCTGTTAGCTTTGGCGTTCTATTTTTCTATGGTGGTATGGTGTTCGGTGTTTTGCCAGGGGAGGCGGGTATTTCCTGGCAAAGCCATTTTGGCGGATTTGTGGCCGGGATCGTTATGGCTCGATTACTCAGAACCACTTCAGCAGAAAATAGGTTAGCAGAAGAATAAGCAGTACACCTGTGAAAGCAATGAAGCGAGGCGCCCACCGGCTTTTCAGGTGCTCGTTGGCATTTTCTTCGTCCACCAGTTTGCGGATTTTGCGCAAGGCCGAAACGCCCGTCATGCGCGTAGTCGCCGCAGCTATTTCAGGATCATCAGAATTGCTGGTCATTGTATGGTCTCCATGGCTTCCTGTGTTTCAAGGCGCTGGCGCAATTTTTCCGTGACCTGAACTTTACCACTGGCATCGACGCGAAGCACATGCTCGACTCCGAGTTGACGAGCCATGTTGCGCCAGCCATCACTGCCGGCGATAAAAATAGGCTTGGAGAGGGCATCCGACAGGGTTCCGGATCGTTTGCCGGCCGGAATCAGAATCGTCAGGGATTGCGTATGCGTCACTGGCTGGGCATTACGGGGGTCGAGCAGGTGAGGGTAGCGCTTGCCGTCGAGCTCGAAGAAGCGCTGGTAATCGCCGGAAGTGCCGGTGGCCTCGCCGTCATTCAATTCCAGTGCTGCCAGCGGGCCGGGCTGGCGTGGATGGCGAATGCCGACTTTCCACTTGCGTCCTTGCTTGCTGCCTAGCGCCATGACATTACCGCCGATGTTGATGAGGGCGTTATCTATGCCTTCTCGCTTGAGTACTGCAGCAGCACGGTCAAGTGCTACGCCTTTAAGGTAGCCGCCGAAATCGAGGGAAACCGCCGTATTGTGGCTACTGACAACATTGTTGGAGATTTCGATATCGGCGATGGAAGGTTTTTTCTGTAACCAGGCGGCGAGGGTGGCTGGCGCTGGAATTTTCGGTTCGAACTCGTCGGACTGAAATCCCCAAATACCGATCAGGCGCCCGATTCCGGGATCGAACAGGTAATCGCCCTGCTTGGCCAGATCCTGGGCGTCGGTGATAAAGGCGGCTAGCTCCGGCGTGACGGCATGCTTATTCCCGGCAGCCATTGCTTGATTAAGCGTGGTCAGTTCGGAAGGCTTCCAGGCGTGGTAGGCGGTGTTCAGACGATCAAATTCGCGCAAGACGGTGGCAATGGCGTTTCTACCCTTCTGTTCGTCGGCGTCGGCAACCAGAACTTCGACACGCGTGCCGAAAACATAGGCCTCCTGGTGTTGCACGGGGGAGGGTTTGCAAGCGGCGAGACAAGTCAGGAAAAGGGCTAGAATCAGGAGGTTTCGCATAAATGCTCGAGGGCGGTAATAAAGGTTCCTGCAACATCAAAACCCGTCTGCTGGCGGATTTCGACCATGCAGGTCGGGCTGGTGACATTGATCTCGGTGAGATGGTCGCCGATGACGTCGATGCCGACCAGCATCAGGCCGCGTTTCATCAGGATGGGTGCCAGGGTTTCGGCAATTTCAAGGTCGCTCTTTGAGAGTTCCTGGGCGACGCCGGTACCGCCGGCCGAGAGATTGCCGCGTGTTTCGCCGGCTTTGGGAATGCGAGCCAGGCAGAACGGGACGACTTTGCCGCCGATAAGCAGGATGCGTTTGTCGCCCTGCGAAATTTCGTGCAGGTATTTTTGCCCCATGATGGTACGGCGACCGAGTTGCGACAGGGTTTCAACAATGGAGTTACGATTGGGGTCGTTGCGGTGCACGCGAAAGATACCCTGGCCGCCCATGCCATCCAGTGGCTTCAGGATGACGTCACGTTCATCGTCAATGAAGGACTGGATGCGCTGCATGTCGGAGGCGACAACAGTGGCCGGGATGAAACGGCTGAATTCAGTGATGGCGAGTTTTTCGGAGTGGTCGCGCAGCGCCTGCGGTTTGTTGACGACGCGCACACCTTCGGATTCAGCGCGATCCAGCAGCCAGGTGGCGGCGAGGTATTCAAAATCGAAGGGTGGATCCCTGCGCATCACTACTGCGTCGAAAGTTTTGAGGGGCAGCCATTCGCGTCCGGTTTCGCGATACCAGTCGTGGTCGTCGGGGCGAGTACGCAGGCGAACAGCTTGGCCGAACACCGTTGAACGGTTGGTTTCCGACTGACGCCAGCCCAGGGTCTGGCATTCAATGCCGTACACATCGTGCCCATGCCGTTCTCCGGCACGCATCATGGCCACGGTAGAATCCTTGTAAGCTTTGAGCGAATCAATGGGTCCGATAATGAAAGCGAACTTGAGCGGCTTTGTGCCGCCAAAGGCTTCATTACCAAAGCGCAATTGTTCGGGAAGCGGGCTCATTTCGGCGCCGTGCTTTCAAGTTCAAGGGCGGCGGCCAGACAGGCGAGGCGGCCGACGACGCCATAAGCGTAGAAGCGGTTGGGCGGCGCATCCGGGTTACAGCAGCAGGCGTCGGGCAGGTTGCAGCCGGTGGTGAAAGCAAGCGGCTCGAAGTGCATGCCGGGGGCGTTGAGATTTTCGTCTTTGCCACGATTGGTGTGCACACGATAAAAGCCACCAACGACGTAACGGTCAATCATGTAAATGACGGGTTCGGCCACGGCGCCACCCACCGTCTCAAAGCTGTGCACGCCTTCCTGGATGAGGACTTCACTAACTTCAAGTCCTTCCTTGACGACGCTCATCTTGTTGCGCTGACGGCGGTTAAGACCGGTGATTTCGCTGGCGTCCTTGACTGTCATCACACCCATGCCGTAAGTGCCAGCATCGGCTTTGACAACAACGTAGGGCGTTTCGTCAATGCCGTGCTCCCGGTACTTGTTACGAACCTTCTCGAGAACAGCGTCGACATTGGCCTTTAGGCATTCCTCGCCTTGCCGCTCCTGAAAATTGACGCTGCGGCAAACCCCGAAGGCTGGGTTGATGCGCCAGGGGTCGATACCGATAGCCTGGGCAAAATCATTAGCGACCTGATCGTAGGCGGCGAAGTGCTTCGACTTGCGCCGCACGGCCCAGGCTGCATGGACTGGTGGCAGGACGAATTGCTCGTCCAGATTTTGCAGGATGGTCGGGATACCGGCTGAGAGGTCATTGTTCAAAAGAATGGCACAGGGAATGCAGCCCTCGACACCAACACGGTTGCCGTTGCGTACCAGAGGCTCGAGCAACAGCGTCTCGCCATTGGGCAGATCGATAGGTGTTGGAACGTTGATTTCCGGTGATAGCGAACCGATGCGAACCTCCAGCCCGGTCATGCGCAGAATTTGAGCGAGGCGGGCGACATTTTGCAGGTAGAACTGGTTGCGCGTATGGTTTTCCGGAATGAGGACGATGCTCTTTGCTTGCGGACAGATTTTTTCGATGGCGCTCATGGCTGCCTGCACGCAGAGCGGCAGGAAAGCGGGGTTGAGATTGTTGAAACCGCCGGGGAACAGGTTGGTGTCGACCGGCGCCAGCTTGAAGCCTGAATTTCGCAAATCGCAGGAAGTATAGAAAGGTGGCGGATGCTCCTGCCACTGGCAACGCAGCCAGTGCTCAATCTGGGCACAGTTTTCCAGGAAACGTTGCTCCAGATCGAGGAGGGGGCCGGTGAGGGCGGTAGTCAGATGGGGAACCATGGCAGGGGGACGCTGGAGTGGCAATCCGACTATCTTACACTGCGTTGCCAAAGCTCAGGGGAAGGGGGGCGTTTTCCAGGCTGCGCTGGGTGAAGATGAAACGGCCGTCACATATGAAGCCGAGTTCGTTCCAGTCCATCTGGTTGAGTGCGGCGCACAGTTTCTTGAGATTGGCTTTGGGGTCGTGCGGAAAAAGCGCCAATACGGCGCCATCGAAATGTGGGCAGGGATGCAGGAAGAAGGGCTGCGGCCGGCGCGTCCGGTTATTGACGTAAATGCGGGGCGCATCGGTTTCCGGGTAACCGCGACCCCACTGCCACCAGTTGTTTTCGTCGTAAGGCCGGATACGGCGGGCGATCAGCCTTTCCTTGTGCGGCAATAGGGCGGGATCAGGCCTGGATGAACCGGGTGCTTGCCAGAGCATCTGACGCGTCAGGCCGGTAGTGGCGGTTTCGGAGCAAACAAAATTGCGGTTACCCGGCAGGCTGGCATAAAGGTCATCGGCACCGGAAACAGCACCAACTTTGACGGCGAACAGATCGCGGAGATGCAGGCCGTAATCCCCGCGCGTAAACATCAAGTGGCCGCTGGCCTCGGTGAATATCCGGTTCTGCCAAGGTGGATTGGCCAAGGCTTGGGCGAGTTCGCAGCCATAGCCTATTTCGGCATAGCGTGTTTCACGTGAAACCTGATCCTTTTCAAAACGCCAGATCAGGCAATTGGGAACGGCGCCGTCGAAGACTTTGGCGTCGCCCAGCTCGATGGCGTCGGTAATGTTGCCTTGTTGGTAGAGCCAGCGGTTGAGCTTGACTGAAGAAGTGGTCTTGAGAAAATCGCGCGGGGTGATGAAAATCAGTTCGCCACCAGGTTCGAGGTGACGGATGGCTTTTTCAATAAAGAAAAGATAGAGATTCGAACGACCGTCGAAGAGTTTTGAACGTAGGAGCAGGGCAGTTTCCGGCTGGATGTCCTGATAACGTACGTAAGGCGGGTTGCCAATAATGGTGGCGAAGCGCTTGTTCTCTGGATAGGCGAAGAAATCCATGATTCGCGCGCCTGGCGGAGCGTGCCGGGCATCCGGCTCGATGGCGACGCAGTTTTCGATGCGACGGGAAAAGGCGCCATCGCCTGCGGCGGGTTCGAGTACGCGACCCTGATTGCGTTGGAGGCGCAGCATGGCGTCAACAACGGCCGGTGGGGTAAATACCTGGCCGAGTTTGGCGACGTCCTTATCGGCCATTCGGAATTTATTGCTTTAGAAAATCGTGCAGCGTTTGGTTGAACTCTTCCGGTTTTTCCTGCATCAGGACATGGCCGGCCTTTTCCATGATCATCAAAGTGGCAAAATCCCCGAGACCATCTTTGAGTGTTTGCGCGTTTTGCAAAGGCCAGACCGCATCCTCGCGACCGTGATAGACCAAAACCGGAACGTGAATGTCGGCCAGCCACTCGTAGTAGCGACGTTGATCGAAGCAGGCGCCGAGTTGTGCCTGATAGGCGTGCGGCGGTTGCGGATCGATCTTGCGGTTGAGATAGAAATCGCGGATTCCCGGAGTATTGGCGGCGTATTCCGGGTGATAGAAGATTTCCAGAAAGGAATTGACCTTCTCTTCCACGGTATTACCGGGATTCAGGATTTTCTGCATGACGTACTGGCTGGTTGGTGTGTAATGCGGATCGCCGGCTGAAACGCCGGAGCAGACCAGCGCCAGTTTTTTGACGCGTTGCGGGTGATCGTGAATGAACATCTGAGCGATGATTCCGCCCATCGAGGCGCCGACGAGATTGATGGGCGCAGTGATTTCCAAATGGTCGAGCAGGGCATTGAGATCGTCGGCGAACTGCTGCATCGTATAGGGGCCTTGCGGTTTGTCGCTGCGTCCCGCACCACGGTTGTCGAGAGAGATGAACTGGTAGTACTCGCTGAAATATTTTCTTTGCTGGAACCATAAGTCGGTGGTTCCGCCCAGGCCAGGAATGAAAACTAGCGGCTCGCCTGAACCCAAAGTTTCGTAATAGAGATCGATTCCATTGATGACAGCGACTGGCATGTTCCCTCCTCAAACCCGTTTCAAATTCCAGGCGCAAAACGCTGGATGAGATATTTTAGCGCTTGCTGGATCGCTTCTTCTGGGTTGCGCGGAGAAAATCCCAATTCTTTTTGGGCGCGCGATGTATCGAGACGGGTATCGGCATCGTAATAAAGCTCGACACCGTAACTGGTCAGCAGTGGTTCCTGTCCGCTTTCGCGGCTGGCAGCTTCCAGCGTTTTAGCCATCTGCAGCAGGCTGGCCTTGTCGATGAGCGGTGGCTTGCGGATGTGCGGGAGTATGGTCTTGGCGATTTCGAAAACACGACCGGAGGTGAGTGGCAATTCGTTGCCGAGAATATAGCGGCTGCCGTTTTTCCCATTTTCAGTCGCAGCAATCATGCCGGCAACGACGTCCTCAACATGGACGTAATTCATGGTGAAATTGACATCGAAGCGGGCGGTGTTGCTGAGCACATGGGCGAGGAATCCCATGGTTGGGGTCAGATGGTCGCCAAGATTGGGGCCAACAATGGCAGCGGGCAGAACCGAAACCATATTAAGCCCGAGTGATTTGGCCAATTCCCAGGCCAGCTTTTCCGACAGCATTTTGGCATGGATGTAAGGATCGCTGGTGATGGTGTTCCAGGTGCTCTCGTTCATGGGCACCTGGGCGTAATCGAGCGCGGCGATGGAACTGACGTAAACCACTTTGGCAACACCCTTTTGCGCGGCGAGTTCGAGTACATTCCGGGTGCCGTCGAGGTTGGGCTGAATGATTTCCTTGACCGGATGTCTGGCCCAGTGCCGGAATACGGCTGCGACATGGTATACGGTGGTGACCCCTTCCATCGCTGCCGCAACCGAGGCGCGGTCGACCATGTCGAAAGGTATGATCTCACAATCAAGGCCTTCCAGCGTTGTCTTGTTGGACGTTTGCCGGATGCCGGCACTTACCGTTTTGCCTTGGGCACAGAGGGCGCGAACCAGATTGTTGCCAAGGTGGCCGTTGGCGCCGGTGACGAGTATTTTTTCGGCCATTGCAGTTATTCCTTGGAAGCGTTGCTCAGACAGTCATCAAAACTGATTGGCTTGCTGAAACGGACATAGTCAAATTCGGCAAGGGTTTCCCGCGGTGTCTCATAGGCATTTATGGTCAGGCCGACCTGAACGGTAGCCGGGAAATCATCGCGCTTGAATTCACGAGGTGTGTCTTCGGCGACCCAGTCGGTCTCATGCGCCAGCCAGTGGTACATGCGGAAAATGTTGCCAACACGGCAGATCAGCAATTTGCCGGTATTGGCTGTTGTGGGAATGTCGATCAGATTGAGTTCGGAGTGCGAATTGCGCGTGGTTTTGGTTTCCCTGCCCAGACCGGCATATTGATAGCCAATGTTGACCATGATCCAATTTTCCTTGCCTGAGGTGCTGGCCGGGTCACGCACGACGAAGCCCGCCGAATTGAAAAGGCCGCGTGGCCATTGACCGGCATCGCTGATACGGCCGACCCTGAGCTTGGTTTCGGCTGCGAAATTACCCTGAATTTCCTTGAAGACGAAAACGCCGCGGCCATTCATGTACCAGCCGTTATCGTTCAAATCTTTGATCTGTAAAGTGAGATGGCCTTTGCGGCTGCTGTCGATATCAATTCCGCTGGCTTTGTCCTGATCGAGAATTTTCCAGGTGCTCAGCGTTTCCGGCCTATCGAATTCATCCGATTCAGTGGCATGCGCCGCTGCCAGCGGTAGAAGGGATAACAGCAGTGCGGTGATGCGTCTGCGAGCCGATGGTTTTTTCATGACAACTCCCTTATTGAGGTTGATGAATTCATCATCGTTGCTTGGCGCCCTGTCGACAAACGGATTGTTTGCATCTACGGATGAATGCAGTTCACTTGTTATTCCGGGCTAATAGATTGAAGGCTCAGGCTCGTAATAGCCAGTGGCGAACCAGTTCGGCCTGTTCATCGTTCATCAAATGCGGTGCATGGCCGGTGTCGGGAATATCGACGACTTCAATATCCGGCCGGCACTTTTTCATTTCAGCGATGATTTCCGGGGTCAGCGTATTGGAGTGCACGCCGTGCAGCAGCAAAACCGGGCAGCGCAAGCTATGCCAGTATTGCCAGAAGGGCAGGTCGGCCGAGTTGAATTCGGGCATCACCTTGGTGTAATGGTAGATTCCTTGGTCGTTGTCTGGCCGCCATGAGCCATTGGGTTCCTGACGCAAGCTGGCGCGGATGTAGGCCTCTTTCATGGCGGGATCGGTGATTCCGGAAACAGCCAGCATCGGCGCCAGCTTTTCCTGGGCCTCGGCGATTGAAGCAAAGCGAACGTCGGCGACGGTGCCGGCAAAGGCGGCGGCTTGCATGGTCGCTTTCGGGATGATTGGGCCAATATCGTTGAGAACCAACTTCTTGACGGGTGTGTTTGGCAGGGAAGCGAGCAAGAGGCCGGTTAGTCCGCCCATCGAAGTGCCAAGCCAATAGATTTCGCCAAGCTTTAATTGCTCGATCAAGGATTGGCAGAGCGGTACATAGAACAAATAGGAGTAGGACAGCTTGTCGGTGAGGTAATCGCTCAGACCACGGCCGGGAAAATCGGGGACGAGAATGTTGAAATCGTCGGCGAGACGATTGGCCAAGGCTTCCAGATGCCTGCTGTTCTGGTTCAGGCCGTGCGCGCAAATGAGCCAAGGTTTTGCGGAGCCAGCTTGCGACCACTGGCGATAGGCCATTCTGCCATGTTCGGTGCCGATGGTGTAATTGAAGAATTCAATGGTGGGCGGGTGCATGGCTGCTCCTTTGCGTTTGTCGATGCAGTCATGATGCTTGGGAGTGATACCTTCGACAAACGGATTGTTTTCAAGTACTGCTGAAGAAAATTCATGTGTGAAAAAAGCCGCCCGCAGGCGGCCGATATTGGACTTTTGGTTAATATCCATCCATTGATCTTGCCAAATGGCGCTTTATGGCAAAAGTGTCTGGTCAGAAGGAATTCGGCCAGCCCAGCCGCGTTGCTTGTTCGGTGAAGAAGCTGATCATTCGTTGGAGGCCTGGGTTGGGTTCGGAATTATCAAGGCAGACCAAGCAATAAGCGGCGGAAGGCGGGGCGGCGTCGAGCATGCGCAACCAGTCGTTGCCTAGCAAATAGGGCGCAATTCTGACATCGAGAAGGGCAATTCCATCGGCCTTAAAACTTGGTTCAAGCAAAACGGTCAGATATTCGTATGTTGCGGTGCCCACCTTGGATTGGAGGCCGGAAAGCCCAAAAATCCCGAGAAACCAGCGCCAGCCTTCGGGAAATTCACGATTCTGCAGCCAGCGGTATTGCTCCAGTTTTCTGGGATCATCAAGGGGGAATTTATGCTTGGCAAGGCTGGCAGGGCAGTAGGCGCTGATATGCAGGGAGATCAACGGGTATGCGCGCGTATTTTCCCAATAGCCCGTACCAAGCAACAGGGCAACATCGGCTTGCTGCAGGATTTCGTGGTGCGGAACAGACATGGCATTGGGTATGCTAATGAGTTCTAAATCGTATTGCGGGTGTCTGTCCTGAAAAGGCGCAATGAAGTCTTTTTGCAGGACATGCTGCATGACCAGCGGGACGGCTAGACGCAAGGGTTGCTTGCGCGCATGTCGAGCTGCCTCTTCGAGACTGGATTCCATGCGACGGAAGGCGGCGGAAATCTCATCGAACAAGCTGCGCCCAATTTCGGTCAGTTCGATCTGACGAGTCTTGCGCAGGAACAAAGGATTGCCGATCCAGTCTTCCAGTTTCTTGATTTGATGGCTGACCGCAGAAGGGGTGAGGCAGAGTTCATCGGCGGCCAGCTTGAAGCTCTGATGCCTTGCGGCGGCCTCAAAGCAGCGCAGGGCTTGCAAGGGCAGGTGAGAAAGATTGATCGCGCGCATGGTCAAATAGGAGCTACCAGGTATTCAGTGTTTAGTGCCTCAGCATAGCTCAGGCTGGATACTATTTCATAGCTGCTCGCAAATGCTGAAAGCAACGAAGACGATTCAGGGTTTCACGTGAAACATTCCCAAACGCTAAATTCGAAAGGCGTTTGCTGGCCTATATGGCCTGATGCTTTTGAAACCTTTCGAGGGATTTTTGCAAGGCGGTGGCGCACCAGACCTCACTGAAGAACCACAGCTGAGGGGCAAGAGAGCGATAATGAAGATCTTGATGGAAGGAACGATGCCCTTAATGACGCCACACAGCCCCGACCCTATTCGCTACGCTGAATGCCCGCATTGCCACACTGAAGTGATGGTGCGTGCCGATGGCCATTGCATTGCTTGCGGCAAGAACAGCCTGGACAAGAAGGGCGTAGACCCTCACCGGACGATGGTGTCGATCGACAATGTGCACAAGCTGCCACATTGTTGCTTTGTTTGCGGTGAAGAAACGCAAAGAAGGCAGAGGTTGGCGTGGACATCCCGGATCAGCACCAGGAATTTGCCGTTTTGGTTTGCTCCTTTGGCCTGGCTATTCAGCTATCTGCCAGGGAGCCAATTCAGTACGCGTTCGCTGGTTATCCTGCCGGTTTGTGCCAAATGTGCCCCCAAGGCCAGGAAGTTGCGACCTTTGAGCATGAGAGCGGGGCTGGATTGCCGTTTGCTGGTGCACCGCACCTTCCGCAAGCAGTTCGAAGATCTGAACGGTCGAGAATGTCTTGAGTGGGAGCGCGATCTGCTGACCAGCAATGCGCCCCCACCGAAATTTGTTCCACCAGGACCATCGTTGAAGTTTTAGTCCCGGACCGACAGCACCGGTTGGGTGTCATTTTCCGAGACCAGAACCGTCAGCAGGTTGGTTACCAGCCGGACGCGGTCGGTGTCGGAGAGCGTGACGACTCCAGCCGACTGCAATTCTTCGAGCGCTTGCTTGACCATGCCGACGGCGCCTTCAACGATGCGCGTGCGAGCGGCAATGATGGCTTCGGCCTGCTGGCGGCGCAACATGGCACTGGCGATTTCAGATGCGTAGGCAAGGTGGGCGATTTTGGCTTCAATAACCTCCAGGCCGGCGAGTACAACATGCTCCTGAATGGTATTGGTGAGTAGCTCCGCTACGGCATCGAGATCGCCGCGCAGGGAATGCTCACCCTTATGATCGCCGTCGTAATGGCGGGTGCTGGCGACGGCGCGTAAGGCCGATTCGCACTGGATGTGGATGAAAACGCCGTAATCCTCGACATCAAAGGCGGCCTTGGCGGTGTCGGCAACACGCCAGGCAATGACGGCGGCGATTTCGATGGGATTGCCCGCCTTGTCGTTAACCTTGATGGTGGGGGTGTTGAGATTGGCGACCCGCAAGGAAATTTTCTGGTTGACGCAAAAGGGGTTGTACCAGAACAGGCCGTCGTTGCGAATGGTTCCGGCGTACTTGCCGAAAAAAGTCAGAACGGCGGCGATGTTGGGCTGCAGGATGATGAAGCCTTTGCCCAGGAAGAGCAAAATTGGCAAGCCGATAATCAGGCGGAAGGGCGGGCCAGCCTGGTCAGGAACCGAGGTGATCGTTCCCCAGATCAGCCAACCCAGGATGCCAAGCCAGATGAGCAGGGCAAACCAGCCGGAGACATGGAAGGCTTCGCGCTCGACGATCGGGTTGCGGATGGGAGCATTCATGGTCTTCTCCTGTATTGGGCGAGAATTCATTCTAGCGCAGGCACGGTGTTGATGGCCAAAGGGGTTAAAATCACCCCCCTTTCAAGCGCTTACATCAGGAAAAAACCTTGCTCGTCGCCGCTAATATCACTATGCAGTTCGGGGCCAAGCCCCTGTTTGAGAACGTCAACGTCAAATTTGGCGCAGGCTATCGTTACGGTCTGATCGGTGCCAACGGCGCCGGTAAATCGACGTTTATGAAAATCCTTTGTGGCGCGCTGGAGCCTTCTGTTGGCAATGTTTCCAAGGATGCGCACGAGCGCATGGCCTATCTGCGCCAAGATCAGTTTGCCTTTGAAGATATGCGCGTGCTCGACGTGGTGCTGATGGGCCATGCTGAAATGTGGGCTTGCATGTCCGAGAAGGATGCCATTTACGCCAATCCGGAGGCCACCGAAAAGGATTACATGCACGCCGCCGAACTGGAGTCGCATTTTGCCGAATATGGTGGCTACACGGCCGAGGCGCGTGCCGGTGAATTACTGCTGGGCGTTGGCATTCCTATTGAAAAACATAATGGTCCGATGCGCGAGGTGGCGCCGGGCTGGAAACTGCGCGTATTGCTGGTGCAGGCGCTTTTCGCCAACCCTGACATCCTGCTGCTCGACGAGCCGACCAACAATCTTGATATCAATACCATCCGCTGGCTGGAGGATGTTCTCAACCAGCGCGATTCGTCCATGATCATCATTTCGCATGATCGCCACTTCCTGAATCAGGTATGTACCCATATGGCCGATCTCGATTACGGCAAGATCACCACCTATGCCGGCAACTACGATGATTTCATGGAGGCCTCGACGCAGGCGCGTGAGCGCCAATCGGCGGCCAACGCCAAGGCCAAGGAACGCATTGCCGATTTGCAGACCTTTGTCCGTCGTTTCTCTGCCAACGCTTCCAAGGCCAAACAGGCGACTTCGCGCGTCAAATTGATCGATAAACTGAAGCCGGAGGACGTGAAACCATCGTCGCGCCAATACCCTTGGATTCGCTTCGATTACGACGATAGGGAGAAGTTGCACCGGCATGCGGTGGAAATTGAAAATCTGTCCTTCGCTTATCCGGGCATCGAGTGCAAAATTTTCAAAAACATGACCCTGACTATCAACGCTGGTGAGAAGGTCGCGGTCATCGGTGAAAACGGTGTCGGCAAAACGACACTGTTGAAATTGCTCATGGCCGAACTGTTGCCGCAATTCGGTAGCCTGAAATGGGCAGAGAAAGCCAATCTTGGCTATTACGCCCAGGATCATGCGGCGCTGTTCGATTCCGACATCAGTCTGACCGAATGGATTGCCGAAGATGCGCGCGATTCGGCGGGCGAAGGTGGCGATGTCGAGACGCTGATCCGCGGAACGC
>JAGTRX010000041.1 GCA_018262285.1 Pseudomonadota bacterium | reverse complement strand
CATCGCGCCGCCGAACTCATCACCAGTTTCAAACAGGTTGCCATTGACCAGACCAGTTCGCAACGCCGCGTTTTCATCCTCGCCGAAGTCATTGCCAAAATAATCACCACCCTGCGCCCAACCCTCAAAAAAACACCCTACAACATCGAAACCAGCATTCCGGAGATTATTCAGATGGACAGCTTCCCTGGCCCGCTCGGCCAGGTGCTTGCCAATCTCATCAACAATGCCGTCATTCATGCCTTTGAAGGAAAAACGCAGGGAACGGTTCGCATTGAGGCCAGTCAGTGTGAAGACAAACAGGTCGAACTGAAAATCACAGACGATGGTCAAGGCATACCGCCCGCCAATATCAACCGTATTTTCGATCCTTTCTTCACCACCAAGCTTGGTCAGGGTGGCAGTGGCCTCGGCTTGAGCATCGCCAACACCATAGTCACTGGAATTCTCGGGGGGACAATCAGCGTTGCAAGTGAAATCGGCGTTGGTACCACCTTCACTCTGAAGCTGCCCAACATCGCCCCGATTGCAAACACAAACGGGAATGATTAATCGACATCAATTTTTTATCGGTCGCAAGACTTTATTCGTTGGAGAGACAGGATGAAAACGAACTGGTTATCAACGATTGCCTTGGTCGGTCTTCTTGCCGGCTACTCTAACGCAGCCGAACCGATCAAACTGGGCGTCGTTGTCCCGCTTGGCGATATTTCCGGCAGACAAGGTGCCAATGCAATGAAACTGGCAGTCAAGGAAATCAACCGGGCCGGCGGAGTCCTCGGACGCCCGCTCGAACTCATCATCGTCGATGACGAAATGAACCCGGAAAAAGGCGCTGCCGCTATCGAAAAACTGGCGACCGAAGACAAAGTCAGCGTCTTTCTCGGCGGCATGTCCAGCAGTGTCCATCTCGCCCAAATTCCGCTGATGAAGAAATATGGCAAGGTAACCATCTGGTCCGGAGCAGCATCGTCAAAAGTCGAGCGGGCCTTGAAGGATCAGGACTGGTATTTCCATCTGCACCCCTGGGATTACCAGCAGGGACAAAGTTATATCGACGGCTGGATCGCCATCGCCCAAAAAAATCCACGAGTGAAAGTGGGCAAATGGTTTTTCGCCTATGAGGACGGCGCCTTTGGTGTAGCAACCTACAGAGCCAATACGGATCTTTTCCCCAAGGATTGGACGCACAAGGGAGCAGACTTCAAGAGTGCCGCAGCCGGCGGTGGCGGTGATTACCGGGTGGTTCTGAAACGCGCCAGGGAAGAAAAGCCGGATATATTCGTTTGGGTTGGCTATGAAGCCGATGCCATGCCGATCATGCGTCAAGCCCAAGAGGCAGGGTATGCCCCGCCGATATTCCTCGGCTCACCACCGGGATGGCCCTCCTATTTTGGCAAGTCGCAACTGTCGGACAATGTCAGCCTGTATGGCATGTGGACTCCCGCCATGAAGAATGTGAGCCAGGCCAGCAAACACTTCTCGGAGGCTTACAAGGCGGAATTCAACGAGGAGGTCGACAATTATCTTGCGCCAATGAAATATTCGAGTATCTACATTGTGGCGGAAGGAATCAAAAAAGCCGGCTCACTCGACACCCAGGCTCTGATTGCGGCGCTGGAACAGACCAAATACGAATCTCCTCTGGGCGAAACCATTACGTTCAAACCCAGCAAAATAATCAAACACCAAGGGCTGCACGGGCAAAAGATCCTGCAATGGCAAAAAGGCGCTTTGCAGGTGATCTGGCCCTTTGAATACGCTACCGCCAAGTTCAACTATCCGTACAAACATTAAACATGGGGAGAATCGCCATGAGCAAATGCGCATTTTCAATACTGGCGTTTGCCATTGCCGCCTTTTCCGGCAGCGCGGCCAACGCCGTCGAACCGATCAAACTGGGCGCCACCGTCCCGCTCAATGACATTACCGGCCGCGATTCTGCCAAGGCGATGGCACTGGCGATCAAGGAAATCAACCAGGCCGGCGGGGTTCTCGGCCGCCGACTGGAACTCATCGTGCTTGATGACGAAATGGATCCCGGCAAGGGGGCTGCCGCCATCGAAAAGCTGGCAACAGTGGACAAGGTCGATTTCTTTGTCGGCGGCATGTCAAGCAGCGTTCACCTTTCCCAGATCCCGGTGATGAAGAAATATAACAAAGTGACTCTCTGGTCCGGGGCAGCTTCGTCCAAGGTCGAACGCGCGCTGAAAGATCAGGATTGGTATTTTCACCTGCACCCTTGGGATTATCAGCAGGCACAAGCATATATTGCGGGCTGGCAAGCCATCGGCAATAAATATCCAGAAGTCAAAATGCAAAAATGGTTTTATGCCTACGAAGATGGCGCTTTCGGTTT
Organism: Pseudomonadota bacterium; assembly: GCA_018262285.1. GTDB lineage: Bacteria > Pseudomonadota > Gammaproteobacteria > Burkholderiales > Rhodocyclaceae > UBA1934. Next base: position 17,015 of record JAGTRX010000041.1, on the reverse strand, counting down.
TACAACCTTCAAGGCGTTTAGCGAGGCTCTGCCAAAGGAATGGACGTTGCAAGGCGCTTTTTTCAAGAGTGCTTCGTCCGGCGGCGGTGACTATCGTGGTGTATTGAAACGAGCCAAAGAGGAAAATCCTGATATTTTCGTCTGGGCGGGATACGAAGCAGATGCTGCGTTAATCATGAAATTTGCAAAGGAAATCGATTTCCACCCGGCCGTTTTCATCGGCTCTCCCCCTGGTTGGGCGGCAGATTTCGGCAAATCATCCATGTCGGAAAATGTAGTTTGTTATGCTACTTGGTCAACATCAATGAAAGGGTTCAGCAAAGCTAGCCGGCGTTATTATGACGCTTACAAAACAGAATTCAATACTGAACCGAATTCTTACCTCGGCCCACTCAGCTATTCGAGTATTCACATGTTGGCTGAAGCCATCAAAAAGGCCGGTTCGCTTGACAAGAATGCCCTGATTGCGGCGCTGGAAAAAACCAAGTACGTCTCGCCATTGGGAGAGACCATCACTTTCGCTCCCAGCAAGATCATCAAGCACCAAGGCCTACGAGGGCAAAAAATTATGCAATGGCAAAACGGCATCCTGCAGGTCATCTGGCCTTTTGAATACGCCACCGCCAAACTCGTTCACCCCTATCAAAGCAAAGCAAAACCCTGGTTGGCTCAATAGACTGAATCCCGTAGCCACGGCCCTCTCAATAACGCATCCAGGTTAGCGCAGCCCCCCTTCGCCCTTGCCCCACTGTACAATGGTGCTTTTGTTGAGCATAAGGTTCGCCTTTGCCATGTCCGCTCTCTACCTGAATCACTTCGGCCTCGAAAAACCGCCGTTCCAGATCACTCCCGACATTGATTTCTTTTTTTCCGGCAGCCATCGCGGCGATATTCTGACCGCCTTGCTCCACGTTGCCAGCCACGAAGAAGGGATTGTCACGGCGGTGGCTGAAGTCGGCAGCGGCAAAACCCTGCTGGCGCGACTCATGCTCAGCCGCCTGCCAGACAATATCAGCACGGTTTACCTGGCCAACCCATGTTTCAGCCGCGACGAGATTATCAGCGCCATTGCCCGCGATCTCGGCCTTACCGAACTGCCTGTCTCGATCGAAGGCAAGCTTGCCAGCCTGCATCAGGAACTGCTGCGCCGCCACGGCCTGGGTGAGCGCGTCCTGCTGGTGATCGACGAAGCGCACACCATGCCCATCGAATCGCTGGAAGAAGTGCGCCTGTTGTCCAATCTCGAAACCAGCAACCACAAGCTGGTCAATATCATGCTTTTTGGTCAGCCAGAACTCGATGAACTGCTGCGTGACCGGCGACTAAGACAGGTACAGGATCGCGTCATCCACCGCTTCGAGCTACCGCCACTGCCACACGACGAAGGCACGGCCTACATCGACCATCGGCTGCGCACCGCCGGTTGGCACGGCGGCAAACTATTCGCCAGCCCCGCCATCGACCTGCTACTCAAGGCTTCCGGTGGCCGCGCCCGGCGCATCAACCTGCTGGCCGACAAATGCCTGCTCGCCGCCTACGCCGAAGGCAAGCAGCAAGTCGATATTCACCATGTCAAAAGCGCCCTGCGCGAATTGCAGGTCGACCCGGTAGCTGCCGCCAGCGCAAATCTACCCTGGCGGCAAGTGCTGCCCATCAGCCTGGGGCTGGCCGTGATCATGACCGGCGTTGCATTGTGGATACTTAAACCAGCGCGCCCCGACCCGCCAACGCACTCCATTTCCAACTCCAGCACTGCAGCGCCGACCACGCAAACCCCGGCAGTGACTACGACCACCCTTGCTGCTCCAACCACGACCACTCTTTCACCAGCAACACCGGCGGCTAAGGCTCCGACCGACAAAGCAGCGGCCGCTCTGGCCCGCACAACAGAAAAATTGCGGCAGCCGAACCTGCACGGCTACACTCTGCAACTCGCCGCTTTGCCTAGTGAATCCAGCCTCACCAACTATCTTGGTTTTATCGAACAACACATTGAAGAACCACTACTTTTTGCCCATAATCGGCAATACAAAGGCAAGAACTATGTCGCCATTTATCTGGGGCAATACGAAACCGAACGCGAGGCCAGAGACACTTTGAACAAACTGCCAAAACAACTGAAAGCCAACCAGCCGATACTCCGGACCTGGCAAGGCATTCTTCAGGAAGCCAAATGATCGCCGCCCCGCTCCACCATCGTCTTACCACCCTGTCTTCACTAGTTTGCCTGGCTCTCTTTCTAAGCGGCTGCGCCAGCGCCCCGCCGCCTGCTTCTGACAAGCATCTGGAGCCCGCCAGCCGCGTCTCCGGCAAAGCCCCTGAATTCGCCAACGCCGCACCCATCCCAAAACCGCCCAAACCCTCCGCCCGGCCGGAGGTGTACAGCGTCGTTGTCCATAATGTCAGCGTGCAGGAACTGCTTTTCGCCCTGGCGCGCGACGCCAAGATGAATGTCGACATTCACCCCGGCATCAGCGGTACCGTCAGCATGAACGTACTTGACCAGACTCTGAGCGAGATCCTCGACCGCATTGCCCGCCAGGTCGACATGCGTTACGAGATCAATGGCAAAAGCCTGACAGTCATGCCGGATTCGCCCTTCCTGAAAACTTACCGGGTTGATTACCCCAATATTGCCCGCAACGCCCAGACCACCATCAGCACCTCGACCAATGTCGCCAGCACCGGCGGCGCTCCGGGTTCCAGCAGTTCGAGCGGTGGTTCAGGCAGCAACGCTTCCACTACGACCATTGCCAATACCGCCAACAACCGTTTCTGGGAAACCCTGATTGCCAATATCAAGGATCTGCTGCGCGAAACCGACAAGGTTTTGCCGGAAGGTTCGAGTGAAACCACCACCGAGCAGGTCGGGCAGCAAATCGCCACGCCGCAGCCCGGCACGGCGGCGGCAACAACGACCACCTCCGGCAGCACCAGCAGTCGGCGCACCACAACCACACCTATCCCGGCACAACTGAGCCAGCAGGCCAATACCGTGGTGCGCAAAGCCACTTACCGCGAAGCCGCTTCGGTCATCGCCAATCCGGAAAACGGCATCATCAGTGTGCGCGCCAATGCCCGCCAGCATGAAAAAGTTCGTGAATTTCTCGATCGCATCATGGGTAATGCCCGCCGTCAGGTGCTAATCGAAGCCACCATTGCCGAAGTCGACCTCAATGACCGTTACCAGCAAGGCATCGACTGGTCCATCGTCAAAACCGCCGGCAGTACCTCCGGCTCGCAAATCCTGCTGCGGCCGGCCGGACCTTCCACCGGACTCAATACTGGAGGAATGGTCAGCACCCTCTCCGCCTATGCCTGGAACAAGACCGGTTTCCGTGGCAAATACGACATCACGGCCGTCCTGACCCTGCTCGAATCATTCGGCACCTTGCGCGTTCTTTCCAGCCCCAAGATTTCGGTCCTCAATAACCAGACCAGCGTCCTCAAGGTGGTCGACAACGCGGTCTACTTCACCATCGAAGTCACACCGGGAACGGCGGCCACCGCCACCACCGCCGCCACGCCGGCCACCTACACAACCACCATCAACACCGTCCCCATCGGTTTCCTGATGACAGTGACGCCGCAAATCAGCGAAAACGGCGAGGTCATCCTCAACCTGCGGCCGACCATCAGCCGCATCAGCGGTTACGCCAATGACCCCAACCCGGCGCTGGCGCAAAATAATCTGACCAATGCCATTCCCATCGTGCAAAGCCGCGAAATGGAATCGATCATGCGCGTCCAATCGGGCGACATCGCCATTCTCGGCGGCCTGATGCAGGACACACGCGATTTCAAGACCGACGAAGTGCCGGGACTCAACCGCATTCCTCTTTTCGGTGAACTGTTCAAGTTCAAGGACAACCGCAGCCGCAAGTCTGAACTGGTGGTCTTTTTGCGCCCCATCGTGCTCAATGACGCCAGCCTCGAAGGCGATTTTCGTGATTATCGCAACCTGCTGCCGGAAGCGAGAAAAGCGATGGATGCCCCGGTTGAACAAACCTTCCCAGTCGCACCCCGCCCGAAGAACTGACACATGAGCCTCCTCCTCGACGCCCTGCAACGCGCCAGCAAGGAAAAGGAAAAAGCCGCCGGTAACGCGCCTTCGGCAGTTTCCGGCTCAACACAGACACCGGTTGCCACCCCTGTGCCGGAACTGGTACCACCAACCGCCATCGCGAATACCCCACTTGAATTCTCCATAACGCCAAGCCCAGAACCAGCGCCGCAATCCATCACTGCAGCGCCAAAAAATACGGTGTCGGAAAAAATCGAACCAACCCTGCTGACCATAGCGCCACTGACTACCGGCGCCATCACGCAAGCCCCTGAGGCCATCCCCACGCCAGCAGTTGTGCCACCGCCACCACCAGCCGCGCCTGCCACACCTAACGCAGCAGCCAAGGTCAAGCCAGCCAGCCCGGAACGCGCAGCCACACCACTTTCGCCGCAAGTGGCACGCGAAATTCTCTACGCCAGCGCGGGAAACAACAAGAAACCGGCCAACAAACGCCTCATTGCCTTCGGCGGCATTGCGGTCGTGCTGGCACTTAGCCTCGGCAGTCTTTTCCTTTTTCAGTATCTCAACACGCCCTCTGGCCTGGCCACGCCGCAGCTTGCCCAAACGCCGGCGCCAGCGCCCACAGAGTCGCCTGCCACCACGCCAAGCCCGACACCAATCACTGAGGTTCCGGCAAGCACCAGTCCAACTCCAGTAGAAACCACGCTCGCCAAACCGGTCGCTGCAGACACTGTAAAAACAGCGGAAAGCACTGCCAATCCAAAGACTGTGGCCGGGCAAACTTCGCCAAAATCACAACGCGATGAGGCGACTTCTGCGGCCACTCCCACCAACAAGCCGCTGTTTATTGCCAAAGTCGCCAGTTCAGGCGCGCTCGATGCGGCCTACGCCGCACTCAATGAAGGTCGCCTCGATGCTGCAGCCGAAGCCTACCGCCGGAGCCTGAGAAATAACCCGGACGAACGCGATGCCCTGCTTGGCCTGGCGCATATCGCCCATCGTCAGGGTCGCCATGACGAGGCACGCGCCTATTACCAAGCCGTCCTGCGCCAGGAGCCGGATCACCCAGTCGCCAATGCCGGCCTGCTCGCACTGACGAGTACCGATTCCGAAAACACAGTGAGCCGCGCCCGCGACATGGCCGACAAAAACCCGGAATCTGCCGCCGCCCACTCCGCGCTCGGCAGTACCCTGGCACGCGAGGGTCTGATGGCCGACGCACAGCAGGCCTTCTTCAAGGCGGCCACCCTGGAACCGGAAAACCCCCTGCACGCCTACAATCTTGCCGTAGCCCTCGACCGCCTGCACAAGCACGATCTGGCCAAAAATTATTACGAACGCGCCCTGGCTCTGGCCGAAAGATCGAGTGCCGGCAGCCGCAAGGATTTCCCGCGCGAAGCCGCCTTGAACCGGCTGGAACAATTGCGTTCCCGCAGCACTGCCGGCCAATGAACGCCCCGCCCGCCAAACCTCCCGTTCGTCTCGGTGACCTGCTCATCGAGCGCGGACTGATCACACAGGATCAGTTACGCATTGCCTTGCAACAACAAAAGGCCTCCGGCAAACAACTGGGCGAAGCCCTGCTCGAACTCGGTTTCGTCACCGAAGATGCCATGCGGGCAGCGCTGGCCGACAAACTGGGCGAAGAAGCGATCAGCCTCAAAGGCATCGTCGCCGACTCCAAGGCGATTGCCCTGATCCCCAAAGCGCTGGCCAAGCGCCACACCGTCTTTCCGGTCAGCCTCGATACCTTTCGCAACGAATTGCTCATTGCCAGCGCCGACCCCAATGACATTGTCGCCGCCGACCAGGTTCACGCCTTGCTGGCCGGCAAGGTACGCCCCATCTGGCGCCTGGCCAGCGCTTCGGAAATCCTGCCGGCCATTGAGCAATTTTATGGCCATGAACTTTCCATCGACGGCATCCTGCAGGAGCTGGAAACCGGTACCATCGACATCGCCAGCCTGACCCAGGCGACCGAAGGCTACAGCCACCCGGTCGTGCGCCTGATGGATTCCCTGCTGGCCGATGCCACCCTGCGCGGCGCCTCCGATATTCACTTCGAACCAGAAGCGCAATTTCTGCGCATCCGCTACCGCATCGACGGCGTCCTGCGCCAGGTGCGGGCTTTACACCTGCGTTACTGGTCAGCCATGGTCGTACGCCTTAAGGTCATGGCCGGCATGAACATCGCCGAAACCCGCGCCCCGCAGGATGGCCGCATTTCGCTTTCCATTTCCGGCCGCGAGGTCGATTTCCGTTCCGCCGTGCAGCCAACCATCCACGGCGAAAATTTCGTCCTGCGCATTCTCGACCGCAAACGCGGCATCGTTCCCATCGACGGCCTTGGCCTCTCCGAACATCAACTCGGCCTGCTGCAACTGATGCTGGCACGACCGGAAGGCATCATGCTGGTCACCGGCCCTACCGGTTCCGGCAAGACCACGACCCTCTATTCCATTCTCGGCCACCTCAACCAGGAAGGGGTCAACATCATGACCCTGGAAGATCCGGTCGAGTACCCGATGCCAATCATCCGCCAGACCTCGATTTCCGAAGCAGTCAAAATGGACTTTGCCGAGGGCATCCGCTCCATGATGCGACAAGACCCGGACATTATCCTGGTCGGCGAAGTACGCGATCACGATACCGCCGAAATGGCCTTCCGCGCCGCCATGACCGGCCACCAAGTCTTTTCCACCCTGCACACCAATTCGGCCATCCGCTCCATTCCGCGCCTGATCGATCTCGGCATCAAACCCGACGTGCTGGCCGGCAACGTTATCGGCATCGTCGGCCAGCGCCTGGTGCGCACCCTTTGCCCGCACTGCAAGAAAGCCGATGTCGCCAATGCCATCGAACTGCAACTGTTACAGCCAGCACCGGGTGAAGAACTCACTCTCTATCGCCCGGTTGGCTGCCCGATTTGCGAATTCCAGGGCTACAAAGGCCGCATGACCATCGTTGAACTCCTGAAATTTGACGGCGGCCTGGACGAACTCATCACCCAGCACGCCAGTCTGAGAGTACTTTCCGACCACGCTCGCGAACGCGGCTTCATCAGCATGGCCGAGGATGGCATGCGCCGTGTACGCGAGGGTGTCACAACCGTCGATGAAGTCAGCCGCGTCGTTGACCTGACCGAAATGGTGGGATAAGCCAATGCCCCTCTTCCGCTACCGTGCCGCCAACGCCGAAGGTCGCATCGTTACCGGCCAGATCGAGGCTCTGCACGAAATTGATCTTGATGCCCAACTAAGCCGTCTCGAACTGACCTTGGTGCGAGCCGAAACAGTCAAGGAGCGCCATCGCACCATCCGGCGGCTGCCTCTGCGTGACATCATCGCCTTTCTGTTCCAGCTCGAAATGCTGATGCGCGCCGGCGTCCCCATTCTTACCGCTCTCGGCGACATGCGCGATGCCACCGATTCGGCGGAGTCGCGCAATCTTTCCGCCGGGCTCTACGAAAAAATCGAAGCCGGCGCCACCTTAGCCGAAGCCATTGCCGGCTATCCCGGCATTTTTTCCGAAGTCGTCATCAACCTGATCCGCTCGGGGGAAGTCAGCGGCCAATTGCCGGAAGTGCTGCGCGAAATCGTCCGCTCGCTCAAATGGCAGGACGAAATGATCGCGCAAACCAAAAAACTGATGATGTATCCGGCCTTTGTCCTGGTCGTCATCAGCGGCGTCGTTTTTTTCCTGATGATTTACCTGGTGCCACAACTGGTCGGTTTCCTGACCAACATGGGGCAGGCCATTCCCATCCAGACGCGCTTGCTGATCTGGGTTTCCAGCATTTTCGTCAACTACTGGTGGGCGCTCACGGCAGGGCCCGTCCTGCTCATCGTTGGCACTGCCGCACTGGCACGCGCCAACCCCAAGGTGCGCTACCAGTTGCACCGCATGCAGCTCGGCATCCCCTACATCGGCATCATACTCAAGAAAATGATCCTGGCGCGCTTCGCCGACACCTTTGCGCTGATGTACCGCACCGGTATTCCAATGATCGAAGGCCTGGTCTATTGCCAAAAAATCACCGGCAATCTGGTCATCCAGCAGGCCATTGCCCGTGCTCGCGAACGCATCACCAACGGAACTTCCATTTCAGAAAGTTTTGCCGTCGAAAGCCTTTTCCCTTCGCTCGTCATCCGCATGCTGAAAGTCGGCGAATCGACCGGCGGCATCGACAAAGCACTCGACAACATCAATTATTTTTACACCCGCGACATTGAGGAATCCATCGGCAAAGTGCAGTCCATGATCGAACCGGCACTGACGGTGGTCATGGGTCTGGTCCTGGGCTGGATCATGCTGGCGGTGCTATCGCCCATCTATGACACGATTGCGAAGATGAAGACATGAAGTCGCTGCTCTATCTTGCCTCCTCCGGCTGCCAGCTCTGGTGCAAGGACAAGGACGGCTGGCGCATCAGTACTGCCGAGCCGACAGAGCCTGTCTGGGTAGTGACCGACCTGCCCGACGAGAGCTTTGCCGAAATCGAAATGCCGCGCCTGTTCGGCCGCGACCGCAGCACTTTCATCGCGCGCCAGCTCGCCAGCCGATTCCCCGATACCCCTTACCGCACCGCCCTGACCCCACACCATGTCAGTGGCCTGATGGAACGGCTTGCCCCAACTCACCAGCTCTTTCTTGGCATTTCGAGCCCGGAACGCCTTGACACCGAAATCGGTGAGCGGCCCATTACCGGCGTCTGGCCCATTTCCCTGCTGCTCACCCATTTTTGCCATAGCCGCAAGCTGCCTGCCGAACTACTGGTCGTTCTGCCCAGCCCGGAAGCCCTGCGCATCGTCTTCCTCAAAAAGCACACGCCACTGCTCACTCGCCTGGCCCCTGTTGCCAACGACATCAGGGTACAAGCGGAAGAAATCATCCGCACCCGGCGCTATCTGGAAAATACGCGCATGATCGAGCGCGGACAGACCTGCCCTGTCCTGCTGCTTGGCGACGCTGGCGCTTTTGCCAACCCGCTTGCCAGCGCCCAGATGACCCTGATTGCGCCACCCGCCCCCTGGGACACCCACCCGCCGGCCGACTGGCATCTGCCACTCTTTGATCTGGCGCTTACCTGCCCTGCCGGCCAAATCGCCCCCATCGGCAGACGTACCGATTTCCTCGCCAAGCGTCTGCGCCTCTTTGCCCTCGGCGCAGCCGCCCTTCTGATGCTTACCAGCCTGTGGGCTGCCAGTGGTAACCTGAGCGTCATTCTCAACACTCTGCGCCAGCAGGAACAGGCCAAAACCAAGGTTCAACAATTGCAGTCGAACATCACCGAACTTGAACAAAAAACCAATAGTTTTGGCGTCGACCCAGAACTGCTGCGCCGCGCCATCACCCTCGACGAGCAGGAAGTAGCCTCAGCTCCCGCCATCGCTGACCACCTGCAATCGCTCAGCCAGGTTCTCTCCGGTTTCCCCGAACTGCGCCTGAAACAACTGGAATGGCGCCTGCTCGCTACCGGAGAAACAGCTTGCGCCAAAACCGCCGGTTCCACCGTGCCAGCCGCCGCCGAAACCCCACCACCAGCTGAGGGCGAAGCAAAACGCCTTGTCGAACTGGAGTTCGAGATCAGCCTACCCGACACCTACGGCCCCGGCGACCAGGCCAGGGTGCTGCGTCAAATCTCGCAACAACTCGGTAAAATCAAGGGTATCGCGCTGGCACAAGACCCAGCCAGGGAACTCGATCAGGGCGTCCTGCAGGGCAGCACCACAAGCACGGCTGAAAAACGCCAACACTGGTGCCTCTCCCTGCCCGGCAGCACCAAAGCCAGCGCCAAAGCAACGGAAGCCAAACCATGAAAGACTGGCTCCCCGTCTTCAAACTCGCCCGCAAAAGCCTCCTCATTCTGGCTGGCGTCCTTATCTTCTCGCTTTTTCTCTACTTCGGCAGCGCCCATCTGCAAAAGCAGCTCAGCGCCGACCTGGCCAGCCAGCAAGCCCAAATTGCCGCTGAAGAAGAAAACCTGGGGCAGAAACAAAAAGACCTGGACAACATCCTGTCGCACATCCAGCAATTCCAGAAACTCCAGCAAAAGGGACTGATCGGCGCTGCACGGCGCGAAGGCTGGGTCGAACAACTCATCGCCAGCCGCAAGCAACTTGGTCTGCCCGACACTCTGGCCTATACGCTGAAACAACCGACCCCTTTGCGTGAGGGCGCTGCACCTGAAGACGCCGCCGCAGCCACGACACCAACGCCCTCCAACGCCCCACTCGCGCACAATCTCGAATTCGAGCTACGCAACATTCACGAAGAGGAATTTCTCTCCCTGCTCAAAACTTACGAGGGCAAGGTGCTCGGCCGTTTCCGCGTTCAATCCTGCCGGATTACCGAGCCTTCCCCGACCGGCCTCACCGCCCAATGCACCCTGCGTTTTTTCACAATGCCACAAAAACCGGCTGGGCAAACCTAACGCCTTGCCACCATGTCACTGCTAGACTGAAGCCATGACCTTAGCTACCCGCGTTCTCCTTCTGATCGTACAAATACCCTTGGCCGCCGCAGCGACCGAGACGGGTCAACTCGGCACACTCTTCTACACACCGTCAGAACGCGCCACCATTACCGCCAGCCGCGAGGGGAAAGCCAACAATGAAACCACCACCGGCCTCACTCTTGGCGGCATTATCAAACGCGAACACGGCAAGGGAACCGTCTGGGTAAATGGCAGACCCGTGGCGGAAGGCCAGCCCGTTCCGCCCGCGCAGACTCCAAAAATCAACGCCCAAGGCATCACCATCGACAGCAAGTCTGTACGCGTTGGCGAAACCGTTAACCTCGTCACCGGCGAACGCACCGATATCGTGCCGCCGGGTGCCGTCAGCACCGGCAAGAAAAAATAATCAAGAAGTGCGGTGCAACCTGATGGCCATAGTCGTCCACACTCGGCAAATCCACATTTTTTTCAAATAAGTCAAAACACTACCGAAAAATAGCTGGCTTGAAAGGGTCGAAGTGACGATACTGCCAAAGTTGCGATCACAATATCTATAATGAACATCCGAAACGTATTCTGTTCACCAACCAATGAAATACTACAAATCGCTTTCACAAGATCAACGTCTGAAAAGAACTGGCTTTACACTGGTGGAGATGGCCGTGGCCGTGACTCTCATAGGGTTCGCCATGGTCATGGGATTGCGCATGCTGAATGCCACTCAGAACAACGCAGCCTGGAGCGAGACCAAGCTCAAGCAGGAACGTATCAAGGTGGCTCTAGTTGCGTTTTTACGAACCAATGGCAGGCTTCCTTGTCCGGATTCTGCTTTACCTCCCACTGGCGCAGAGCCTGCAGCATGCCTAGCCAACGCAGGGCGTGGCGTGCTGCCGTGGCAGGCATTGGGTTTGTCAGTAGGGGATGCGCAAGATGGGTGGTCTAATTTCTTCACTTATCAGGTAGCCAACAGGACACCCGCAACAAGCAGCAACTGGACTATCAAGTCTGGCCCGACAGCGTTTACGATCACGGAACTCGCCACACCATTGACAACGTTTACACTGCAGGAGCGGCCAGCCCCCACCGCTGCTTTGAACACGCCGATTACACCCAATCCTGTGGTGATGATCATTTCCCACGGAAAAAATGGTTCTGGTGCCCGCACGCTGCGCGGCACAGCAGTAATTCCTTTACCTGTTGGTACCGATGAATTAACGAACGCAACTACAGGTTCAACGTCATTTGTTATGCGCACGCCGACCGACGTCACTGGAGGAAACGGGGCTTTTGACGACGTAGTTGCCTTCATGACCCCTAAAGACTTATTGCAGCCGCTTATCGACGATAAAACGCTCAAAGGCACGGGAGCGTATTATTTTGAGCAGGCCATTCAGCAGCTTGCTGTGGCGAGTTGCACGCCTCCGACAGTAGCGGTAGCCCAACCCTTGCTCACAGCCATTTATCCTTCAGTCGGTAACGGTGTCATTACCTATAGTTGTGCAGCGGGTTCTTTTTGCCAAACCGCAACACCCGTGCATAGCGGCCCACCGATTACCCCAGGTGCTCAAGCTCTCTACCAGCTATCCCTGTTCGGCGCACCGGCGCAAACCATAACCTATGCACAGTTGCAGTCCGCTTACCCCGCTATTTCGGCGCGTTGCCCATAGCCTGAGCCGGAATCCTCTCAAGGAGAAATAATGAAAACCAAACATCTTAAACAGAATGGGTTCACATTGACCGAAATGGCCATTGTGATCGTCTTGGGCGGCATCTTGCTTGCCGCCGGACTTATGGTCGGACGAGGCCAGATTGGTATGGCGCAGGGGCAGGACGTAATTCAAATCGCCGCAGACTTGCAAGCAGCTTCTCTGAGTTTCAAAAATCGATATGGCTATTTGCCTGGAGACTGGATCTATGTCGCCAACCAACTTCCAAATGTTGCCGCTAGCCCTGGAGATGGACTTGGCACGATCACTGGAACCATGACAGCGGCCGGACTGGCGCAAGCCGGTTCCGAAGTCCAAGAAGCGGCCTTACATCTATATGCTGCAGGCTTGATTGGAAAGATCGGCACAAATGCACAGATGCGCATTCAGTCGCAATATGGGCCAGTGCATATGGCCATTGCAAATGCTGCCAATACAAGTGCCGCCTACATCGCTGCCAATCCTGGCGTCAGAAATGTGATTGTTTTTTTCAATCTTCCATGTGAAGTTGTCCAAGACCTAGATCGAACTTTAGACGATAGCGTTGTCAATACCGGCAGGGTGATGACAATCGCTGCATGCCCAGGTGGTGGAACGGCTGCGCGTACTTTTGTTCCGTTATAAGCACTGCATTGTGAATCCTTCTGACCACCAATTGAGAAGAAATTTCAGGCTGCACAATCAAGGTTTCACCTTGATGGAAATATCTATCGTCTTACTCATCATCGGTTTTTTATTGGGTGGCATATTGAATGCGCAGACCATCTTGCGCAATGCGAAAACCAAGGACACCATCAAAGCTGTTAATGACATATTCAACGGATCGCACCAATTTCACAAACGCTATGGTGCTTGGCCGGGCACATTGCAAAACGCCGTAGCAAATATCCCGAGCCTCCCGGCCGCATGCGTGGGGAACACAACTGGCGTCATCGCTACTGCGGCCGAGTCGGCTTGCGCAACCGAAGAGTTGATACGTTCATCCATGCTCAAAGGCACAGCAGGAGATCATCCTATTCGATTAAGCGGGGCGATTACTATCAGCCTAACCGGTGCTCCGTTGGCCGGCGTGGCAGGTTTGCCTGCAAATTGGCGGAATGTCGTACTCATTCAAAACATCGATTGCGACATTGCCGTTCAGATTGATCGACAGACTGATGATGGAAGCACCAATACTGGAAATTTCCGCACAGCCCTAGGTGTCTGTGGGGTTGCAGGGATTGATCAGAATGAAAACATCCCTGTGGCTAGCGCGGCTATTCGGTTGGATTGATGATCTGAACTGCCATGGTTAGGTCACTAACCGGTCACAGTTCCATTGAAAACCCAAACCCGACCAATACATCATTCCGCACCATGAAAACACGCGTTACTCATCCCCCCATATTGCACCAACATCATGGCGCTATTAATGTGGTAGTCACTAGGTGTAGTGCTGCATTCTTGATGACGTTTATCAAAAAGCCTTACAGGACACAGAATTGCTCGTATCCAGCCGAGAAAATGGTCGTTTTACGTGTATTACCGCCAACGATAAGCACCGAACAACGTGCAACACTGCACTAGGCTACCATGAACGCACCCACTCACCACGAATACCACCATCACGATGACCCGCTGCTGGCGCAACAGCGTCGCAAACAGTATTGGCGGCGCGCCACCATCGTCCTCGGCATCCTCATCCTGCTGGCCGGCTACGCCCTGCTCGCAGTCAGCCCCGACACCCCGAGCGACTGGGTGCTATTCCGCGTCGCTGCCGGCTTCGCCCTGCTTTTTATCGGCTTCGGACTTGCCATACTGCCTTTGCTCACCCGTACCCTCAGTGGCGATGAATGATCTATTAATTGTTGAAGATGACCCGGCACTAGCCGCTTATCTCGTTGCCGCGCTCGGAAAAATGGGATATGCCGTCCGCCAGGCCGGCGACCGTGCCGGCGCGCTGGTTCAATTTGCCGGATCAGAACCACCGGGGCTGGTACTACTAGATCTTGGCCTGCCGCCGCAACCCAGTACCATGACCGAAGGCTTGCGCCTGCTCGACGAATTGCTGCAAATTGCCCCTTCCACCAAGATCATCGTTCTGACCGGCCAGGACGAAAATGTCGCCGCCCTGGAAGCCGTGCGCCGTGGCGCTTTCGATTTTCTGATCAAACCGGTGAGCCGCGACGTAATCCAGCAAGCACTGCAGCGTGCAGCGCTCTTCGCCCGTGAAGAAAACCGCATGTCGCAAGCCGGCGAAGCCCGCCTGAGCCTGACAGCCCGTTTCAACGAAGGTCCTGGCGAAATCGCCGCCGCCGCCGAAGAACAACTGGTGCGCCGAGTTCTTGGCGAAACTGGCTGGAACATTGCCGAAACCGCCCGCCATCTTGGGCTCTCGCGTGAAAATGTCTATTACTACCTGAAAAAATATGGCATCCAGCGTCCTCAATAGCTTGCCGTTACTGCTCATCACAGCAGGGCTGGCGCTGCTCGCCGCCGGCATTCGCATTGGCCACCTTGCCCGCAGCCATCGCAAGCGCATGGAAAAGCTGCTGCAACTGGCCAATCAGGATATTGCACCACTCGAACTGCCAGGCGCTGCCTGGCCGGAGTTGGCAACCGCTGGCTGGCAAAATATGCGCTGGGAAGGCTACTGGTTCGGCCAACCAGTTTCTGGAAGCATGGGAAATCCCACAACGGCGGCCACATTCGAATTTGCCGTTGGCAGCGATGAAACCCGGCTCCGCTTGTACTTCTCCCATTCAGCACAGCGTGGTGAGGAGCGCCTTTTTGCCGACCAGTTGGCACGGGTATTTGTCCTGCTCCTGGAAACCCGCCTGCGCGCCCGCACTGAAGCGCTTTCCGCCGCGCTGGCCGAACGTGCCCGACTCTCGCTCTACCTGCAGCACGACATGCGCAATCTGGCGCAATGGGTGTGCTGGGTTAGCGCCGATTTTGCCAGCGCAACCGACAACTCAGCGCTGCAGGACGCTGCCTGCCGCCTGCGCGACAACGCCCCACTCGCCCACAAACGGGCAGAACGCTTGATTGCCACCTTGGGGCAGACACCCACCGCCGATCAGCCGGAAACCATTGATGTGCGCCAGGCCATTACCCAGGCGGCTCAAATGGCCGGTTTTGTGGCGGAAATCGACGGTGAAGCACAGGCCTGGATGGACAAGAGCCTGCTGGCCAGGGCGCTCGATAATCTGTTTGCCAATCTTGCTGCGGTCTGGCGCGACCCGCAGGCGGCGAGGCCGGTCTTTCAACTGCGCCCCTCTCCCGCCAGAGGGAGAGGGGATGATATGGCGGAAATCGCGTTTTTCTGCCCCTGGCCGGCCGAAATCCCGTCACTGGAGCCGGAAAAGCTGTTCGAACCCTTCGCCAGCGGCCGTCCCGGCGGTCTGGGCCTCGGCCTTTATCAAGCGCGCAAGAGCTTGATCGAAGGCGGTGGCACGCTCACCGCGACACCCTCCCCCGAAGGTTTGCGCTTTCTGCTTAGCCTGCCAGCGCCTGCACCGTAAATATTCCTGACTCCCCACGCCATAATTTCTGTGTTTAGATTCACGACGCAACATCACTTAATGAGGAAATTCTTATGAAACAGATGAATTCTGCCCGCCAGTCGGGTTTCACGCTGGTGGAAATCGCCATTGTTCTGGTCATCATCGGCCTGCTGCTCGGCGGAGTGTTGAAGGGTCAGGAAATGATCGAGAACTCCAAAGTCAAAGCCATTGTCAATGACATGAAAGCTATCCAGGTCGCTTATAACGGCTATATTGATCGTTACAAGGCCATACCGGGTGATGAAAGCAATGCAGTAATGCTTGCTCGTGGTTGGACGGGTGTAACTGGAGGTGGAGATGGAAACGGTGTACTTGGTGCAGCAGTTGCTCAAACTTTTGTAAATGCCGCAGGTAATGAAACTTCAGCGTTCTGGCAGGCGCTACGGGGATCTGGATTGCTGACTGGCGATCAGACAGCCGTAGGTGTAGCGGCTCTTCCAAAGCATGCAGGAGGTGGAAATATTGGCGTTGCCGGGCCCACGGTCTATGGCCAGACAGGCACCTTTGTTTGTGCCTCAGGGCTGACCACCAAGCAAGCAATGTCAGTTGACATTCTGATAGATGGGCCACTTCCTGCCAATCAAACTGGCAACAACATAGGCTCTTTGCGTGGGAACACAAATGCTGCCAATCCATTTGCGCCAGCTGCTGCGCTACCAGGAGGTGTGGTTTACAGTGAAACTGGTGCCCTGAACCCTTGGACCGTCTGCATGAAGATCGGATAACCGGTTTAATAAAACGAGAAAAAGCCCGCCCCGGCGGGCTTTTTTCTTGCCCTTATCCCTGCAGCAGCCGCTCTTCGGCCACCACCACCGCTTCCGGCTTACCCAGCAAAACCAACACATCGCCCTCTTCCATCCTGGTATCGGGAGCCGGTTCGAGCGCCCGGATGCCACGGCGGCGGATGGCGCTGACCTCGCAGCCAATCTCTTCGAGATGAAATTCTTCCAGCGTACAACCGATGGCCAGACTGCCCGGCGCCAGCCAGACCGAATGCAGACAGGGCTGATCTCCGGACTCATCTTCAGTATCAGAAAAGCCGCGAAAATAGCCGCGCAATAATTTATAGCGCTGTCCGCGCGTATCGCGGATGCGGCGCAGCACCCGGTTGATGGGCATGCCGACCAGCACCAGCGCGTGTGAGGCCAGCATCAGGCTCGCTTCCAGCGCCTCCGGCACCACTTCGGCAGCACCGGCGCGCGCCAGACGATCCATGTCACGCTCGTCATGGGTGCGCACTACGACGGGCAGTTCGGGACGCATTTCCTGGATGTGGCGCA
>JAGTRX010000040.1 GCA_018262285.1 Pseudomonadota bacterium | reverse complement strand
GAAGCGGTGCGCGACTTCATGCCGCCGCAAGATACCCTGATGATTCAATTCATGGAAATGCTGGCGGTGTTCGAAACCTCGCGCCGCTCGTTGTTACCCGAACGTTTCCGCAATCTGTCGCCGGATGAGGTGCAGGAGCGTCTTGCCCAGTTGCGGCGCGCCACCAGAGAATGACTTTAGATAAGGAGATAAACATGTTCCCGTTTGCCAATATCGAAACCATGAGTGCCGGCGCCATCCTCGCCACCACGCAAGCCATGCTGAAAGTCGCCGGTGTTGAAGGCGTACAGGCGGCCGAACTCGAACTCATCCACAATTTTTATCAGAGCAGTGGCGATGCCAGTCTGCCGGCCTTCGAGACCCTGCAGGAAAAAGCGCCGTTGAATCGCCATATCGATCGCAACGCCCTGGCCAGTCCAGTCGAGCAGGAGATGCTGGTGGCGCTTTGCGTCATGACTGGCTACGCTGATGGCGAACTCAGCGCCGACGAAGTGGTGGCGATTCGAAGCATTGCCACTGACCTCGAAATGGCCAGCGAACAGGTCGACAAGATCATTGCCCAGGTCAAGGATTACATGCTGTCACAGCTTTCACATTTGCCGGATGCGGCGTCGGTGGCCAGGGTGGCAAAAGAGTTGGGGTAGGCGTTGCGATGGCAGGTACGTTTTGTCTTCTTGTGATCCACATGATTAATGGCAGGCGTCTGAGTAGTGACCATGAATGAAAATATGCCCAAAATTCTTTACATCGACGATGAAGAATGGAATCTCACAGCCTTCCGCTTCATGTTCCGCGATGAATTCGAGGTTTTTACCGCTGGCGATACTGATATCGCCGAAAAAATTCTCATGGAACACCTGGATATCGATGTTGTCATCAGTGACCAGCGTATGCCAGAAGAAACCGGTGTGCAGTTTTTCGAGCGCATGCGCAACCGCCTGACCTGCACTGAACGCATTATTCTCACTGGTTATAGCGATATCGATGCCGTCATCGCCTCCATCAATCGTGCTGGTGTTTATTTCTATTTACGGAAACCATGGCAGGAAGAGGAGGTTCGTCTGGTCTTGCGCAACGCCATCAGTTCTGCGCGTATGCATAAAAAATTGCTTCGCTACGAAGAGATCATGCACCTGATCGAGGAATACGTTGATGAAGTGATTGTGCTGACCGATCTGGAAGGCCGTTTTCTCTACACTTCCCCCGCCGTATTCTATGTTTGCGGTTATCCCCCTGATGAAATCGTCGGGCATAACGTCAATGAATTTATGCATCCCGACGATGTGGGCATCTACCTCAAAACACAGCTTGAGGCACGCGATGCCCGCCAGTCAAAAATTGTTTCCTACCGTTTTCGTCACAAGGATGGTCGTTATCTCCGGATGCAAACAAATGTTCAGGCGGTCTGGAAAGACAAGGGCACTGTTTCTGATTTTTTCGGCGTCAGCCGCATTGCCAGCGGCCGTGAAGACAGCGGAGGCTGATCAGGCCATGGTTTTTCTTCCTGTGTGAAGCTTACCTCGTGGGCTCTATGATTGGGCCAAGTTGGCAATCAGTGGCAATGGGTGTGCGGAGGCCGAAGTTTTTTTAAGTTAGTATCGCCGTCGCTTGACCCCCACAATTTAATAAAAATCGAGGCTGGACAGACTACCTATGTTAAAGAATAAAGCGCCGAATGACCTGCCTCCGAACCCAAAGCTGAACCGCATTCTGGCGTCACTTCCCGCCAAGGATTACGAACGCCTGCTTCCCGACCTCGAACTCGTCGAAATGCCTTTGGGTTGGACGATGTCCGAGTCCGGTGACCATGTGAACTATCTGCATTTTCCGACCTCCGGAATTGTCGCGCTGATCTATTCGCTGGAGGATGGTTCCTCGAGCGAAACGGCGCTGGTTGGCAACGAAGGGATGGTCGGCATCTCTATTTTCATGGGTGGCGAGAGCATGCCGACCAGCACGGAAGTGCAAAGCGCAGGTCAGGCCTATCGACTCAGCCGCAAGATCATGAAACGCGAGTTTGCCCTTGGCGGCCAACTGCAACATGTGGCGCTGTTGTTCACGCAGGCACTGATTGCCCAGACGTCTCAAACGGCTGTATGCAATCAGCACCATTCGTTGGATGAAAGGGTGTGCCGGTGGTTGTTGATGACGCTTGATCGTACCGACAACAGTGAATTGACGGTGACACAGGAGACGATTGGAAACTTGCTGGGCGTTCGTCGTGTGAGTGTGACCCAGGTTTTAGGGCAGCTTGAAAAGGATCACTTGATAGAACGCGCCCGCGGCCGCATCACCGTGCTTGATCGCACCAAACTCGAAAAGCGCGTGTGCGAATGCTATGCGGTAGTTCAGGACGAGTATGAGCGCCTGCTACCGAGCAAGCGAGGCTCAAAGAATTAGACGTCGTGACTTGGTTCAGCGTAAAACGAGCGATAGGCCACGGTTTTCGCTGGCTTCCAAAATTGACTTATCCTGTTTTTTCGACGCTGGTTGTGCTTGAGTCGAGATAATTTTCTGCACGCTTTGCATGGGCTTCGTGACAAGAATCTGCGAAAATGCCCTCTTTTAAGTCGGCATTCCCCGGGGTAGGGTGTGCGGCTCCTCCTGTGCAAAGGGAAGCTATGAAGTGTGTTGATGATTTTCGCCTCATGTTGGGCAAGCAGGAGTTGGTGCCGATCATGATTGGCGGCATGGGTGTCGATATTTCGACCGCCGAATTGGCGCTGGAAGCGGCGCGCCTCGGCGGCATCGGCCACATCTCCGATGCCATGATCACCTCGGTCAGTGATCGCCGTTTCAATACCAGCTTCGTCAAGGATAAGCTGCAGCGTTTCCGCGCCTACATCGGCAATCCGGACAAATCGGCCGTCAAGTTTGATCTTGGCGAAATCATCGAAGCGACCAAATTGCACGTCGGCAAAACCATGGAGGCCAAACGTGGCGCCGGCATGGTTTTCGTTAACTGCATGGAAAAGCTGACCATGAACGCGCCGCGCGAAACTCTCAAGGTGCGACTCGAAGCGGCTCTGGATGCGGGTATTGACGGCATTACCCTGGCGGCCGGTCTGCACCTGGCGAGCTTTGGCCTGATAGAAAATCACCCGCGCTTTCGCGATGCCAAACTCGGCATCATTGTCTCTTCGCTACGCGCTCTACAGCTTTTTCTGCGCAAATCGCTGCGTACCAACCGCCTGCCCGATTACGTTGTGGTCGAAGGGCCTTTGGCTGGCGGTCACCTGGGCTTTGGCATGGACTGGGCGCAATTCGATCTGGCCACTATTGTCGGCGAAATCCGCAGTTGGCTGCAGGCCGAAAAGCTGATGATTCCGCTCATTGCTGCCGGCGGCATTTTTACCGGTAGCGATGCACTGGCTTTCATCGAAAAAGGCGCCGATGGCGTGCAGGTTGCCACCCGCTTTACTGTGGCGCAAGAAAGCGGTTTGCCGGATGAGGTCAAGCAGGAATACTTCAAAGCCAACGAAGAAGACATTGAGGTCAACCTGATTTCTACCACCGGCTATCCGATGCGGATGCTGAAGGCTTGCCCGGCCGTTGGTTCAGGCGTGCGCCCCAATTGCGAGGGGCTGGGCTTTTTGCTCGACGGCAATGGCAAGTGTTCTTATCTTGATTCTTATTACCGCGAACTGGCCGCCCAGCCTGAAGGCGCCAAGCTGAGCGTCAAGGATAAAACCTGCTTGTGCACCCAGATGCGCAATTTTGATTGCTGGACTTGCGGCCACACCACCTATCGGCTCAAGGATACCAGCCGCAAATTGGCGGATGGCAGCTATCAAGTGTTGAGCGCCGAACACATTTTCCGCGACTACCAGTTCAGCAAGGACGACAAGATCGCCCTGCCGGAGTAGTCCGCCGCGACAAAGCGCGTCGCCAAGAAAAAAGCGGAACCGGCCTGCGCCGATTCCGCTTCGATAACAGCGCTTAAGCCGGATTACTTCTTGTCTGCGGCCTTTTTATCTTCTTTGGCCTTCTTGTCAGCGGCCTTCTTGTCTTCAGCCGCTTTCTTGTCAGCAGCCTTTTTGTCTTCCGCTGCCTTCTTATCGTCAGCCTTTTTGTCTGCTGCGGCTTTCTTGTCGTCGGCTTTCTTTTCTTCCTTGGCGACCTTCTTGTCGTCGGCCTTCTTCTCTTCCTTGGCGGCCTTCTTGTCGTCAGCCTTCTTTTCTTCCTTGGCAGCCTTCTTGTCAGCGACCTTGACCGTTGTTTCGCCACTCAGGGTGACATCGGCCTTGATCTTTGCCATAACGCCTTCGCCAATGCCTGGCACCTTGTCCAGTTCTTCAACGGTCTTGAAGGAACCATTCTTGGCGCGGTAGTCAATGATCGCCTTGGCTTTGGCCGGGCCAATGCCGTTGAGCGTTTCAAGCTGTGCCTGGGTGGCGGTATTGATATTGACGGCGGCGATGGCATTCATCGTGCAAAAAGCAAGACCAATCAACAGTGCAAAAATCTTTTTCATGGGTAATCTCCGTTAGGGAACTGAAATGGACGCCGGATAAAGTGGTTGAAGTGACATACCTTGCCGACATACAGTGAACGCGTGCCATGGTCACAGGTTGACCCAGTGCCCGCCGCGGCCAATTCTACGGTATCCTGCCAGAACTTTCACTGCTTTAGGAGAACATCATGGGTTTGTTCGATCAAGTGGCTAGTGCTTTGGGCGGCGGTGCGTCCGAGGGCGGCAATTCGTCACTCGCCATGATTATGCAATTGGTCAATAATCCCAAGATTGGCGGAATTGGCGGACTGATTGGCAAGCTACAGCAGGGCGGGCTTTCGGAAGTGGTCGGTTCCTGGGTTTCCACCGGCGAAAATCTTCCCGTTTCTGCTGACCAACTGAGTGGCGCTCTTGGCAGCGATACGATTGCCAGCCTCGCCAACAGCATGGGGGTTAGTAACGAAGAGGCGTCGGGCAGTCTTGCCGAACTGCTGCCGCAAGTCGTCGATAAATTGACACCGGATGGCCAGGTTCCTGAAGGCGACCTGATGTCGCAGGGTCTTGATATGCTCAAGGGTAAGTTCTTCGGGCAGTAGGCCGCAATGCGCTTTATGGTCTAGCGGTGCCGGTATAATCGCGCCCGAATTTACGCGAGATGACTGATGCCGCTGACCGTTGATGATTTTGATTTTCCCCTGCCGCCTGAATTGATTGCCCAGCACCCGGCGCCTGAGCGTACGGGCAGCCGGCTGTTGCATGTCGATGGCGGGCGGCTGATCGACCGGCGTTTTGCCGATCTGCCTGGATTGCTGGCGGAAGGCGATCTGCTCGTTTTCAACGATACCCGCGTCATAAAGGCGCGTTTGTTCGGGCGCAAGGCCAGCGGCGGCGCGGTCGAGGTGTTGATTGAACGCATTGTCGACAGCCGCCATGCGCTGGCACAGGTGCGGGCCAGCAAGTCGCCCAAGCCGGGCTCGCGGCTTTTTCTGGAAGAGGCTTTCGAAGTCACAGTCGGCGAGCGTACCGGCGAATTCTTCCAGCTTGAACTGGCAGGCGAGGGCGATTTCTGGCAACTGGCCGAAGCCCATGGCCGTCTGCCCTTGCCGCCCTACATTACGCACGCTGCCGAAATAGTCGATGAAACCCGTTATCAGACGGTCTATGCCCGTCAACTCGGTGCCGTCGCGGCGCCGACTGCCGGCCTGCATTTCGACGACGGACTGCTGGATGCGCTGCAGCGCCAAGGAGTGCGGACTGCTTTTCTAACCCTGCATGTCGGCGCCGGAACCTTTCAGCCGGTGCGCGTGCATCAGCTCAATGAACACCGTATGCACAGCGAGCATTTCGATATTCCGGCCGCTACAGCACAATCCATTGCCGAAACGCGCGCTGCTGGTGGACGGGTTGTTGCGGTCGGCACTACCAGCCTGCGGGCGCTGGAATCGGCTGCCGATAAAGCGGGCGGAGTACTTTCCGGCGCGGCGGAGACGGCTATTTTCATCACGCCCGGCTATCACTTCAAGGTGGTGGATCGCCTGCTCACCAATTTCCATCTGCCGCGCTCGACCCTACTCATGCTGGTTTCCGCCTTTGCCGGGCTGGAAAACATTCGTGCCGCCTACGCGCATGCCGTGGCCGAACGCTATCGTTTTTTCAGTTACGGCGATGCCATGTTGCTGGAGAAAAACGAAAGATAGAACGCACTTGACGGCATGAAATCATTTTCATATATTTGGAAACATGGAAAATACAGAAGCCGTCAATGCCCTTGCCGCTCTGGCGCAGGAAAGCCGCCTTGCCGTCTTTCGCCTGTTGGTGCGCCACGTCCCGACCGGGTTGACGGTCGGTGTCATCGGCGAACGGCTTGATCTGCCGGCGCCGACGCTATCTTTTCATCTCAAAACCCTGGCGCAGGCCGGTTTGGTCAGGGCGGTGCAAGAGGGACGGTTTGTGCGCTATCACGCTGAAATGGATCGCATCAATACGCTCATCTCTTTTCTTACCGACCAGTGTTGTGGCGGCAATCCGCAGCAGTGCCTCTCGGACAAAAGCCAATGACAGTCAATGTTCTGGTGCTCTGTACCGGCAATTCCGCTCGTTCGATTCTGGGCGAGGCGTTGTTCAATCATCTCGGGAATGGCCACATCCGAGCTTTTTCTGCCGGCAGCCAGCCGAGCGGCAGGGTGAATCCGGTAGCGCTTGAAACCCTCGAAAAGCACGGCATCCCCTTGCCGGAAGCGCGCAGCAAATCATGGGAAGAATTTGCCACGCCCAATGCGCCGAAGATCGATTTCATCTTCACGGTTTGCGCCAGCGCCGCCGGTGAAACCTGCCCGATCTGGCCCGGCCATCCGACGACAGCTCATTGGGGCATTGCCGATCCGGCCCATGTTGAACCGCTGGAAGCACGCCGTGCTGCTTTCGAAACCGCCTACAAACAACTAGAAACGCGTATTCGCGCCTTTCTCGCCCTGCCGCTGGAAACCATGTCGGCAAAAGACATCAAGACCGCTGCTCAGTTGATCCACGAAGCGGTGGGCTGATTTTTGGAGTCTCAATATTTCCGTCATTCCGGCGCAGGCCGGAATCCAGAAAAATCAACGAACTTGACACCGGCCGTCGCCGGTGTGACGAATGTTTAGAGCTGACCTTTATATATAGACCGAGGAAAACCATGTCCGAACATCTCTCCCAAAAACTCTCCTTCCTCGATCGCTGGCTGACCTTCTGGATATTTGCCGCCATGGCGCTGGGGGTCGGGCTGGGTTACTTTGTGCCGGGAACCGAAAGCTTCATCAACCAGTTCCAGGTTGGCACCACCAATATCCCCATCGCCATTGGCCTGATCCTGATGATGTACCCGCCCTTTGCCAAGGTGAAATACGAAGAAATGCCGCAAGTCTTCCGCAACGGGCGCATTCTCGGAATCTCGCTGCTGCAGAACTGGGTCATCGGGCCGATCCTGATGTTTGCACTGGCCATCCTCTTTCTGGCGGACAAGCCAGACTACATGGTCGGCCTGATCATGATCGGCTTGGCCCGCTGCATCGCCATGGTCATCGTCTGGAACGAACTGGCCAAGGGCAATACTGAATACGCTGCCGGGCTGGTCGCCTTCAACAGCATTTTCCAGGTGCTGTTCTACAGTGTGTTTGCCTGGTTTTTCATCACTGTGCTGCCGCCGCTGTTCGGGCTATCCGGCAGCGTGGTCAATATCAGCATCGGGCAGATCGCCGAGAGCGTTTTCATCTACCTGGGCATTCCCTGTATTGCCGGCGCGCTGACGCGGCTGATCGGTGTCCGCATCATGGGCGTCGAGCGCTACCACAAGGAAGTCGTGCCGCGCATCGGGCCGATCACGCTGATTTCCCTGCTATTCACCATCGTCGTCATGTTCAGCCTCAAGGGCAAGTTGATCGTCCAATTGCCGCTGGATGTGGTGCGCATTGCTATCCCGCTGCTGATTTACTTTGTCGTGATGTTCCTGGTTTCGTTCTGGATGGGCAAAAAGGCCGGCGCCGATTACAGCAAAACCACGACCCTAGCTTTCACTGCCGCCAGCAATAATTTCGAACTGGCGATTGCTGTTGCCGTCGCCGTCTTCGGCATCAATTCCGGCGCTGCCTTTGCCGCAGTGATCGGGCCGCTGGTTGAAGTGCCGGTGATGATTGGTCTGGTCCACGTTGCTTTCTGGTTCCAGCGCCGCTGGTTTGCCCAGGAATGAGCCTGCCCTGCCTGATGAATGCCTGGGCGGCACACGAAGCCGAGTTGCTCGGCTTTCTGCGCCATCATTCCGGCCATTCCGACGATGCGGAGGAATTGCTGCAGGAAATCTTCATCAAGGCGCTGCGCCAAGGCAAAAAGTTTTGCTCGGTGGCCAATCCGCGCGCCTGGCTGTTTCAGGTGGCGCGTAACACGCTGATTGACCACCATCGCCAGAAACGGGAGTCTCTGCCGCTGGATGAAGAAATCCTGCACCCGGAAAAAGAAACCCTCCCCGCAGTCGACGCGCTCAGTCAATGCCTGCCGCGCGTACTTGAAGAATTGCCCGAAGCAGATCGTCTGGCCATCGTCCTTTGCGACATTGATGGTCGTCCGCAGCAGGAACTGGCCGACCAACTTGGCGTTTCGCTCTCTGGCGCCAAGTCGCGACTACAGCGTGCGCGTCTGCGTTTGCGCCAGAAACTGGAAACCGCCTGCAAGGTGCGGCTCGACGCCAAGGGCGCGGTCTGCTGTTTTACGCCGCGTTCGCCGGCGCCAGAATAATGGCGGTGCGAACTGATTAGCCGAGATTGTAAAAGTCGATGTCAGTAATGTTCAGTTCTGGATCAGTCGCCTGAAAAAAACGGGCCAGTGTTTCACGTAGTTCGCTCTTGCGGCTTTCTGGCAAAGCATCTAAGAACTTGTACTGTTCAGTTGGCGAATCAATCTGGCAGACATGTTCCAGCGTGATCGCCATGCAACCGATTTCCGGTGCATCAGCTATCCGGAAAACCGATTTGCCGAGTACGCCAGCAATCTCTGAAAGCCCGCAGCGAAGAAGTTCTTCGCGAAGCATAAAGACTTCTGCGGGGGGCACGATTCTGGTTTTCAAGATTATTTTTCCGGGTTGTCAGGTCAGGTTTGGCCGGCAGCGAAAATCATTGTTTGAGCAGAGGGTCAGAACGAAAGAATTTTGTCACTCCCTGCGACCCACTCTGCCAGTTCCGGCATGGTCGATTTCTCGGCCCCGTCGAAATAAGGCTGGTTTTTGTAAATGCCGCAACGGGCCATACAGGTGCCGCAAACCTTGACAGTAACGCCACGGGCAATCAGCGCCCTCAACATCTGCGCCAGATCCTGGTCGTAGCCCTCGGGCGGGCGGCAGACTTCGCGCGCCATATCAACCGCGTCGTTCATCAGGAACAGGCGAACCTCATGGCCTTGATCCAGCAAGGTTCCGGCCAAACGCAGGCCGTTCCAGGTGACGTCAGTGTTGTCGTAGGGTTCGCGGTTGAAAATCAGCAAGCTCTTCATGTTTGGTTCTCCGTCGTGAGGCATTGGATTGCCTGAATTCAATCAGCCGGCACAGGAAGTCTCGACCGGTAGCCCGCTGGCTCGCCAGTCGCTCATGCCGCCGATAAACTTGGCGGCCGAAAATCCCTTGGCGCGCAGTAGCTTGACCGCTTCGTCCGACATCAGACAAAACGGGCCGCGACAGTAAGCGACGATGGGGAAATCGGCTGGCAATTCGGCCAGATGCCGCTCCAGTTCAGCGAGCGGCATGGAGCGCGCAAAGGGGAAATGCCCGGCCGCGTATTCGCTGCCCGGACGCACGTCGATCACCACCACATCGCCGTCGCGTGCACGACGCAACAAGCCTTCACGGCTTTCGGCATAGAGACAGTCCGGCTCCTGGCTCATCTGTTCCATCGCTAGGCGCAATTCGACCAGATGCGCCTCGGCTGTTTCCCGCAGGGACTGCCAAAGTTGCGCCACATCCGGCCCGCTCAGGCGGTAATGGATATATTTGCCATCGCGCCGGGTTTCAACCAGACGCGCTTCGCGCAAGCTGCGCAAATGGGCACTGGCCAGGCGCACATCAATTCTGGCCTGCTCGGCCAGGGTTTCGACCGGCTTTTCGCCCTGCATCAGCAGTTCCAAAATCTCCAGCCTTTTGGGACTAGAGACGGCCTTGCCGATCCGCGCAACGTATTCGTAAAGAAGATTTTGCATTTTCTGCCCCTTGATGTAACATCATACTAACGTTCGTTGGTATGTAAGTCAATTCCTGCGTGTGCCAACAGCTTTTGATTTCTCATCATCACAGGAGGCCAAGATGTCTGAAACCCTGCAACTGGTTTGTCCCCACTGCAATACCCTCAATCGTGCCGAAGCCAGCCGCCTGAGCGAAGGGCCGATTTGCGGCAAATGCAAGCAGCCCATGTTTAGTGGCAAGCCGCTGGAGCTGACGACGGCAAATTTCGAACGCCAGGTGACGCAATCCGACCTGCCGGTGCTGGTTGATTTCTGGGCGCCCTGGTGTGCGCCGTGTCGCACGATGACGCCCGTGATTGCGCAGGCCGCCCAGGAACTGCAATTCAAGCTGCGAATTGCCAAACTCGATACCGAAGCCGAAGGTGCGCTGGCCAGCAAATTTGGCATCCGCAGCATTCCCACCTTGGCCGTCTTCGATCATGGCCGCGAAATCGCCCGGCAAAGCGGCGCGGTCAATTACGCCGGATTGGAGACATGGTTACAATCGGTTTTGCCGGGGCTTGGACAGAACGGATAGGCCTGTGCCGGACGGGTCGGAAGCAAAAAAACCTCAACGCAGAGAAAGGGAGGGCGCCGAGTGCCGCAGAGGAACACACTCTGCGTGTTTGTGTTGAAGTATTTGGGGCTGTAATCAGCGCTTGAAAATTTATTGTGACAATCTGCCAGCGAAGTAACGACTGAGCTAATCCATTTCAGTCGGCCAGAAGATGTTGGTGAGTTTGTTGCCCCAAATCGGCCATTAGGTGTCATCAATATGCCGAAACGTTTATGCTTAACCATTGCGCCGATGTGTGAGGAGTGAATCAATGGCAACAAAACTTTCGCTCGACTTTCAAATGAATTTCGACGTAAGTGCAGCCTTTTCGAGAGGCTGCGGAATGACCAAAATCATCCCCTTTGCAAATGGCAGGGCAGTCGCCTTTGGTTGGGGAACTCATTCGGGGAACTACCAGGAGGGGCCGCATCAATATTGGTTGGCTGAGATTGGCCGGGAAGGGGCATCTGAACGGATTCTGCCGGTCGAGATGACGCACCGCACGAACGGGCTAATGGCACCGCTCACTGGGAAGCACTACCTGCAAGCTTTCAAGTTCGGGGAGCAATTCGGATTGCTGCTGTCGACCGAAGCCGTGTTGCTGTTTTCAAGCATCCATGACGAACCAGTCACCATCCCTATCGAAAACCACTTTTCGATGCTTGGCGAACCCAGGCATCATTCCCATTTACACGACAGTTATTTCGCTCCGACCCACTGTGGCAATGCCAGCGGCTGTCTGGTCCCAGTCGTCCTCTCCGCGCCAACCGAGGGTGCTGGCAGCGGTCGTCACGCCTGTTTGCTCGAAATCGACCAAGTTGCGGGACGTGCGCGATGGTTGCACACGCTACCGGACGGCACGCCGCACACGACGGTGATTGATGACTATGTGCCTTCCCACACTGGCTCCCAAGCTCCGGGAGGCATCAGGCTCGATAGCACGGGCCATCTAGTCTACGACCTGCCACCGCTAGTCTACGACTGTGCATGGGTCGATAACCACTGGTACCTTTACGTCGCCGGCTATAACAAGAATTACATTCGATTTGGAATCCCGCTCGGCGTTCTTTCCCGCAATTTAGTCGACCTAAGCATTCTCGAGTCGGTATTTAAAGCGCAGGAACAGAGCTTCGGGCATATTTGTGCGTCGCTTGACCGCCTTATAGTCTCTCCGTTACGCGCCAATGGCCCACACAAAGGGAAGCAGACAGTCTTCACGTTCGATGACCGCGAGGAACACTCCTTGACCCCGCCTCGCGGATATACCAAATACCATGTACAGGAATATTTCTCCGGCTACTATTGGCTCACGCCTGAGGAACTGAACTACAACCGTATGCCAGTGAAGATCGTGGCATGCAAATAGCTGCTGATAGGCATCTGCCCCTTAAAGCTACGTCTGCTTTCCACCGGCTCAGTACCTCATTAGGATTGAACGGAAACTCAGTCCGAAAACTTTTGCTTGTGCGGGAGATTGTATGAACGATATTACGGTTGACGTCGCCATCATTGGCGCAGGTACTGCCGGGCTTTACGCTCTGCGTGAGGTGCGGCGCGCCAAAAAGAGTTTTGTTCTCATCGACCACGGGCCGTTGGGAACGACCTGCGCCCGTGTTGGCTGCATGCCTTCCAAGGTGGCCTTGCATAGCGCCGAACTGTGGCGGTCACGGCAATATTTTCCGGATGTGGGCGTCAGCGATAGTGAGCATTTGTCGCTGGATATTGACCTTGCTTGGGCGAACTTGCGGGAGCAGCGCGACCGTTTTGCCGGCGGTGCGGCGCAGGGCGCCATCCGTGCCGGTGGCGAAAATCTGCTGATGGGCAGCGCCCGTTTTCTCGAACCGGGTGTACTTGAAGTGGCCACGGAAAGCGGCCGTAAAATTATCCGTGCCGGGGCGGTGGTCGTGGCTACCGGTTCGCTGCCAGTGGTGCCGAAATGGCTTGCGGGGCTGGGCGAGCGCGTTATCACTACCGAGCAGTTGTTTGAACTGGAAACGCTGCCCAAATCGCTGGCGGTTCTGGGCTTGGGCGCCATCGGTCTGGAAATGGGTCTGGCCTTGTCGCGCCTCGGTGTCAAGGTGATTGGCGCCGAGTTGGCGGCGGCACCGGCTGGCATCAGCGACCCGGAAATTGCGGCCAGCGTGATCGCTCGCTTCTCGCCGGAAATGGAGATGTGGTTCGGTGCGCCGGCGCAAGCGCGGCTGGTCTCCGATGGGGTCGCGATCAGCAGTCAGGGTCGGGAAGTGGTCGTCGAACAGGTGCTGGCTGCCTTGGGACGGCGCCCCAATCTGGACTCGCTCGATTTTGCTGCTGGTGGTCTTGAACTCAATGATCGCGGCCTGCCGCTGTTTGATCCGGCCACCTTGCAGGCTGGCAACTCCAGAATTTTCATCGTTGGCGATGCCAATGGCGACCGCCCCCTGATGCACGAAGCGGCCGATGAGGGTGCCATTGCCGGCTTCAATGCCGCCCGCCCGGCCTTGACCAGATTCCACCGCCGCACGCCACTGGCTATTGCCTTTACGCATCCCGATATCGTTACCGCCGGCGCGCGTTTCGACAGCCTTGACCCGGAAAAGCTCATCATCGGTACGGCGCGCACGGAAGACACGGCGCGCTACCGGGTATTGCACGGCGAAGGTGGACTGCTGCGCCTTTATGCTGAAAAAACCACTGGCCGCTTGCTGGGAGCGAGCATTTTTGCCCTTGAGGGCGAACATCTGGCGCACCAACTGGCCTGGGCTATCGATATGGGCATAACCGCGCAGCGCCTGCTGCAGATGCCCTTCTACCATCCCGTCGTCGAGGAGGCGCTGCAATCGGCATTGCAGGATATTGTCCGCAAGCTGCCGGAGCGTAGCGAATTGCCAATCGGGCTAGCGGCCGAAACGAGTGCTCCGGCATGAGGGAGACCAGCGTCGCCGCGACCTGGCTGGCCTTGCTGCGCGATCAGGCACAGCACCGTCGGCTGGCAACAGCAGGGCTGTTTCTGGCTTTGCTCGCGGTGCTTGTCCTGCTCGGGCAAAGCTTGCTCCAACTGGCCGGCGGCAATGCGTCGCCGGGGCTACGCCTCGCCATGCTGGGCGGCCTGGCCGGATTGGCAACGACAACGCTGGGGGCTTTGCCAGCTCTGGTGTTGCGTGGTTTGCCGCAGCGCGTTGAAGACAGCCTGCTCGGCATGGCGGCCGGGATGATGCTTGCGGCCAGTGCTTTTTCGCTGCTGCTGCCCGGACTCAATGCGGCCGCCGGCATTCTCGGCAGCAAACCCCTGGGGGCTGGCGTGGTCGTGATCGGCATGGCGCTCGGGGTTTTGCTCATGCTCGGGCTGGACGCCTTCACGCCACACGCCCATGCGCAGACCGGTTCTTTTGGCCCCGGCACCAAGCGCTACAGTCGCGCCTGGCTGTTTGTCTTTGCCATTGCGCTGCACAATTTGCCTGAAGGCATGGCCATCGGCGTCAGCTTCTCGCAGGGTGACATGTCGGTAGGCTTGCCGCTGACGACGGCGATTGCCCTGCAGGACATCCCGGAGGGGCTGGCGGTGGCGCTGGCCTTGCGCGGCGCCGGCTTTCCGCCGTGGAAATCCGTGTTGGTGGCGGCCGCCAGCGGTTTGCTTGAACCACTCGGCGCCCTGCTCGGTGTTGGCCTGTCGAGCGGCATGGCGCTGGCTTATCCGACCGGCCTTGGCCTGGCGGCGGGCGCCATGATTTTTGTCGTCTCGCATGAGGTTATTCCCGAGACGCACCGCAACGGCCACCAGACGCCAGCCACGCTCGGCTTGATGGTGGGTTTTGCCTTGATGATGGTGCTCGATACCACGCTGGGTTGAGTAGGGAAAACCCCAATATCTAATTGCCGGATTCCTGGGCAAAATCGGCCATCCCTATTTTGAGGAATTCCGAAATGTCCCTTCGTTCCTTGCGCCTCACCGCTCTGGCTGGTCTTTTCGCCGCCTGCTCACTTGCCGGCAATGCCGCCCTGGCGCAGAACAGCCCGCTCAAACTTCCTGCCATTGCCGCTTTCCAGTTTGACCGCGCCGATCTGCCCGAACACAAGGAGGTCAAGGATTACCTTTTTTCGAAGTCACGTTCAGCCGGCAGCGTCCGCCTCATCGTCCGTCTGCGCACCGAAGCCGCGCCGGAACACAAGTTGGCCTCCAATGCCCGCCTGACCCAGCGTTCGCGCATTGCTACCGCACAGAAAAATTTCATTCAAAAAATCATCCAGAAACAGGGTCGTGAGTTGAAGCGTTTCAAGACTCTGCCCTATGTTGTTCTGGAAGGTAACGAAAACTTCCTGCAATCCCTGTTTGCCATGTCGTCCGACGTTGCCAGCATTCAGGAAGACCGCCTGCACTATCCTTCACTGGCTGAAAGCGTTCCCCTTATCGGTGGCGACAAGGCCTGGGAAATCGGCGCAACGGGCGCTGGACAGACGGTGGCGATTATCGACAGCGGTGTTGATAGCACCCATCCCTTCCTGAGTGGCAAGGTGGTTGCCGAAGCCTGCTATTCGACAACGAGCGGTTCGCAAAGCACGACAGTCTGCCCGAATGGCCAGAATGAGCAGGTCGGTGCCGGCGCTGGCCGCGAATGCCTGATTTCCGGCTGTCTGCACGGCACGCATGTGGCCGGTATCGCGGCAGGAAAAGGCAACAATTTCTCCGGTGTTGCCAAGGACGCCAAGATTATTGCCGTTCAGGTGTTCAGCACCTTCAACTCCGGCTGCAGTACCAATCCCTGTATTTCGGCCTACACCTCCGACATCATGAAGGGGCTGGAATACGTCTATAGCCTGCGTGAGTCCTACAAGATCGCCGCCATCAACATGAGTCTGGGCGGCGGTTCCTACTACAGCAACTGTGATTCCGACGCCATGAAGGTGGTGATCGACAATCTGCGCGCTGCCGGTATTGCCACAGTGATTGCTTCCGGCAACGAGAGCAAGACCTATGCGCTGGCCTCGCCCGCCTGTATTTCTTCCGCCATCAGTGTTGGCGCCACCACCAAGACCGATACCGTGGCGTCCTACTCGAACAGCGCCAAGATTCTGACCATGCTGGCACCGGGCTCAGCCATTAATTCATCGGTGCCAAACGGCAATTTTGCGGCGCTCAATGGAACCTCGATGGCCACACCGCATGTTACCGGCGCTATTGCCGTGCTGCGTTCGGCGCATCCTGCTGCCAGCGTCGATGCGCTGCAGGCTGCCATTCTGGCTTCTGGCAAGCCGGTTAAAGACACGCGCAACTACATCACCAAGCCGCGACTCGACATCAATGCGACGCTGACCAAGCTGGCGGGTGGCTCAACGACTTCGACAACGAGCACGACGACCTCCACGGCTATTGGTACAACTTCGACGGCACCCAGCACAACAACCACGACCTCGACAACCACGACGACCGGCCTTGTCTGCTACTCGCAGAGTGTTTCTGCCACCTGCAGCGCGCACTACATCGCCAAGCGCCTGACGGTTAACCAGTATCTGTCGTGCGGCAGCAAAATTGGCTACACGGCTTCCGTGACGCTCTACAAAACCAGCGCGGCCTGGACCAACAAGTCGAACTGCGCGGCATTGGCTTTCTGATCTACCCGAAGCCAACCGAGAAATGGCCGGGAAACCGGCCATTTTCTTGTGTGGAACATCTCCTTCGTGCGTGGTGAGCCCTGCCGAACCATGAGCGGAAAAGAGCGTATATTTGAGCCGTAAAGAGGCGACGATATCACCCCAGATGAGCGAGAACTGCCACCACCACGGCCATACCCATGCCCCGGCGACCTACAGCCGGGCTTTTGCCATTGGTATTGGCCTCAATCTGGCTTTTGTCCTGATCGAAGCTGGTTATGGCTGGAAGATCAATTCGCTGGCGCTGCTGGCCGATGCCGGCCACAATCTTTCGGATGTGGCCGGTCTGGTGCTGGCCTGGGGCGCAGCGCTGGCCGGGCGCTGGCTGCCCGACAGCAGGCACACTTATGGCTGGAAACGCGCCTCGATTCTGGCGGCCTTTGCCAACGCCGTGCTGTTGCTGGTGGCGATGGGCGCGCTGGCCTGGGAGGCTTTGCAGCGACTGCAATCGCCGGCAGTCACCGAAGGCGTCACCATCATGTGCGTTGCTGCCGCCGGGGTGGTCGTCAATGGTGTGACTGCGGCTCTGTTCATATCCGGTAGCAAATCCGACCTCAACATTCGCGGCGCCTTCCTGCACATGGCTGCCGATGCGCTGGTCTCGCTCGGCGTCGTTGCTGCCGGTGCGCTCTATCTCTGGCAGGGCTGGACATGGCTCGACCCGGTGGTCAGCCTGCTGATTGCGCTGGTCATCGTTGGCGGCACCTGGAACCTGTTTAGCGGCTCACTGCATTTGCTGTTTGATGGTGTGCCGGCATCAATTGATCTGCGGGAAGTGCAGCAGTGCCTGCGCCATTTGCCGGGCGTGGCCGAAGTGCATGACCTGCACGTCTGGGCGATGGGCACGCAGGAAATCGCGTTGACGGCGCATCTGGTTATGCCGGCCGGACATCCCGGCGATGCCTTCTATCAGACGGCGGCATGTCTGCTACAGGAGCGTTTCGGCATCGCGCATCCAACTCTGCAGATCGAGTTTTCGTCCCTGCCGCACGGCTGCGCTTCGCCATTGCCGGACGACTGAAGCACCGGGTGCGTCTTTTTGCCGGGATTGACGTCTACACCTGTACTTAACAACGCTTTCAGTACAGGAAAAGGATTTTGCACATGAACGATTCAACACTACAAAACCGGCAACGCACGGCTTTCTGGCTGGCAGGGATTGCAGCGGCGACCTGCGTCTGGTTTGCCCTTTATCTTCATCTGGAGCTATTCGCAGACTGGTTTGTTGCGGCGTTTTCACTTAGCCGCAAAACGGCGCTGGGCGAGGCGATTCACTTTTTTGTCTATGACACGCCGAAAGTGCTGCTGCTACTGACCGGCATCGTCTTCCTGATGGGCATTATCCAGACCTTCTTCGCACCGGAACGCACCCGCGCCCTGCTGGCAGGCAAGCGCATGGGCATCGGCAATGTGCTGGCATCCCTGCTGGGTATCGTCACGCCCTTTTGCTCCTGTTCTGCGGTGCCTTTGTTCATCGGTTTTCTGTCCGCCGGTGTGCCGCTGGGCGTGACCTTTTCCTTCCTGATTTCTGCGCCGATGGTCAATGAAGTGGCGCTGGTGCTGCTCTTTGGCATGTTCGGCTGGAAGGTGGCCGGGCTATATTTGTTCATGGGGCTGATGGTGGCCATCATCGCCGGGCTGGTCATAGGCAAGCTCAAGATGGAAAAACATCTGGAAGACTGGGTGCAAAAAATCCAGGCCGGAGAACTGGCGCCGCATGTCGGCGAAAGCATGAGCTGGGTGGAACGGTTCGAAGCGGGCTGGAATCATGTCCGGCAGATCGTCGGCAAGGTCTGGCCTTACGTTCTGGTTGGCATTGGTTTGGGTGCCGGCATTCACGGCTATGTGCCGCAGGATTTCATGGCGTCCTTCATGGGCAAGGATGTCTGGTGGGCGGTACCGGCCGCTGTGGTGCTCGGCGTGCCGATGTACACCAACGCCGCCGGTATCATCCCGATTGTTGAAGCGCTCATCGGCAAGGGCGCGGCGCTCGGAACGGTGCTGGCCTTCATGATGGCGGTCATTGCGCTGTCGGCACCGGAAGTCATCATCCTGAGAAAAGCCCTGAAACCGAAGCTGATCGCCACCTTCCTCGGGGTTGTCGCGGCCGGTATCATGTTGGTCGGTTTTGTCTTCAACCTTGTGCTGTAAAATTACGGTTTCCTTATCGAGCCACGAAAGAATGAAAGTGCTGACGAAGCTTTTTGGCCAACATGGCCGCGCCCTGACCTTGGTGATGGCAGCTTGCTCGCTGTTGCTGGTGATCCTGTCGGTCATCCTGACCCAGGTCTGGATGCTCAATGCCTGTTATCTGTGCATGTTCCAGCGCTTTCTCTTTCTGGTGGTAACGCCCTTGCCGCTGCTGGCCTGGTGGCGCTGGCGAGATCGCTGCACACCAGTGGTGTTGCTCCTGCTGGTGGCCCTGGTGGCGCTCTGCGGCATGGGTGTGGCCGGTTACCAGAGCTGGCTGCAGTGGTTCCCGGAACTGAACCTGAGCTGTGGCGCGGGCAACCAGAACCTCATGGAGCAAACGGTGGAATGGCTGGGGCGGCTTTCGCCCACCATGTTCATGGCGACCGGCATGTGTGAAGACGACAATTTCAAGATCTTCGCCCTGTCACTGGCCAACTGGTCACTGCTTTCCTTCCTGGGCTTGTTCGTCGGCAGTCTTGGCTTGCTCTGGTTTCGTCGGTCCAAAGGAGAAATGGTATGAAAGAAGTCAAAGTGCTCGGTACTGGCTGCGCCAATTGCCGCAACACCATCGTCCTCATCGAGACCATTGCCAGGGAAAAAGGCGTTGAAATCAGCCTGCAAAAGGTCGATCAACTACAGGACATCATGAGTTACGGCGTCATGAGCACGCCGGGGGTGGTCATCGATGGCAAGGTAGTACATGCCGGCGGCGTGCCGGCCAGAGGCAAGGTGGAAGGCTGGTTCTGACGGTTTTCTACATCCATGCCATATCGGCATTGCCGAGCAGATAGGCCATGCGGCCGCTGATGTCGCGCAGACGTTCGGTGGTCATCATTAGCAATGCCATCAGGATCTTGCAGCCG
>JAGTRX010000129.1 GCA_018262285.1 Pseudomonadota bacterium | reverse complement strand
GGGCGGCGCGGGTCAATCCGGCGGAGGCGCTGCGCTATGAATGAGCAAACAGTGCTGGCTTGCCGGGGTTTGTGCAAGACTTTTGATGGCGATGGCTTGAAGGTCGATGTGCTGTCCAATGTTGATTTGCAGGTGCGCTCGGGCGAGGCGCTGGCGGTGGTTGGCGCTTCCGGTTCGGGAAAAAGCACTTTGCTGCATTTGCTCGGTGGTCTGGACAAGCCGACGGCGGGTGAAGTCCGGCTCATGGGCGAGGAATTTTCCGGCATGAACGAGGCGCAACGCGGCGACTGGCGCAACCGTCATCTCGGCTTCGTCTATCAATTTCATCATCTGCTGCCTGAATTTTCGGCGCGCGAAAATGTGGCGATGCCTTTGCTCATTCGGCGGGTGCCGAGGGCAGAGGCCTTGCAGCAAGCCGATGCAGTGCTGACTGCGGTTGGTCTCGGTCATCGTCTGGAACACCGGCCCGGCGAATTGTCCGGCGGCGAGCGCCAGCGTGCCGCCATTGCCCGCGCCATGGTGGCCGAACCGGCCTGTATACTGGCTGATGAGCCGACCGGCAATCTGGATCGGCAGACGGCGCAGGTGGTGTTTGATCTGCTGCTCGAATCGGTGGCGCGGCGCGGTGCCAGTCTGGTCGTGGTGACGCACGATCTGCATCTGGCCGAGCGTGCCGACCGCACTTTAGAATTGCAAGACGGTAAGATTTCGACCTGATTCAACCTGACTTTAGAGGACTTTGCATGCAAGCCCTGTTTTCCCCCTCCACAGCACTGATGAACCGGCTGCGTTATCCGATGAAATTCAGCAGCATGGGCATACTGTTGATACTCGTCATCGCTGGTTTGCTTTCCGGCCTTTACGGGCAGTTTGCCGAAACGATCACTGCGACGCGGCAGGAGATGGAGGGGGTGCGCCTGATCAAGCCCATGACTTTACTGGCGCAGGCGATGCAGCAGCACCGGGGTCTTTCCTCCGGTGTATTGAATGGCAATCAGGGATTGGCGGAACGGCGCTCTGCCAAGGAACGCGACGTGAGCGCGGCATTTTCAGTGACAGAGGCCGTGCTTTCGGCCAAGCTCAAGGAAAACGCCGAATGGAAGGCAGTTGTTGGCGAATGGGAAAAAATTCGCAGCGAAGGCCTGCGCTGGACGGCGGCGGAGAGTTTCAAGCGCCATACGGAAATGATCGAGCGTTTATTGGCCTTGCGGGTAGACGTGGCCGATGATCAGGCATTGACCCTTGATCCGGCGATGGATTCTTATTATTTGATGGATACCTTCGTCGTTAAACTGCCGTCGCTCCTGGAGCACTTGGGGCAGGCGCGGGCATTGGGAACCGGGCTGCTGGCCAAAAAACAGATTAGCGAGGTGCAAAAGCTCGAACTCGGCGGATTACTCGGTGAAATCGAAGTGACGCTGCGCCAGCAGAATGCCAATATCGCCAAGGTGAGTACCTATACCCCGAGTCTGGCGAAAAAGCTGGAAGTGGTGAGCAAGGAACTTTCCGCCGACGTCGAGAATTTGACCCGCCTGCTGCGTCAGGATGTACTCGGCGAGAAATTCGCCACCCCCTCGCAGGACTACTTCAACCAGGCAACGACGGTGATCGACAAGGGCTACAAACTCGATGCCGAAGTATTGGTGCCGCAGTTTGAAACCCTGCTGGCCGAACGGGTTGCCGGTGCCCAACGCTCGATGCTGATTTATTTCGCGCTGGCGATTCTGGTGGTCTTGCTGCTGCTGTATTTAATGGCCGGTGTTTACTACTCGGTCATGGGCAGCGTCAAAGCCTACGTGGCGGGGGCAAAGCGTTTGTCCGAGGGCGATCTGACGGCGCGCTTTACGGTCGATGGACGCGATGAATTGCATGATGCCGCCCAGCATTTCGATGGTGTAGCGCTGGCTTTCCAGAAACTGGTGCGGGAATTGCAGAACAATATTCGCCAACTGAACGACGCCGCAACTGCCTTGGCAACGGCGAGCGGCCAGATTGCCAAGAGTGTCGAGACGCAAAGCGCTTCGGCTTCGTCGATGGCAGCCTCGGTCGAAGAAATGACGGTGGGCGTCGATCACATCGCCCAGAATGCGCATGAGGCGCAGGAAATTTCGCGTAAATCCGATGCTGCAGCAGGCGAGGGCGGGGCGAAGGTCAGGAAACTGGTCGACGATATCCAGACCATTGCCGATACAGTGACGCAGGCAGCCTCAACCGTGGAATCGCTGGGTCGTCGATCCGACCAGATTTCAACCATTGTCGGTACCATCAAGGAAATTGCCGATCAGACCAACCTGCTGGCACTCAATGCGGCCATCGAGGCGGCGCGCGCCGGTGAGGCCGGACGTGGTTTTGCCGTGGTGGCCGACGAGGTGCGCAAGCTTGCCGAGCGCACCACCCGCTCGACGCAGGAGGTCGCCGAAACCATTGCGGCTATTCAGGCCGGCACGCAGGATGCCGTGACCAGCATCAAACATGGTGTGGAGCGGGTTGAAAGCGGTGTTGCCCAGGCGCGCGAGGCTGGTCTGACCATTGAGCAGGTGCAATCGCAGTCCCGGCAGGTGGTTGGGGTGGTTGAAGACATTACCCTTTCCTTGCGTGAGCAGGCCACGGCCAGCACAGAAATTGCCAAAAACGTTGAGGCCATTGCCCAGATGGCAGAGGAAAATAACGCGGCGGCGGCGAAAAACCGTTCTACTGCGGGAGACCTGCAGCAACTGGCTTCAGCGCTGGCATCCTCGGTAGCGCGCTTCAAAGTTTAGGTAGGGAACGCCGCTTTTTTCTTTTCCGCCAAGCTCGAACGAGGTAGAAGCGCCAGCCCGCTTTCGTAATGCCGTAACCGGCCAGCGCCAACCCGGCCGCCAGCAACGGCAGGCCGATGGCCAGCGGTTTGCCGAGACCGAGCATCCAGTCGAGCAGGGAGTGACACCATGCCCACAGGTTCGGCCAGACAAAATGGGGTGGCGGCACAAATCCAGCGCCCTCGCCGGTGACCAGACGGCCGATCTGGTAGGCTGCCATATAGAGCGGCACGATGGTCAGCGGGTTGGTGTAAAAAGTGGTCAATAGCGCCAGCGGCAAGTTGATGCGAAAAACTACAGCGCCAATTGCCGCACCCAGCATTTGCAAGGGGCCGGGAATCAGCCCGCAAAAAAGGCCGACAGCGACGCCGCCGGCGGCGGAATGGCGGTTCAGATGCCAGAGACGCGGGTGCAGCAGAGTGTTTGAAAAGGGTCGCAGCCAGCGGTTGCCGAGGATGGCCTGGTGATCGGGCAGCTTTTTGCGGAGCCATTGGCGCATGAGGCGTTCGTCCGGTTGTGCCAGAACAAGAAGTCGCGCTAGTCAGTCCGGCAGGGTGTAGCTGATTGTATAATCAAAGCCCCTCAAATGTTTGGTCTGCTGTTCTTGAAAATCGCCATTGCCCAATTTAACGCAGTCCTCGGCGACATTGCCGGAAATGCCCGGCAAATTGCCCGTCTGGCGGCAGAAGCCCGGGAGCAGGGCGCTGACGTCCTGTTGACGCCAGAGTTGGCACTTTGCGGCTATCCACCCGAGGATTTGTTGTTGCGCCCCGACTTTTATGCCGCCTGTGAGCAGGAATTGAGAGGGTTGGTCGCCGAAATCAAGGGTATCGATGTGGTTGTCGGCCATCCACTGGCCGAGAACGGTTGTTATTACAATGCTGCAACGGTCATTGGCAACGGCCAGCGCAAGGCGACGTATCGCAAGTGCCGCCTGCCCAATTACGAGGTTTTTGACGAGGCACGTTATTTCACTGCCGGTCATGCGCCTTGCGTCGTCGACATTGCCGGTGTGGCCTGTGGTTTGGCGATCTGCGCCGATGTCTGGGAGACGGGCGTGGTCGAGGCCGCGCGCGCGGCCGGGGCTGAAATCCTTCTGGTGCTGAATGCCTCGCCCTTGCATTTGCAAAAACAGTCGCAACGCCTTGAAGTGCTGCGTCAGCGCATTGCCGCGACTGGCTTGCCGGTGGTGTATGCCAATCTGGTGGGTGGTCAGGACGAACTGGTGTTCGATGGGGCTTCGCTGGCGCTGGATGCGAGCGGGGCGGTGTGCATGCGCCTGCCTTCCTTCAAGGAGTCGCTCGGTTTGGTGAGTTTCGAGGCCGGAAAACTCGCTGTTTCAGCCATTGCGCCGCTGCTTTCTGAAGAGGAAGAAGCCTATCAGGCGCTGGTATTGGGGGTGCGCGACTATATTGGCAAGAATGGTTTTCCTGGTGCCATCATCGGTTTTTCTGGCGGTATTGATTCTGCTCTGACGCTGTGCATTGCCGTCGATGCGCTGGGTGCGGACAAGGTGCGGGCCGTGATGATGGCTTCGCCCTACACGGCGCAGATGAGCTTGGACGATTCGCGTCAAATGGTGAAGGCTTTGGGCGTGCGCTATGACGAAATCGCCATCGCGCCGGCCATGCAGGTTTTCGATCAACTACTGGCCAAGGAATTTGCCGGTCTGCCAGCCGATACGACAGAAGAAAATCTGCAGGCGCGCATTCGCGGCATGATCCTGATGGCGCTGTCCAACAAGAGCGGCGCGCTGGTGCTGACTACTGGCAATAAATCGGAAATGGCGGTCGGTTATGCCACCTTGTACGGCGATATGGCGGGCGGATTTGCCGTCATCAAGGATGTATACAAGACTCTGGTGTATCGGCTGTCGCGTTATCGCAACACCTTGTCGGCGGTGATTCCGGAAAATATCATCACCCGTCCACCCTCGGCTGAATTGAAGCCGGGGCAGACCGATCAGGATTCCTTGCCGCCCTACGACGTGCTTGATGCCATTGTGAAAGCCTATATGGAAGAAAATCGCAGTGTGCGCGAAATCGTCGCCGCTGGCTTGCCGGAGGAGGCTGTCAAGCGTGTGGTGAGTCTTTTACGTGTCGCCGAGTACAAAAGACGACAGGCGCCGACAGGAATTCGCATCACACCGCGTGGTTTTGGCAAGGATTGGCGTTATCCTATTACAAACCGTTTCCGGGACAGTTTTTGAGAATTTGCAACAGGGACGAAGATCATGAAAAAAATTGAAGCCATTATCAAACCATTCAAACTCGATGAAGTGCGCGAAGCATTGTCGGAAGTCGGCGTGACCGGCCTGACAGTGACTGAGGTCAAGGGTTTTGGCCGGCAAAAAGGGCATACCGAGCTTTATCGCGGCGCCGAGTATGTGGTTGATTTTTTGCCCAAGATCAAGATCGAGGTGGTGATCTCTGATGGCGTGTATGAAGCGGCTATCGATGCGATTGTCAAAGCCGCGCGGACTGGTAAAATCGGCGACGGCAAAATTTTTGTCATGCCGGTTGAGTCGGTGGTCAGGATTCGTACCGGCGAAACAGACGAAGCAGCGATCTAGTGGGCTAACTTGGGTTCGATATGACTGACGAACAAGAAATTGACATTGAAAATCTGCAGCAACGCCTGATGGCGGCTCTGGTGGTCGATGGCGATCGTGCCTGGCTCTACCCGAAAGAGGTGGAAAATCAGTTTCCGCGCATTCTGGCACGCATTGTCGAACTCTGGAAAAAGCCGGAACTCGATGATTTCTTTGATGAACTGATCACCTCGCAGCGTCCCGGTCGTCAGGGATTCCCGGAGAAAGTG
Source organism: Pseudomonadota bacterium (assembly GCA_018262285.1). Lineage (GTDB taxonomy): Bacteria > Pseudomonadota > Gammaproteobacteria > Burkholderiales > Rhodocyclaceae > UBA1934. Next base: position 2,004 of record JAGTRX010000129.1, on the reverse strand, counting down.
GCGCTCGAACTCTTTCATCTGGCCACCTTGCACGCTTCTTACCGGCTATCGCGCAAACCCCGGACACCTTGGGATTGGGCGCCCGACCCCAGCTTCTTCAATAAGCCGCCGGCGGCTTCCTGATCGAACGTAGCAGCGCGATCAAGGCACCTTCACCACCATCTTGCGGACGAGCCTGGCAGTAAGCCAGAACCTCGTCCTTTTGCATCAGCCAGCCGCGCACCAGTTGGCGCAGGATGGCTTGCTTTCCTGGCGAGCCCAATCCCTTGCCATGCACGATACGCACGCAGCGGATGCCTTCCTGCAAGGCATGCGCGACAAAATCAGCCATCAGGTGGCGCGCTTCTTCACGGTTGAGGCCGTGTAAATCGATTTCATCCTGAATGACCCAGCGACCGCGCCGCAAATCCTTGAGAACACTGTTCGCCATGCCGGGGCGCAGGTAGCTCGGCTCGTCACCGCCTTCCAGCCGATCCTGCAAGCCGATGGTGCCATGCAGGCTTTCGCGCAGAGCCGCCTGTTCATCAGCCAGACGCTGCCTTGCCCGAGGCGGTGGCAAGGGTTTGCCGTGATGGACGCGATTGCTTTCTTTCAGGGGCTTGGCATCAGCAACGGCAGCCCGGAAGAGGGCAACTTCTTCCGGGTGGGGAACGGGAACGTCTTCCTTCTTGCGCACCGTGACCGGATCGTTAGCCCGCGAGTTGGTCGAGGTAGCGTTCGGCATCGAGTGCCGCCATGCAGCCGCTGCCTGCTGAGGTGCAGGCTTGACGGTAGATGTGATCCTGCACATCGCCAGCAGCAAAAACACCGGCAACGCTGGTCTGCGTCGCCATTCCCGCACGGCCGCCCTGGGTAACGATGTAGCCGTTTTCCATGGCAAGCTGCCCGACAAAAACGTCGGTATTGGGCTTGTGGCCGATAGCAATGAAGACACCAGTCAGCTCGATTTTTTGCACGGCGCCAGTTTGAACATTCTTCACCGCCAGAGCGGTAACGCCGCTGGCATCGCCCAGTACTTCATCCAGTGTACAGTTCCACAGGATGCTGACCTTGCCGGCCTTTTCCTTTTCGAAGAGCTTGTCCTGCATGATTTTTTCCGAGCGCAGCTTGTCACGGCGATGGATCAGCGTGACATGGCTGGCGATATTGGCGAGATAGAGCGCTTCCTCAACGGCCGTGTTGCCACCGCCGACCACAGCCACCGGCTTGTTGCGGTAGAAGAAACCATCGCAAGTCGCACAGGCCGAGACGCCGCGCCCGGCGAATTCCTGCTCGGAAGGCAGACCCAGGTATTGCGCCGAAGCGCCGGTAGCGATGATCAGCGCGTCGCAGGTATAGGTGGCAGAATCGCCAATCAGGGTGAAGGGGCGCTCGCCCAGCTTGGCGGTGTGAATGTGGTCAAAAATGATTTCGGTGTCGAAACGCTTTGCATGCGCCTCAAAACGCGCCATCAGTTCCGGGCCTTGAACGCCCTCGGCATCGGCCGGCCAGTTGTCCACCTCGGTAGTGGTCATCAGCTGACCGCCCTGGGCAATGCCGGTGATAACCACCGGCTTGAGATTGGCGCGGGCAGCGTAAACGGCGGCGGTATAGCCGGCAGGGCCGGAGCCGAGAATGAGCAGGGGGCAGTGGCGGGTCGAATTGGGCATGGTTTTCCTTGGGTTGATCCTGGGTGGCATTATAAATCGACAGTAAGGCCCCGACGTGCCGGAAAGTAAAATCGGTGCAGGCCTATCGACTTGCTGGTAGGAAAAGCCGTGATCGCGACGTCAGAACTTTTTTGAATTTTGGTACTATTGCTACCGAGAAAGTCAGAGCGACCACACAAGATCGTGGAACAGGAATTGGGAGGCTCGTTTTGAAAATGCAAAAGCCGTGATTTTGCCCCGATTCCATTTGTTATAAATGCCTTATTTTCGACGATAGTGAATTCATGAAGTTCTTTATTTTTCTTGGCGCATTCTCCCTATTTTTTCTAAGTGGCTGCTCTGGCCGCTATATTCC
>JAGTRX010000128.1 GCA_018262285.1 Pseudomonadota bacterium | reverse complement strand
CCGCCCGATTCCGCCGCTCGGCCGCAGCCTCGATCTGCCCCTCTCCGAAATCAACAGGGCCGCTTTCCAGTATCCCAGCGATCGGCCGGGGTTTTGAGCTGGTGCTTCAGGCGGCAAGCGCTGGGTTGAGGGTGTAGGTGCCGGTCAGGCTGGCCGTAGCTAGAATGTGCCCCTGAATCGCCGAACGGACTTCGGGGCCGCCGAACCTTCCTTCGAGCGGCAATCGCTCGATGTCCAGCGCGTACAAGGTGAAGATGTAGTGGTGCAGGCGTTCATCGTTCCACGGCGGGCAGGGGCCATCGTAGCCGTAGTAGTCCCCTTGCATGTCGTGCCAGTGGAAGAAATCGATTCGCGGCAGCGAGGCCGGCACGGTTCGTTCTTCACGATTGACGTCGTCACCCCGGCAGGGAACGTCCGGGTCGTGACAAATCAAGGCGAAGGATTTGGTGCCGGATGGGATCTCGCTCCAGCTTAGTTGCGGATTGAGGTTGCGTCCCAAGCAGACATGGTGGGCGGGGTCGGGGATACAGAAGGCAAACTCGCCTGGGATCGCTGCGCCATCGGCAAAGCTGGTGCTGGTCAGTTTCATCGTTATTCCTCCCGGGTGGTGGCTCGACGCTTGAAGTCGGATAGGCGGAAGCCGAGCAGCCATAGTGTAGCGAAATAGAGCGTGGCGCCAACAGGTACCAGCCAAGCCAGATGGGCGAGCCGCTCGATAACTCCGTCGTGCAGCCATTGTGTTTCCGTGCCCATCCCATAATAGAGACCGCACGCCATGACCAACAGGGCGGCAAGCAGTTTCAGCGCGAACATCGGCCAACCCGGTTCGGGATGATAGATGCCATGGTGACGCAAGCCGTGGTAAAGCAGTCCTGCGTTCAGGCAGGCGGCGAGGCCGATCGACAGAGCCAAGCCGGCATGGTGCAGCCAGCCGACAAAGGCCAGGTTCATTGCCTGGGTGGCAACCAGGGATACGAGGGCGATCTTGACCGGGGTGCGTACATTCTGGCGGGCATAAAAGCCGGGGGCGAGCACCTTGACCAGAATCAGGCCGGTCAGGCCGATCGAGTAGGCGACTAGCGCCTCGCGGGTGCGAAAAACGTCGTCGGCCGAGAAAGCGCCATGGAAAAATAGCGTGGCAATCAGCGGTACGCCCAGCAAGGCGAGGGCAAGGGCGGCGGGGGCGGCAAGCAGCAGGGTCAGGCGCAAACCCCAGTCGAGCAGTTTGCTGTATTCGCGTTGATCGTTGGCGGCATGCGAGCGTGACAGCGACGGAAGCAGGATGGTCCCCAATGCGGCACCAAGCAGTCCGGAGGGGAATTCCATCAGCCGGTCGGCGTAATACAGCCAGGAAACACTGCCGCTGGCCAGAAAGGAGGCGAACATGGTGTTGATTAGCAGACTGATCTGGGAGACGGATACGCCGATCAGTGCTGGCCCCATCAATGTCAGGATGCGGCGAACCCCGGGGTCACTCCAGGCTGTACGCCAGTCGATCGATGGGCGTGGGAGCATGGCGATTTTTTTCAGGGCGGGGATCTGGATCGCCAGTTGCAACAGTCCGCCCAGAAAAACAGCCCAAGCCAGGGCGAGCACGGGTGGATCGAAATAGGGTGCGGCAAACAAGGCCATGGCGATGAAGCTGACGTTGAGCAAGACCGGCGTAAAAGCAGGCAGGGCAAAACGGCTCCAGGTATTGAGAATGCCGCCGGCCAGAGCGACCAGGGACATGAACAGAATGTAGGGGAAGGTAATCCGGGTCAGGGTAACGGTCAGCTCGAATTTTCCGGAATCGGCGGCAAAGCCCGGTGCCGAAATCCAGACCAGAACGGGGGCCAGGGCAATACCAAGAGCGGTGACGCCGAACAGGGCAAGCGACAGCAGGCTGGCTACGCGGTCGACCAATGTCAGGGTGTCGCTTTTGCTGCGACGGTTTTTGTATTCGCCAAGAATCGGCACGAACGCCTGGGAGAAGGCCCCTTCGGCAAACATCCGACGGAGCAGGTTGGGGAGTTTGAAGGCGACGAAAAATGCATCGGTTGCCAAACCGGCACCGAAGGCGCGAGCAATCACGAAATCCCGGACAAAGCCGAGAATGCGGGAGAGCAGGGTCATGCCACTGACTGTGGCGAGGGCGCGAAGCAGATTCATTGGTGAGGCTTGCCGAAGGGGTAAGCCGCAATTCTACGCTGTGCCGGGGAGTGCTTTGCCGACAGATACAAGTGGGCCTGTTCTCTGGATTGCTTGTGCCTGGGTTGCCCGGGCCGTGGAGCTGCTGTACAATTCGTGTCCTTGGTTTGCCGCTTTAGCTCAGTTGGTAGAGCAGTTCATTCGTAATGAAAAGGTCGCCAGTTCGATTCCGGCAAGCGGCACCATCTTGATTTAGCCCACCTCGCGTGGGCTTTTTCATTTGTTTTGCAGGGTGTCAGTAAATACTGGCATAAGTCAGGAAGTGGTATAAAGTCAGATCGTGCGATCTGATTTTTTTGGGAGTTCATCATGGAAATCAACAACACTTCCTCGGCGACGAGTGCCGGAGTTCAGGCTCAGCGTACTCTGCAATCGCAGCCTTCTGAACGTCGCGAGCCGAAAGCTGAAGAGCGTGTCGAGCAAAAAGAAGAGGTGCCGCGTCCGGTAACCAATGCCCAAGGGCAGACCACGGGCACCGTGATCAATGTGACAGCCTAAGTATCCGTCGTTGTCGGGTTTCTGGCCGACGCAGTTTCGCTTGAGCGAAATTTCTGTCTCCTGAGTTAAGATGCAGCGTATCTCCATACGGTACCGTCTGGAGATTTTCTTTGTCTTAATAAATTGCGTGGGAGAGTGGCGATGCAGATCAAGGACAGGGTTTTTCTGGTGACCGGTGCTGGTTCCGGCCTGGGGGCGGCGACGGCGCAAGCGCTGGTCGAGGCTGGAGCCAAGGTGGTGCTTGCTGATTTGAATGGCGAAGCTGGCTCGGCAATGGCTGAACGCTTAGGGGGTGCGGCCCGTTTTGTCGAAACCGATGTGGCCAGCGAGGCATCTGCGGTCAACGCGATTGAAACGGCAATTTCTGTCTTCGGCGCGCTGCACGGCTTGGTCAATTGCGCAGGCGTGGCGCCGGCCGAAAAAGTGGTGGGCAAGGAAGGTCCGCATCGTCTGGAGAGCTTTGCCAAGGTAGTGAATATCAACCTGGTCGGGACATTTAACATGATTCGCCTGGCCGCGGCGGCGATGATGAGGGCCGAGCCGGATGCCGCTGGCGAACGTGGCGTCATCGTGAATACAGCTTCAGTGGCTGCCTATGAGGGGCAATTGGGTCAGGCAGCTTATGCTGCCTCAAAGGGGGGGATTGTTGCTCTGACCTTGCCGGTGGCTCGGGAGTTGGCGCGCAGCGGCATTCGCTGTGTGACCATTGCGCCGGGGATCATGGAAACCCCGATGCTGCTTGGTATGCCACCCGAGGTTCAGGAGTCGCTGGGCAAGATGGTTCCTTTTCCCTCGCGCATGGGCAAGCCAGCCGAGTTTGCCGCGCTGGTCAAGCATATTGTCGAAAATGCTTACCTCAATGGCGAGGTGATTCGTCTGGACGGCGCCATCCGTATGGGCAGCAAATAAACTATACTTCGGCTCCGTCATCGATCCTGAAAGGCACTTCGGTGCCTTTTTTATTTGCATGCCCCAAGCTTCTTGCTACCACTGCGGTCAGCCCATTCCCGACGATGTCGACCTGTCGGTCTCTGTGGGCGGACAGTCGCGTGCAATGTGCTGTATCGGTTGTCAGGCAGTGGCTCAGTCGATTGTCGATAATGGTCTGGCCGATTACTACCGCAGCCGCGATGCGCTGCCCGAGTCGCCGCGCGAGGCCAAGCCGGCAATTCTCGATCAGTTGGCCTTGTTTGATCATGCCGATTTCCAGAAAAGCTTTGTCAGGGCCTTGGGTGAGCATGAGCGCGAGGCTTCGCTGCTGCTCGAAGGTATTACCTGCGCAGCCTGCATTTGGCTCAACGAGCAGCACGTCGGTCGCTTGGCGGGGGTGACGGCCGTCGATATCAACTACGCAACGCGGCGGGCGCGGGTGCGTTGGGATGAGTCCAGAATCAAGCTGTCGGATATTTTGGCGGCGATTGCCGCCATTGGTTATCGGGCCTATCCCTACGATGCTGCGAAGAGTGAAGACATCTCCCGCAAAGAGCGCCGTGATGCCCTTTGGCGCCTGTGGGTGGCTGGGTTCGGCATGATGCAGGTGATGATGTACGCCTATCCGGTGTATATCGCCGATGGCGACATGAGCCCGGATATTGAAAGTCTGATGCGGTGGGCAAGTCTGTTGTTGACACTGCCGGTGGTGTTTTATTCGTCGGCTCCATTTTTCCGTAATGCGTGGCGTGATATCAAGTTACGTCGGGTTGGTATGGATGTGCCGGTTGCACTCGGAGTCGGAGCGGCATTCGTCGCCAGTTGCTGGGCGACTTTCGTGCAAGCTGGCGAGGTGTATTTCGATTCGGTCACCATGTTCGTCTTCTTTCTGCTGGGCGGTCGTTTTCTCGAAATGACCGCGCGCCAGAAGGCGGTCAGCGTGACCGAGGCTTTGGCCAAGTTGCTTCCCGCTTTTGCGCAAAAGATGCCGGGATTTCCGGTTGATCGCAGCACGCAACAGTGTGTGGTGGCCGATTTGCATCCGGGTGATGTGGTGCTGGTGCGACCTGGCGATATCGTTCCGGCGGATGGCGTGGTCGTTGAGGGTTTGAGCTCGGCCAATGAGGCGCTGTTGACCGGGGAAAGCAGGCTGGTTCCCAAGGAGGAAGGGGATTCCGTGACCGGGGGTTCGGTAAATGCGGAGAGCCCTCTCCTGGTGCGGGTCGAGCAGGTCGGTGAAGGAACGCGCCTGTCGGCAATCGTTCAGCTAATGGAGCGTGCTGCTGCCGAAAAGCCGCGCATCGTTGAAATGGCCGACAGGGTAGCCAGTTATTTCGTGGCGGTATTGTTGCTGGTGGCTTTGTTGGTCGCGCTTGGCTGGTATTTTGTTGATCCCTCCAAGGTGTTGTGGATCACTGTTTCGGTCTTGGTGGTGACTTGTCCTTGCGCGTTGTCGCTGGCGACGCCGATTGCCCTGACCGTGGCGGCAGGGGCGCTGGCCAAGGACGGACTCTTGGTGACTCGGGGGTATGCGATAGAAACACTGGCCAGTGCGACACATTTTGTTTTCGATAAAACCGGTACCTTGACCACTGGGCGTATGCATTTGGTGGATGTGCTGCCGACTGGCGCCTTGTCGCGTGATGATTGTCTTTCGTTAGCCGCCGCATTGGAGCAGGCTTCCGAGCATCCGCTTGCTCTGGCTGTGCGTGCAGCGGCAGCAGGGCTTCCCCCGCTCGTTGCCGAGTGCTCGAAGGCTGAATCAGGGCAAGGGATAGAGGGCTCGATTGCCGGTAATGTATACCGGGTTGGACGCGCGGACTATGCGCTTGCTTTGAGTGCTGGAAGCTTGCCGCTAGGTGCGGACGACTGGCTGGAGAGCGGCGATACCGTCGTGGTGTTGGGGGGCGCAAACGGTTGTCTGGCCTTGTTCAGAATTGGCGATGAAGTGCGCCCCGAGGCGGGGGCATTGGTTGCTTCCTTGTGCGCTGCGGGTAAGCAGGTGATTTTGCTGACGGGCGATGCGCCAGCGGTGGCGGCGCGGGTTGCCTGTGCGTTGGGAATTGGTGAGGTCAGGGCCGGAGTGACGCCGCAGGGTAAGCATGATTGCGTCGAGCAATTACAGGCTGCCGGAGCGGTTGTTGCCATGGTTGGCGATGGGGTCAATGATGCTCCGGTGTTGGCGAAAGCGCAGGTGTCGATTGCCATGGGAGGGGGCGCGCAACTGGCGCGAACGCAGTCCGATTTTGTTCTCCTCTCCGAAAACCTGGATCACCTGAGAATTGGCTTGCAGCGGGCCTCATGGGCTTTGACTGTGATTCGCCAGAATCTTTGGTGGTCGTTTGCCTATAACTTTGTGGCGTTGCCGTTGGCTATTGCAGGCTATGTGACCCCTTGGCTGGCTGGTATAGGAATGTCGGCCAGTTCTCTCTTGGTGGTTCTCAATTCATTGCGTATTCAGCGCAGGGGGATCGATTGATGGAAAGTATTTATTTGCTGATACCGATATCCGTGCTGCTGGTGTTCGGTATTGCTGTCGGATTTTGGTGGTCGGTGCGCAGTGGGCAGTTCGACGATCTCGAAGGGCCTGGTTTCCGCATTCTTATGGATGACGATATGCCGAAAAAAGAGTCGGAAGCCTCTCCTGTTGATAATTCGGAGAAAGTTTGACCTGCGTCAACACATTGTGTTGGTGTGGCGGGCAATATCATGGCCCATGTGAAGCGATGGCTTCACGATGATTCTCTGTTGGGGTTGGGGTGCGTTGCGACGCACCCTTTTTTTGCGCCAAAATTTGTCAGGTTCCCGTAAGTACCTTGTACTAATTCGGCCTAGATAATCGGTAGGTTGATCTAGGTCAAAACGCCTTGACTGATCTAGAATACCATCCGTTTTTAGTGCCTGCCTTGGGTTCAGGGAGGTGGGCATCCAGTCTTTTCATTAACGAGAGGTGGGTTCATGTCTGGAACGCAAACCACATACAACTATAAGGTCGTACGGCAATTTGCTGTCATGACCGTCATCTGGGGCATCGTCGGCATGTTGGTCGGTGTCATCATTGCAGCCCAGCTGGTGTGGCCGGATCTTAATATCGGTCCCTGGCTGCACTTCGGGCGTCTTCGTCCGTTGCATACCAACGCGGTTATCTTTGCGTTTGGTGGCTGTGCCTTGTTCGCAACTTCCTACTGGTGCGTCCAGCGTACCAGCCATGCCCGCCTTTGGGGCGGTCCGCTGATTCCCTTTACTTTCTGGGGTTGGCAAATCATTATCCTGTTGGCTGCGGTCAGTCTGCCGCTGGGTATCACCACCGGCAAGGAGTATGCCGAACTCGAGTGGCCGATCGACATCCTGATCACCTTGGTTTGGGTTTCCTACGCTCTGGTGTTTTTCGGTACGATCGCCAAGCGCACGGTTTCCCACATCTATGTGGCTAACTGGTTCTTTGGTGCCATGATTATCGCCGTGGCTCTGCTGCATTTGGTGAATAGCTGCGAAATCCCGGTTGGTCTGCTGCGTTCCTACTCCTGCTACGCGGGCGTTCAGGATGCCATGATCCAGTGGTGGTATGGTCACAATGCCGTGGGCTTCTTCCTGACTGCAGGCTTCCTGGGCATGATGTACTACTTTGTGCCGAAGCAGGCAGGTCGTCCGGTCTATTCCTATCGTCTGTCCGTGGTGCATTTCTGGGCGCTGATCTTTACCTACATGTGGGCAGGTCCTCACCATCTGCACTACACCGCTCTGCCGGACTGGACCCAATCTGTCGGTATGCTGTTCTCGCTGATTCTGCTGGCTCCGTCCTGGGGTGGCATGATCAACGGCATCATGACCTTGTCGGGCGCCTGGCATAAGCTGCGTGACGATCCTATCCTGAAGTTCCTGATCACCTCGCTTTCCTTCTACGGTATGTCTACCTTCGAAGGTCCGATGATGTCCATCAAGACCGTCAATGCGCTGTCGCACTACACGGACTGGACCGTCGGCCACGTGCACTCTGGTGCCTTGGGCTGGGTGGCCATGGTCTCCATCGGTTCCCTGTACTACCTGCTGCCGAAGCTGTTCGGCAAGACCGAAATGTTCAGCACCAAGCTGATTACGGTTCACTTCTGGATCGCGACCATTGGTACCGTGCTGTACATCGCTTCTACCTGGATTTCCGGTGTGATGCAGGGCCTGATGTGGCGTGCGGTGAATGCCGACGGTACGCTGGCTTACAGCTTCGTTGAGGCGGTCAAGGGTTCCTATCCGTTCTGGGCGATCCGTTGGTTGGGTGGCGTGCTGTTCCTGACCGGTATGCTGATCATGGCTTACAACATGTTCAAGACCATGGCTGGTGGCAACA
>JAGTRX010000127.1 GCA_018262285.1 Pseudomonadota bacterium | reverse complement strand
TCAGCCAAAGGCAGGAGGGGGGGTTTGCTGCAGCCACTTTCCGGCTGGAGGACGATGAGGCCACCCATACCATTTGGCCGCAAGTTTTTACGGCCGAATTGACGGTGATGATCGAGGACAACCGGCTTGATGTCGAGCTCGAGATTTTTAACCGCTCTGAGGCAGCTTTCGAGTTTACTGCCGCCCTGCATACTTATCTGCGTCTGGGTAATGTCGAGCTGGCGCGGCTGGAAGGGCTGGAGGGATTGTCTTATATCGATGCGACGGCTGGTAAATCGCGCCGTCAGGATGACCGCTACGCCTTGCTGGTCGATGACGAAACGGACAGGATATATCTGGGGGCAAATAAGCCTTTGTTGCTTTCCGAAACCGGACGGCAGGTGGCCATCGAACAATCGGGTTTCCGCGATGTCGTGGTCTGGAATCCCTGGGAGACGCGCATTGCCGGTTTGACCGACATGGCACCACTTGATTTCAAACGCATGCTTTGTGTCGAAGCGGCGATGGTGGAATCCCCGGTCAGGCTGGTTCCGGGTGAGGATTGGTGCGGCAGGCAGACTCTGCTGGCATTGTGAATATCACATTCGCGAAATCAGGCCGCCAAATTCTTCAACCTGTTGCCAATCGGTAAACTCGAAAGTACCTTTGGGGTCGGTTGGACCGCGGGTGATGGTCATGATCAGGCGGATCATGAAGCGGTCGATTGGGTTGTAGATTGGATAATCTATTTTACCAGCAAAAACAGTGACATGATTCGGTTTCCAGAGAATTCGCTTTAAGAATTTCCGGACGTAGGGATTGCTGTCGGCCTGCCTTTTGTGGGGCTTGCGGGCAACGACATTGACCGAAAAAAAGGCATTCGGCCGTGCTTCGAGTAAGAGCCGATGGCGTTTGATGAAGTTGACCAGTTGCGGATTGTGCCTGCCGTAGCGGATGCTGGCACCGATGACGATTTTGTCGCAGATCTCGATATCGGTGGCCTGGCAGGCATGAAATTCCACCAGGCTGACCTGATGCGGTCGTTTTTCGATAACGCTTTTCATGCGCTGACAGATTTCGAGCGTGTGGCCGAAGGTGGTGGAATAGACGATCAGGATATTGGCCATGCCGTTTGCTCTCTTCACCGACCCCTCTCCCGCAAGCGGGAGAGGGGAGGTTTCGTTTAGCCGAAGACGAAAAGCTGCTTGTCGGCAAAGCGCTTGCAGGCTTCCTCGACATTGCTGCGGCTGTTGAACGAGGACAGGCGGAAATAGCCTTCGCCGCCGGCGCCGAAGCCACTACCCGGCGTGGTGACGATGTTGGCTTTTTCCAGAATGCGGTCGAAGAGCTGCCAGCTGGTAGCGCCTTGCGGTCCGCGCACCCACAGGTAGGGTGAATCGGTGTAGCCGTAGACTTTGAGACCGGCGGCGGTCAGTGCGGCTTGCAGCAGGGCGGCATTACCCTTGTAGAAGTTGACCAGATCCTTGACCTGTTGCTTGCCTTCCGGCGAGTAGAGGGCTTCGGTGGCGCGCTGCACCGGATAGGCGACACCGTTGAATTTGGTGGTATGGTTGCGCAGCCAGAGGGCGTGGAAGGGATGCTTGCCGCCATCCTTCTTCTTGCCCATCAGGGTTTTGGGAATGGCGACGTAGCCGCAGCGCAGCCCCGTAAAACCGCCGTTCTTGGAGAAACTGCGCAGTTCGATGGCGCAATCGCGGGCGCCGGGAATTTCGAAAATGGAGTGCGGAATACCCGGCGTGCTGATGAAAGCCTCGTAGGCGGCGTCGTAGAGGATGATCGCTTCGTGGGCGAGGGCGTAATCGACCCAGCGTTTTAATTGTTCGCGGGTGGCGACGGCGCCGGTCGGGTTGTTGGGGTAGCACAGATAGATGATATCGACCGGGCTGCTGGGCAGATCAGGAACAAAGCCGTTTTCGGCCGTGCAGGGCAGATAGACCAAGCCGTCGAAAGCGCCGTTGGCATTGATGTTGCCGGTATTGCCGCACATGACATTGGTGTCAACATAGACCGGATAGACCGGATCCATCACCGCAATACGATTGCCTGTACCAAAAATGTCGAGCAGATTGCCGCAATCGCACTTGGAGCCGTCGGAAACAAAAATTTCATCGGCGTCGATATCCATGCCGTGCTGCTGGAAATCGTTTTTGGCGATGGCTTCGCGCAGAAAGTCGTAACCCTGTTCCGGGCCGTAGCCGCGGAAGGTTTCGCGCACGGCCATTTCATCGACGGCACGGTGCAGCGCTGCAATGCAGGCGGGTGGTAGGGGCTCAGTGACATCGCCGATACCGCAGCGGATGATGCGGGCGGCCGCATCAGGATTGGTTTCGCCGAATACCTTGACACGACGGCTGATTTCCGGGAAAAGATAGCCGGCCTGGAGCTTGAGAAAATTTTCGTTGATATACGCCACGATGCTGAATCCTTGCTGAAACAGGTTACGATTCCCGGCCGGAAACGACCGAGTCTATGGATGTAAGAGGTGCAATTATGCCATGTTCGCCGGTGGTTTTCTGTTGCGGGTGGATGGGGGAAATGGTGAGAGGAAAACATGTCTGATGGGGTGTTGATGGTGCTGCTTGGCGTTGTGGTGCTGCTGCAAGTGCTTGTTTTGTTTTTGCATTTGCGCCGCCAGCAGAGTGGCGATGCGATGCAATTGCGCCTGGAGCGGCTCGATGCGGCCTTGTCATCGGGTTTGGAACGTCTCGAACGCGAACTGCGCGAGGAATTTTCGCGCAGTCGGCGATCCGAAGCGGAGGAGGCGGCGCTTGACCGTGAGGAGCGTGCCAATTCTTCCGCCTTGCTGACGCAAACCTTGACCACGCAATTGACCCAGCAGGCCGGATTACAAGGCGAACGGCTTGACGCCTTTGGCCGCGAGTTGAAGCTTTTTTCGCAAGGGCTGGATGAGCGTTTCGAGCGTTTGCGCACTGCCGTGGAACTGCGTTTGGCGGCCATTCAGGAAGATAACGCCAAGAAGCTGGAAGAAATGCGGCGCACCGTTGATGAAAAGCTGCACGCCACCCTGGAACAGCGGCTGGGCGAATCGTTCAAGCAGGTCAGTGACCGCCTGGAGCAGGTACATCGCGGCTTGGGCGAAATGCAGAGTCTGGCGGCTGGGGTGGGGGATCTGAAACGGGTGCTCACCAATGTCAAAACCCGTGGCACCTGGGGCGAGGTGCAGTTGGGCGCTTTGCTTGAGCAGATATTGGCCGCTGATCAATACGGTGCCAATGTGGCAACCAAGCCCGGCAGCAATGAACGCGTTGATTTCGCCATCCGCTTGCCGGGCAAGGAAGATGGCACGCCAGTCTGGTTGCCGCTTGACGCCAAATATCCGGTCGAGGATTATCTGCGCCTGATCGAGGCACAGGAGCGTGCCGATGTGGTCGCCGTCGAGGAAGCGGCGCGCGCCATCGAAGTGCGACTCAAAGCCGAAGCCAAGTCCATCCACGACAAATATATCGCGCCGCCGCATACCACCGATTTTGCCATCCTCTATCTGCCGACCGAAGGGCTGTATGCCGAGGCCTTGCGCCGCCCCGGTCTGGCCGAAACCTTGCAGCGCGACTACCGTGTCACTTTCGCTGGCCCGACGACGCTGGCGGCGATGTTGAACAGTCTGCAAATGGGTTTTCGCACCTTGGCGATTGAGCAGCGTTCGTCGGAAGTCTGGTCGGTGCTGGGGGCGGTCAAGACCGAATTCGGTAAATTTGGCGAGGCCTTGGCGCATACCCGCAAAAAGTTGGAAGAGGCCGGCAACAGTATTGGCAAGGCAGAAACCCGTAGCCGCATGCTGAGTCGGAAATTGCGTGAAGTCGAAGCTTTGCCGGTGCCGGAGGCGGAACGGCTGATCGGCAGTCAGGAAATCGATTCGGGCGAAGACGATGAAGACTGAATCACTGGAAGTATCCTATCGGGCGACGACCTATCGTGTTTTTCTGCCGGGCGGAGAGGTCGAATTGCGTATCGGGGAAGCCAATGTGGCACTGGCGCGCTGGTTGGCGGGGGAGGGGGCTTCGACCTGGGCGATTCTGACGGCACACAATCCGGCTTCGAAACCCCTGACAGTGACGGAAAACGCCGAACTTCAGTCGCAGCTTGAATGTGCTTTGCTTGAACAGGACTGCATGACTTTTTCTGGTGAGAACGCCGCCGATGACGAAGTGTGGCCGAATGAAGAATCTTGCTTCGTTCCCGATATCAATATAAAAAATTCCATGGCCTTGGCACGCCGATTCGGACAAAATGCATATGTTTTTGGTGAGGGTGATGGTTTGCCCCGCCTGGTTTGGGTGGAAGAAAATATTCAATGAGCAAAAAAATCGGCCGTTATGAAGTCAGGCAGGAGCTTGGGCGTGGCGCCCAGAGTGTGGTCTATCTTGGCAACGACCCGCAACTGCAGCGCGAGGTCGCCATCAAGACCATGCATTTTGCCAAGCCCAATCCCGAACAGAACAAGATGTTGCTGGCCGAAGCGCGTATGGTTAGCCAGTTGCGTCATCCCAATATTGTGCCGATTTTTGATGCGGGCGAAGAGGCGGGCGATCTCTATCTGGTCTTTGAGTATGTGCCAGGCAAAAATCTGGCGGATTTTCTGCATGCCAGCGGCGTGATGTCGCCTGAGAAGGCCGTTTCCATTCTGCGTCAGGTGCTTGATGCTGTCAGTGCGGCGCACGCCAAGGGCATCATCCACCGTGATCTCAAGCCTTCCAATATTCTGCTCGATGAAAATGGCACGCCACGGGTCATGGACTTTGGCATCGCTTCGCAAGTGGAGGCGGAAGGGCTGGACAATAACGCGGAAATGACCGGGACACCGTCCTACATGGCGCCGGAGTATATCGACAAGCGTATTGTCGACGCCCGTACTGATGTTTTTTCAGCCGGTCTGGTTCTTTATGAATTGTTGACGGCGAGGCGGGCAGTAGGCGGCAGCAATGTATTCCAGATCTTGAATCGGATTGCCAACGAGGATATTCGGCTACCGCAGGGCGGCGGCGTCAAGATCGACGACACGCTGGCGGGCATTTTGTACAAGGCATTGGCGCGTGATCCAGAAATGCGTTACCAGAGCGCGACACAATTTGCTGAAGCCTTGGATAATTATCTGGAACCGGAAGAGACTGAGGCCAAACCGACCGGCAAGCAAGCCACACTTGATTTCCTGCTGCGGCGCATGCGCCATAAGAGCGATTTTCCAGCGCTATCGGAATCTGTCAGTGCCATCAACAAAATTGCTTCAAGCGAAAAGGAAAGCATCAACAAACTTTCCAATTCCATCCTCAAGGATTTTTCGCTCACCAATAAAATTCTCAAGATTGTCAATTCGGCCTATTTCCGGCCGGCGGGTGGTGGCAGCATCAGCACGGTTTCGCGTGCTGTGATCGTCATGGGTTTCGAGGCGGTGCGCAATATCGCCATTACGGTGCTCCTGTTCGAGCACATGCAGAACAAGGGCAACGTCAATTTATTGAAGGAAGAATTCCTGCGCGCCAATCTGGCTGGCATCATTGGCCGGGATGTCAGCGTTCAGGCCAAGATGCGCGATCTGGAGCAGATTTTTATCTGTTCGCTCTTCCAGAATCTGGGTCGTTTGCTTTCGCAATATTACTTTCCCGAAGAAAGCGAAGAAATTCGGCGTGCCATGGCACAGAAGCTTTGCACGGAAGATCAGGCGGCCATGCAGGTGTTGGGTATTACTTTTGAAGATCTGGGAACGGCGATTGCCGAGCAATGGGGTTTCCCGCCCCTGATACTGCGCAGTATGCAAAGTCTGCCCGCTGGTAGTGTTCGCAAGCCATTCACGCTGGAAGACCGCATGCAGGTGATGTCTTGTTTCGCCAACGAAATGTGTGGCGTCATCACGGCAGGGTCGCCGGAGGCGCGCAGCCGCGATCTCAAGAAAATGCTTTCAAGATACGGCGATTCCGTACCGGTCTCTGAAAAGGATTTGCAGGAAACGATGGTTCGCGCCATTGACGAGGCCACTGATTTTGCCAATATTATCAAGATCAATTTGAAGCAAAGCCTGTTCGGCCGGCAGATGCGGCAATTTGCCTCGGGAGAAAAATCACCCGATATTCAAGCCCAGATTGCGAAATTGGCTGTCGCTAATACCGATGGTTTTGGCGATACCGTTTTGCAAGCCGGTGATCCGCTCGAGGGCATTCAGGATCAGGAAATGGGCGAGGGCGGTGGCCCGGCGGTGGTTGATGCGCAATCGGTACTGACGGCTGGTATCCAGGACATCAGCAATACCCTGGTCGATGGTTTCAAATTGAACGACATCCTGCGTATCATTCTGGAAACCATGTATCGCGCCATGGGTTTCAAGCGCGTCATCCTGTGTATCAAGGATGTGCGCGCGAATACCATGCAGGGACGTTTTGGTTTTGGTCCGGACGCCCAGGAGATTGCCAAGGGATTCCGTTTCGCGCTCAAACAAAACCCCGATATTTTCTACGCGGCAACCCTGAAAGGCGCGGATTTGCTCATTAGCAACGTTGACGATGAAAAAATTGCGGCGCGCATTCCCGACTGGTTCCGCAAGATTGTTCCGGCCAAGACTTTTCTGCTCTTCCCTCTCAATATCAAGGGCAATCCGGTGGCGCTGATTTATGCCGACAAGGACAATCCAGGCGAAATTGTCGTGCCGGAGAAGGAATTGTCATTGCTGAGAACCTTGCGCAACCAAGCCGTGCTGGCCATCAAGCAGGGCGGTTGAGAACCGGCTGAATTGGTCTTTCTGGCCGGTTCTCGCTTCAGTTTTTTCTTACCACCACAGACGCCACCAGGGTTTCTTCTTGTCGAGTCCGTCAGCGTAATACTTGCTGTTGGGGAAGTTCTTGCGCATGACGCGTTCGGCGTCGTCGCGCAGATCATTCATGCCGAGTTTGTCGTAAGCGACAACCATGACGAAAAGCGCCTCTTCGATGGAGGGGGCGTTGGGGTACTCTTTCAGCGCATTTTGTGCCCGGTTGGCAGCGGCGAGAAATGCGCCACGCTTGATGTAATACTTGGCAACATTGACTTCCTGTGCAGCCATGGAGTTGACCAGGAAATTCATGCGCTGGATGGCATCCGGTGTGTATTTGCTGTCCGGGAAGCGTGTGGCCAGCATCTTGAACGCGTCAAAAGAATCCTTCGCGGCCTTGGGGTCACGCTCCGAATTGTCCTGCATGCTCAGATAGGCGAGATAACCCAGATCTTCGTTAAAATTGATCAAGCCCTTCAGGTAATAGGCGTAATCAACCGCAGGATGGTTGGGGTGCATCTTGATGAAGCGGTCGCAGGCGGCAATGGCCGAAGCGGGTTCGCCGCTCTTCCAATAGACGTAACCGAGTTCGATTTGAGCCTGCGTGGCATAGCGGCCATAAGGAAAACGTGCTTCGAGTTTTTCCAGATATTTAACTGCCTTGTCCCAAGCCCCCTCTGACCGTGCATCGCGGGCTTCGGCGTAGAGCTTGTTGGCAGACCAGCCGGCGGTCTCGTCGATCTTGTCAGGCAACAGTCCGCAGCCCGCAATAAAAACGACAAAAAGACAGGCCAGCGGAAAATGGACAAAACGGCGGGCAAATCGGGCTACACTTCGCATCGTGAATATCCTCTCGGAAAACGGCGACGATTATAACG
>JAGTRX010000039.1 GCA_018262285.1 Pseudomonadota bacterium | reverse complement strand
AGCCCAGGTTGCCCGTCAGTCGCTGTCTGCTGCGGAAAAAGGCGCGGTCGCCATGCAGGACTCGATCAAGGGCATGAACGAAATTCGTGGCCAGATTCAGGAAACTTCAAAGCGCATCAAGCGACTCGGTGAAAGCTCGCAGGAAATTGGCGAAATCGTTGAACTGATCTCCGACATTACCGAGCAGACCAACGTTCTGGCGCTGAACGCCGCTATTCAGGCGGCGTCAGCCGGTGAAGCGGGGCGCGGCTTTACGGTGGTTGCGGAAGAAGTGCAGCGGTTGGCGGAGCGCTCCGGTGAAGCCACCAAACAGATTGCGGCGATTGTGAAGACGATTCAGACCGATACGCAGGATGCTGTTTCGGCCATGGAACAATCGACTCAGGGTGTGGTGGAAGGTGCCAAGCTGTCCGATGCGGCTGGTCAGGCGCTGACCGAGATTGGCGAGGTTTCCCGCAATCTGGCGCAGCTGATTCAGGACATTTCCAACTCGACTCAGGAACAGGCGGATTCGGCCTCCAGTGTTGCTGGGGTCATGCAGGAAATTCTGCGCATTACCGAGCAGACCTCGGTCGGTACGCAGCGCACCGCCGAGGCCGTCGATGAGCTGAACAGTCTGGCGGCAGAACTCAAGGGTTCGGTTGCCGGCTTCAAGGTCGGCTGAGCCTTCGGATAGAGCAAACTCCTATGAATGCTGCGACTGAATTTGATTTGGGGCCGCTGACCTGGGTCAAGGGCGAAATCGATGCTGCGCTTGATCGAGCCAGCGAGGCACTGGATCAGTTCTGGGATAGCAGGGATGCGACCAAGCTGAAATTCTGCCGCACCCATGTGCACCAGGTTCATGGTGCGCTGGCCATTGTCGGTCTGGATGGCGTTACTCAGGTGACCGAGACGCTCGAGAACCTGCTGGCGGCGCTCGAAGAAGATGGCAGCGCAGTCACGGATGACATGCTCAAAGCGGTAGAAGCCGTCATCCTGGCCATCCGGCAGTATCTGGATGACCTGATGGCGGGTGAGCCTAATCAACCCCTGCGCTTGTTGCCGGTTTACCGGGCATTGAACGAGGCGCGTGGTGTCGGTCGCTTCAGGCCATCCGATCTTTTCTTTCCGGATTTGTCGATTCGTCCGCCCAAACGTGCTGAACCCATGGTGCGGTTGTCGCCGGAGGAATTTCGTGCCTGCCTGAAACGTGAGCGCATGCGCTTCCAGAAAGGGTTGCTTGCCTTGCTGCGCAGTCCTGGCAGTGCAGCTGCAGCCGAAGGTCTCGGGCAAATGCAGCAAGCCCTCAAGGCTATTGAAGCAACGCAGGAAACGCCCGCCGCCAGGACCTTCTGGTGGGTTTCGCAAGGCTTGCTTGATGCGCTTTCTGATCAAGGCGTCGCAGCCGAACAGGAAGTCAAGCAGCTGTGCGCCCGCATTGACTTGCAGATTCGCCGTTTGCTTGAAGGTTCGCGCAACGTTGCCGAGCGTCTGCTGCGGGATGCACTTTATTATATTGGCCAGTCTTCTGCCGCCGCTGGTAACGGACTTGCCTCGACGATACGATCCAGTTTCCAGCTTGAAACCCTGATTCCCAAGCTTGAAACAGCGCAGACCACAGCTCCGCAAGAAGCGGCGTTGCGGCGTTTGCGTGAAGTCATTGTGGCGACCGAGGAATTCTGGAACAAGTTCTGTGCTGGCAGTGCGGCGGCGCTGTCTGGCTTTGCCGATCAGGCCAAAAATTGCGCTCAGGTGACTGCCGTGGTTGGTCATACCGACCTCAAGCGGCTCGGTCAGGGCTTGGGCGCTATCGCAGCCTGGCTTGCCGAGGATCCGACGCGACAATCCGATTCTGTGGCGATGGAAGTCGCGACTGCCATATTGCTGTTGCAGAATGCACAAGAGAATTTCAAGCGTCTGGGTACCGATTTCGCCTCCCAGGTTGACCTCATGGTGGCGCGGTTGCATGGCTGTATTTCGGGTATTCCGGTCAGCAGTGATGCTGAAGTGCCGCTACTCGACGACATGAGCCGTCGGGCGCAGGAAAAACTGCTGATTGGCCAGGTGGCGCGCGAGATCCAGAGCAATTTGGCACAAATCGAGCAGGCGCTCGATACTTTCTTCCGGGATCCCGAGCAAGGTATCGAAACTGCGGCACTCGAAGCACCCATCAAGCAGATTTCCGGGGCGCTTTCCATCCTCGGTCACGACAAGGCGCTTGCCACCCTGCAGGAATGCTCGGTTCAGATCAAGCGTTTTGGCGAAGCCGGGTATCGGCCCGCAGTGGAAGATTTCGAAGCCGTGGCGCAGGAATTGTCGACACTGGGCTTCTTCATCGACAGCATGCAAACCGGGGCGACCGACTACGAGCAGTTCCTGCGCAAACTGCGTGGTGAAGACCTTGAAGAGCAGTCTGTCGAAGAAGAAATCGAGGAGGCGGCACAGGAGGCACCAGCCGCCTCTGTCGAAGCTGAACTTGAACAAAAGAAGGAAAGCACTCAGGCCTTGCTTTCTGCATTGATGGAAGCGCCCGAGGATGAGCGGCTCAAGAATGAACTGAAACAAAATCTGCAATCGTTGCAGGTAGATGCCGATCTTCTGGCCGACCATCATTTGGGAGAAACGGCCAAGGCGGCTTTGGCAGCGCTTGAGTCGGGTGCTTCAGCAGCGCACGAGATCGATGCGGCGCTGGCGCCAACGCTGAAGGCGGGGGTGACTGAAGCTCCGGCGCCGACGGCCGAAACGCTACGGTTGGCACAGGGTTCGCACGAAGAAATCGATGCGGAATTGCTGGAAATCTTCCTGGAAGAAGCGCAGGAAGTGGTGGGAACGATTGAGAGCGAACTGGCCAGCTTGCGGGCAGAACCCCACAACGTTGATACTTTGACCAATATCCGGCGCGCCTCGCATACCCTCAAGGGTAGCGGTCGCATGGTCGGGCTGAAGGATCTTGGCGAAGTAGCCTGGCAAATTGAGCAGACCCTTAATATGTGGCTGCGCCAGGAAATTGATGTCACACCGCAGCTGCTCAACTTGATCGGGCAGGCACACGACGTTTTCGCGATCTGGGTGCGTGAGCTTAACGAAAATACAGGGAAAGTTCCTGAATACACTGGTTTGGTGGCTGAGGCCGTGCGTCTGCGTGGCGGCGAAGCCGCACCGGCACCAGCTGCGGCGCCGGCAGCGTCAGAGCCCATTCCGGAAGCCTCGGTTGAAGAGGCGCAAGAGATATCCGAGCCGGAGCCGACGCAAGAGGTCGTCGAGTTTGCAGCTTTCGATCTTCCGCAGGAAACCGGTGCCGAAGAGGCGCAAGTTGAAATGCTTGCGGCTGATCAGCCAGTTGAGGTGGCGTCGGAAGTGCAAGCCGGGGATGCAGGCGAAGTAGATTTCGCTCTCGGTGACTTTGCTGTGCCGGAAGAAGTCAGTTCTGAAATGGCGCAATTGCATGAGACTGCAGCGCAGCCAGCAGAAGAGATGCCGTTAGAAGTACAGGAAATGGCGGTGGCGATAGAGGCGCCGGTAGAAGAACCGCAAGTTGAAGTGCTTGCAGCAGATCAGCCTGAAGAGGTGGTGCCGGAAGTTCAAGCCGGTGATGCGGGCGAAATTGAATTCACGCTCGGTGACATTGCTGTACCGGAAGAAGTTACGCCGGAAGTGGCTCAGTTGCCCGAGACTACAACGCAGCCTGCGGCAGAATTGGCAGTACAAGAATTGCAAGGGGAAGCACAGGAGACGGCGACCGAACCCGAGGCTTCTCAAGCCGAACAAGACTTCAGTTTCAGTTTTGCAGTAGGTGAGGAAGTTGCGGGTACTCCCGATGCCCTGGAACCTGAACCTGTTGTTGAAATGGATGTTGCGCCAGCTGATGAGCCAGCGGCCGAAATTACTTTGGCGGAGTTGCCGGAGGAGCCGCTCCTATCTGAGGAAGTCTTGGAAGGTGAGCTTGGCTTGGCAGACAACGCCGCAGAACTGCCGGTTGATTTCGGGGTGGTCTCGGGTTCGATTGAGGTGATCGAAGAGACCGAGGTGCAGGAAGAGGCGACGGAAAACGTTGAGATGGAGTCGGAGGACATCAGCTTTGATGCGCCCGTCGAGTTGCCGGAAGTTCTGCCTGTTGATGAGATGGCGCCGCTCGTGGCGATGGAAGAGTCAGTAGCCCACGTCGATGAATCGTCCGCCAGGGAAGAAAACCTGCTGGTTGAAGCCAAGGCTGAAGCCGCCGAGGACAGCGGCCAGATGGCGCAGACCCTGTACGATATCTTCCGCGAAGAGGCAAGGCAGCATCTCAACACTCTGCAAAGCACGTTTACGCTTATCGAAGCCGATGCGCATGCGCCGACAGCCTTCGAAATGACAAGGGCTGCGCACACCTTGGGCGGGATTGCGGCGACCGTAGGTCTGATGCCAATCAACAAGCTGGCGATTGCGCTCGAACATGCGCTCCTGCGCCGCGATCATAGTGCCCAGCCGGATAGTATCGAAGGCATCGAGATTGTTCGCCAGGCCATTTTGGCGCTTGAGGACATGTTCGTTGGTTTGTCGAGTCAGGTTCCACCGGAATCTCAACCGGTGCTGATCGACTTGCTGGAAAATGTTTTCGATATCGCGACACCGCAGCCAGCAGAAAAAACTGCCGAACCTGAGCCAGCGGAAGTTACGCCCGAGCCTGAGCCCGAGAGTGCTTCAGCCGAGATTGAGACCGAAAATGTTTTGGCGGAGGCAGTCGTTCCGCCACCTACTGTAGAAAAACCAGCCGAAACGCTTGATGCGGAAATCAGTGCGGTCACATCGGTTGCAGCGCGACTCAAGGAAGCGCAGCACCTCAAGGATGAACTTGACGAGCAGTTGCTGCCCATTTTCCTGGAAGAGGCTCAGGATCTGGTGCAGGGTTTTGCCGAGCAGTTGAACACTTGGCGTGACAATATTGCCAATGTTGAAGCGCCACGTTCCCTGGCGCGTTTGCTCCATACCTTCAAGGGCGGGGCGCGCATGGCGGGTGCCATGAACCTTGGCGAAATGACACACTCGCTCGAGAGTGGTCTGGAAGATGCTCTGCGTAGCGGGCATCTTTCCATGCCGCTGCTGGAACAGATTGAAAACGGTTGCGACACCCTGACTTTGATTGTTGAACGTTTGTTGGCTGGCGAATCGCCGGTTCTGCCCGAGAGCGCGCTGGCGCCAACGGCACAGCAAGCCGTCGTGGAAGAGGCAGCGGCAAAAGCGCAGGCGCAGTCTGGCGTAGCCTCGGCCGAGGCTGCCACTCCGGCACCAGGGGCTGCGCCTGCACCGGTCGAGCATGAGGGCGCTGACCGCAGAGCACAGATTCGTGTGCGCGCCGAACTGGTTGATCGACTGGTTAACGAGGCGGGCGAGTTGTCGATTGCCCGGGCGCGTATCGAAGGCGAAATGCGCAGTCTCAAGGTATCTCTGCTTGATCTGACTGAAAATATCATTCGCCTGCGCCGCCAGTTGCGCGAAATCGAAATCCAGTCCGAAAGCCAGATGCAGGCCCGGGTTCAACTGACCGAGGGAGGTAAGGACGAATTCGACCCGCTCGAGCTGGATCGTTTCACCCGCTTCCAGGAACTGACCCGCTTCATGGCCGAGTCGGTCAACGACGTGGCAACCGTGCAACAGAGTTTGTTGAAGAACCTGGACGACACCAACGCGGCCATTGTTTCGCAGGCGCGCATGACGCGCTCGCTGCAGCAGGACTTGATGTCCATTCGCATGGTGCCCTTCTCCAGCCAGTCCGAGCGTCTATACCGGATTGTCCGGCAGACGGCCAAGGAACTTGGCAAGCGCGCCAACCTGGATATTCGCGGTGCCCACCTCGAGCTCGATCGCTCGGTGCTGGACAAGATGATGGCGCCGATTGAGCACATGCTGCGTAATTCGGTCAGTCATGGTATTGAGGATCGCAATGATCGCCTGGCTGCCGGAAAAACCGAAACCGGTGAAATCACTCTGGTGCTGTCGCAGGAAGGCAATGAAATTGTCCTGTCCATGTCCGATGACGGGCGTGGTCTCGATGTGGACAAGATCAGGGCGCGTGCCGAAAGTCGCGGATTGTTGGCGCCGGGTCAGGAAATTGATGCGTCTGGCCTCTACGATTTCATTTTCCAAGCCGGTTTCTCAACAGCCACCGAAGTGACTCAGATTGCCGGTCGCGGTGTCGGCATGGACGTGGTCAAATCCGAGGTGAGCAACCTCGGTGGCCGCATTGAAATTCTCTCCACGCCCGGCAAGGGAACAACCTTCCGACTTTATCTGCCGCTGACGCTGACGGTAATGCAGACCCTGCTGGTGCGTGCCAGCGGGACACTCTACGCCATCCCGTCAACCATGATCGAGCAGGTGCTTGAGGTCAAGGAAGAGCGTTTGGTAGCTATGCGTGCGGCGGGCTTCGCCGAATGGAAGGACAACGTCTATCCCTTCAGTTTCCTTCCCCATCTATTGGGCAATAGCGAGGCTCTGCCGGAAAGCCGTCGGCGTTACTGGGTGTTGTTGCTGCGTTCCGGTTCCAAGCGGGTTTCTGTGCTGGTCGACGAGCTGCAAGGCAATCAGGAAGTTGTTATCAAGAACATTGGCCCGCAGTTGGCTCGGGTGGTTGGTTTGGCCGGCGCAACAGTGTTGGGCGATGGCCGCGTGGTGCTGATTTTGAATCCGGTGGCGCTGGCTGGACGGCAGGCGATTGTAACTGCCCTGCCGGCGACCGGCTTCAAGACCGAGGCCGATGTGGTGGCCGAGATCGAAGCCGAGACCATGCCGACTGTCATGGTGGTCGATGATTCGCTGACAGTCCGCAAGATTACCGGCCGCCTGCTGGCGCGCGTTGGTTATCAGGTCATTACCGCCAAGGACGGCGTCGATGCGCTTGAGCACTTGGTTGATAACATACCTGACGTCATGATTTCCGACATCGAGATGCCGCGCATGGACGGTTTTGATCTGGTGCGTAATGTCCGTGCCGATCCGCGTCTTCAAAACTTGCCGGTTATCATGATCACTTCACGGACAGCCGAAAAGCATCGCAACTATGCGCTTGAAATTGGTGCCAACGAGTATTTGGGCAAACCTTACGATGAAGACAGGCTGCTGGAGTTGATCGCCGGCTTTGTCAAACAGAAGCGTTCTTCCTGAGCGAGGTATAGCGCGCCAGCGTTAGTTGGCGCGCTAACTCGTGATCAACGACAGGTTCCGGGTAGTCCTTCCCGATCAGAACACCACATTCCATCTGTGTCTGCAATGGCATGCGCCAGGGCGCGTGGAGGTAGCGTTGCGGCACTTGGGCGAGTTCTGGCAGATGGCGACGAATGAAATCGCCTTGCGGATCAAATTTCTCGGATTGCGTCACCGGGTTGAAAATGCGGAACCAGGGCTGCGCATCGCAGCCGGTGGAAGCTGCCCACTGCCAGCCCCCGTTGTTGGCGGCAAGATCGTAATCATTAAGATGTTGGGCAAAATGGCGCTCGCCGAGTCGCCAGTCGATCCCTAAATCCTTGCACAGGAAAGAAGCGGTGATCATACGCAGCCGGTTGTGCATGGTTCCGTGATTGGCAAGCAAACGCATCGCCGCGTCAATCAGGGGATAGCCGGTCATGCCGCTCTGCCACGCAGCCAGTCCCTGTGGCCAGTCGTCCCAGCGCAGGGCGTCGTATTCTGGCTTGAAGCAGGTGGTGACAACGCGGGAATGATGATCGAGGATCTGGAAGTAGAAATCGCGCCAGATCAGTTCCTTTAACCAGGTTTCAGCCCCGGTACCCGTCCCACGCCAGGCATGGGCAACCAGCTCGCGGATGGAAATGGTGCCGAAGCGTAGATGTGGCGAAAGATTCGAGGTCGCAGTTCGGGCTGGAAAGTCGCGATTGCGCTGATAGGCATCCAGCCGATCCTGAAAAACCTGCCAGGCTTTGCGGGCGCCGGACATGCCGGGATGTAGCCCGACCAAAACCGGATCGAGAGGCTCAAAGCCAATTTCGGCAAGATCGGGAATGGGCTCGGGAGTAGGTGGGGCAACCAGTTGTCCATTGGATTCGAAGGGGGCGACTCCCTCGGCCATCAAGCGCTTGAGCCAGGCGCGACTGTAAGGCGTAAAGACAGAAAAAGGTTTCCCTGTGCCGGTCAGAATTTCGTCACCATCAAAAATAACCTGGTCTTTCGGCGAAAGAAAACGAATCCCCGCGTTTGCCAAGCTATCGGCGACGACCTGATCGCGCGATTTGGCGTCAGGCTCGTAATCGCGGTTGGCAAAAACAGCCTGCACGCCCAGTAATCTGGCCAGCTGCGGGATTTCCTCGCGGCCGCTGCCCATTCGAACAATCAAGCCGCCGCCGCGAGCGCGCAGGGCGCTGTCGAGTTCGAGCAGCGAGGCATGGATGAAACTTACCCGGCGATCTCGGCGGTTGGGCAAGCTATCGAGAATGTCGCGGTCGAAAACAAAGACACAATAAACATCTATTGCTGATGCCAATGCGGCAGAAAGCGCTGCGTGGTCATAATCGCGCAGGTCGCGACGAAACCAGACCAGGGCTGAATTAAAAGGCAAAGGAGAGTTCATGGAAGATTCATGTTTGGTTTGTGAACCGCCAGCGGTAAAATCCTGCCCATGGACAGCGTGAATTTAACGGACAACTTTCTCATCGCCATGCCGACGATGAACGACCCCTATTTTAGCGGGGCTTTGATCTATATTTGCCAGCATACGCCCGAAGGTGCCATGGGAGTGATTGTCAATCGCCCCATCGACATGAATCTGGGGGCGCTATTCGAGAAGGTCGAATTGCCGCTCGAGCGCGCCGAACTGGTCGATCGTCCAGTCTATTTTGGCGGCCCGGTTCAGCTGGATCGTGGTTTTGTCCTGCACCGACCGTTAGGCGAGTGGCAGTCCACCCTGCCCGTGAGCGGCAGCGAAATCGGGCTGACCAGTTCGCGTGATGTTTTGACAGCGCTGGGTACCAGTGGTGAACCGCGTGAAGCCCTGGTTACGCTCGGCTATTCGGGCTGGGGAGCCGGTCAGCTGGAGGCCGAAATTGGCCAGAATTCCTGGCTTTCGGTGCCGGCCAGCCCTGCCATACTTTTCGATATGCCCGCCGAGGTGCGGTTGTCGGCTGCCATGCAAAATCTTGGCATCAGCTATTCGCAGCTTTCCGAGGTTGCCGGGCATGCCTGAGGGAACCGTGCTGGCCTTCGATTATGGCGAAAAACGGATAGGCGTTGCCATCGGCGAAAGTACGCTGACACAGGCGCACCCGCTGGCGGTGATCAAGGCGCAAGACAAGGCTGGACGCCTCAAGGCAATCGGCGAGTTGATTCAGGAATGGCAACCCAAACAACTGGTGGTGGGGCTACCAACCCACGCCGATGGAACGCCACACGCCATGACGGCACTGTGCAGAAGTTTTGCGGGGCTGCTGTCGTCAGCCTTTTCTTTGCCGGTGGCTTTTGCCGACGAACGTCTGACCTCGTGCGACGCCGAGTCTCGCCTGCGCGAGACGGGTCGCAACACCAAAAAAATGAAGCCGCTGCTCGATGCCGTGGCTGCCCAACTGATTTTGCAAACCTGGTTTGATACCCATGCCCCCACTTCCTGATCCCCTTCCCGATGCCGAAGTTCAGTGCCGGCAATTGGCAGAACTGCTGCGTCCCATGCTCGCCGTCAATCCACTTTTTGTGGGCATTCACAGCGGCGGCGTCTGGGTTGCCGAGCGCCTGAAGTCTTCTCTTGGATTGAGCGCCGAATTCGGCCAGATAGATGTTTCCTTCTACCGCGACGATTTTGCCGCCAAGGGGCTGCATCCGCAGGTGAAGCCGACGGTTATCCCTTTCGAGGTGGAGGGGCGTCACATTATCCTGGTCGATGACGTTCTTTATACCGGGCGTACCACCCGTGCTGCGGTCAATGAATTGTTCGATTACGGCCGGCCGGCCAGGATCGAGCTTGCCGTTCTGGCCGACCGTGGTGGTCGTGAAATGCCTATCGCGGCGCAATACTGTGTCTGGAAAACCGATTTGCTGGTGGGGAAAGAAAATCTGGTGCTGGCGCGCAATGCCGACAACACTCTGGCCTGGAGCCTTGAAAATGTCTAATCCGCAACTCAATGCCCAGGGAGACTTGACCCACCTGCTCTCCATCGAAGGCTTGCCGCGCGAAGTGCTGATGCACATTCTCGACACAGCGGCTTCCTTTATCGAGGTCTCGGATCGCGAGGTCAAGAAAGTTCCTCTCTTGCGCGGCAAGAGCGTTTTCAACCTCTTTTTCGAGAATTCGACGCGCACCCGCACGACCTTCGAGATTGCCGCCAAACGTCTTTCTGCTGATGTCCTCAATCTCGATATCAGCCGTTCTGCTACCGCCAAGGGCGAAAGCCTGCTCGATACTATCGACAACCTTTGCGCCATGCATGCCGACATGTTCGTCATCCGCCATGCTTCGAGTGGCGCTCCTTACCTGATCGCCGATCATTTGCGCCGTACCGGTCGCAACGACATCCACATCGTCAATGCGGGCGACGGGCGGCATGCCCACCCGACGCAAGGCCTGCTCGACATGTACACCATCCGCCATTACAAGCAGAATTTTGAAAACCTGACGGTGGCGATTGTCGGTGACATTCTGCACTCGCGCGTAGCGCGCTCCAACATTGACGCCCTGACCACGCTCGGTGTGCCGGAACTGCGCGTGATTGCGCCCAAAACCTTGCTGCCCCGGCATGTCGAGAATTTGGGGGTGCGCGTCTTCTACGATCTTTCCGCCGGATTGAAAGACTGCGATGTGGTCATCATGCTGCGTCTGCAGAATGAACGCATGAATGGCGCCTTGCTGCCTTCGGCGTCTGAATTCTTCAAAAGCTATGGTCTGACGCCCGAAAAGCTGGCGCTGGCCAAGCCCGACGCCATTGTGATGCATCCGGGGCCGATGAACCGTGGCGTCGAAATCGATTCCTTGGTGGCGGATGGCCCACAGTCCGTCATTCTCAACCAGGTGACCTTCGGCATCGCTGTGCGCATGGCGGTGATGAGCATCGTGGCGGGAAATTAACATGAATAACAACATGAAAATCAAAATTGCCAACGGTCGCCTCGTTGACCCGAAAAACGGCCTCGACCAGCAAGCCGACCTTTTCATTGCCGATGGCCTGATTGCCGGAATCGGCCAGACTCCGGCCGGTTTTGTCGCCGATCACAGCATTGATGCCAAGGGCCATATTGTCTGCCCCGGCCTGATTGATCTGGCGGCGCGACTGAAGGGAATTGAATCCGAGTTGAAGGCGGCGGTGAGCGGTGGTGTGACCACCCTGGTTTGTCCGCCCGATGCCAATCCGCCGCTTGACGAACCCGAGCTGGTGGAGCGCCTGGTGCGGCGTGCGGCCGAAACCGCTTTGACGCGAGTGTTGCCGCTCGGTGCCTTGACCCAGAATTTGAGTGGCGAACGGCTGGCAGAACTGGTGGGTTTGAAACGTGCCGGCTGCATTGCCTTTTCTCAAGCCAAGCAGCCAATAACCGATACCCAGGCGCTACTGCGGGCGCTTGAGTATGCCGCTACCTTTGGTTTTGCCGTCTGGCTGCAGCCGGAAGATTACTGGCTGTCACGTAATGGCGTTGCCCACGATGGCAAGGTTGCCGACAAGCGTGGTTTGACCGGTATCCCCGTTGCCGCTGAAACGATTGCCGTCGGTACACTCCTGCAACTGGCGCGCGAAACGGGGGTAAGGCTGCACCTGCAGCACCTGTCCTCGGCGGCGGGGGTTGGTATGGTTGAGGAAGCGCAAAGAACCGGTTTGCCGGTGACTTGCGATATTGGTGTCCACTATTTGCATCTGACGGAAAGCGATATTGGCTATTTCGACAGCAATGCCCGTTTTGATCCGCCCCTGCGGGCTGACAGTGATCGTACAGGTTTGCGGGCAGCGGTGAAACGTGGTGTGGCGGCCATCTGCTCCGACCACACGCCCTGCGACGCCGACGACAAGGCCTTGCCTTTTGCTGAAGCCAAGCCCGGCGCCACCGGGCTTGAATTGCTCTTGTCTCTGACCCTGCAATGGGCGGAAGAGGAAAAGATAGCCCTGCCGGCGGCGCTGGCGCGCATCACCTGCGATGCTGCGGCGATTTGCGGCAGTCCGGCCGGGCAGTTGAATGTTGGTGCGCCGGCCGATGTCTGTATCTTCGATCCTGCTGTCGAATGGCAAGTGACGGCGGAAACCCTCAAGAGCTGTGGCAAGAACACGCCGTTCATTGGCAAGACCCTGAAAGGCAGGGCGGTGACGACAGTGGTCGGCGGGCAGGTGGTTTATCAGGCTTGAGTTTGTTTTTCCACGGAGCACACCTGACGACTGCTTCAGTTTATCGAGCTTGAATCAGAATGATTCCGGCAGGCTGACGTTGATAAACATTTTTTCAAGGCGTTGCTTGTGCGCTGCCTCCATGTTGGCTAGATTCTGGAAAATGTCTTGCAGTTCGCGGTCGGTGCACAGGGCTGCCATGTGCTGGTAGGTCTCCATGGCCAGTTGCTCTTTTTTGATCGCCAGCGCAATCGCATCCTCCGGCTTCATGTCACAGGATAATTCAGGCAATTCCAGTTGTTCAGCCAGTCTGTAGTCTGTTTCCGGCTTGGAAACTTTGAATGGCAAGCTGGGGTCTTCATAAAAGCGCTCCAGCATCTCCATGTGGCCATGTTCCTCGCGCGCCAGTTTCATGAAAATATTGTGCAAGTCGCGATCCTTGATCCTGGTAGAAGCAGCGTAATAGAACGAGTTGGCCTCGATTTCCCGCTTGATCGCCTGCTTGAACACCCGTTTGATTTCCTGTTCGTCCATGTTTGGCTCCCTTGTACGCTGAGAATTGATTCGATTCTACGCCAATGCTCTCGGTGGCCTCTGTGGCCAATTGGTTTTCTTAACACCCAAGAGCGCGAAGCGTGTTCTCGGTGTTGATGCCTTCTGCGGCCACCACTTTGCGGCGCGCGGTCTGGCCACTCTTGAGGGTGATTGCGCTGCGAGGCAGACCCAGAGTTTCGGCGAGGAACTCGATCAGCGCCGCATTGGCCTTGCCATCGACCGGCGGCGCGTGCAGACGAATTTTCAACGCATCACCGTGCAGGCCGACAATTTCCGTCTTTTTAGCGCCGGGCTGAATGTGTAAAGTCAGCGTGACGCCGCTGCCAGTGGTATGCAACCAGTCATTCACAACAAGTACAGAATGGCTTGCGCCAGCACAATGGCGACCAGAGGCGACAGATCGATACCCGAAATCGGCGGCAGAATGCGGCGAATCGGGTCGAGGAAGGGGCGCGTGAACTGGTGGATCGGCGCGGCTAGGGGGGAGCGCGGGTTGACCCAGGAGAGCACGGCTTGAACGATAAGCGCGCCGATAAACAGGCGTATGGATTCGCGAACGATCCCCAGCAATGCCGATGTGCCGAAAAAGAGAGCCATTGCGGTGTCGTCCGCAAAAAGGCGGCGTGGCAGCAGGATATGGCTCAGGATGGACAGGCCAAGCTGCAGCAAAATGGCCGGTAAGAGGCTGGCCAGATCAAAGCCGCCCCAGGGCGGGATGATGCGGCGCAGGGGGCGCACAGCCCAGTTGGTCAGGGTGATGACGAATTGCCCAATGGGGCCGAGAAATGACACACGCAGCACCTGCATGTACAAACGCAGCAGGAACAGGATGGTGAAAAAGCCGATAACCGTCTCGATAAGGAAGATCAGCGCGGTCATTGGTGGCCTTCCTGATCAAGCAATTTGCCCAGTTCGATGCTGCGGGCGTTGGCAGCCAGAGCGCCGGCCAGGATGGTTTCCTGGATGCCGCCGGCCAGCATGGCCTGCAGCGCCGCTTCGGTGGTGCCGCCCTTGGAAGTGACGCGTTGGCGCAGCAGGACGAGATTCTCGCCGGTCTGCGCGGCCAGGCTGGCAGCGCCGGTAAAAGTTTGCAGAGCCAGTTGGCGCGCAGCTTCCGGCTGGAAACCTAGTTTCTCGGCAGCGTGTTGCAGCGCCTCAATGAACAGGAAAACATAGGCCGGGCCACTGCCCGAAATGGCTGTGATGGCATCCATTTGGGCTTCATCCTCTACCCAGAGCGTACTGCCGACTGCGTGCAATATGCTTTCCGCCGCCTGTCGTTCGCTGGCCGAAACTTCAGGGTAAGCGCACAGGCCGGTGACGCCGGCGCCAATCATGGCAGGAGTGTTGGGCATGGCGCGGACGATGCGGCGAAAACTGCCCAGCCAGCGCGACAGGGTATCGAGTCGCAGGCCGGCGGCAATGCTGACGACGATTTGATTGGCTAAGTGGGGCGTCAGGGTTTGCAGGGCAGCCTGCATTTGTTGCGGCTTGACGGCCAGAACGATAATGTCGGCACACCAGGCGCTTGCGTCAGCCGTCGCTAGGCAGGTGACGCCGTAATTGTCGATCAGGCGCTGGCGGGAAACTGGATCGAGTTCAAGAACAGTGATGTTGCCGGGCTTCGCACCCTGCTTCAAAAGGCCGCCGATGAGAGCGTTGGCCATATTGCCGCCGCCGAGAAAAGTGATTTTCATGTCAGACCGTCAGAAAAAAGAAGTTGGTATTTTATGGCTGATCCCGCGCGCCAAAAATGGCGGTGCCAACCCGGACAATGGTTGCGCCTTCAGTGATGGCCGCTTCCAGATCGTGCGACATTCCCATCGACAGGGTGTCGAGTGCTAGCCCACCAGTGCACAATTGCTCGAAAATTTCCTTGAGGCGGCGAAAAGGCAGGCGCTGAGCGCTGAAATCCACCTCCGGTGCCGGGATGGCCATAAGACCTCGCAGTTGCAAGCGCGGCAGGGCGCTGATGGCCTGACAAAGTGTGACGACTTCCTCGGGGTTGCAGCCGCTTTTGCTCTGCTCGCCGGAAACATTGACCTCGACGCAGACTTGCAGCGGCGGCAAATTCTCTGGGCGCTGCGCCGCGAGGCGTTCGGCGATCTTGAGACGGTCGATGCCATGTACCCAGGCAAAATTTTCAGCCACCTGGCGCGTCTTGTTGCTCTGCAATGGTCCGATAAAATGCCACTCGATACCGCAATTGGATAATTGGCGGATTTTGGCGAGAGACTCCTGCACATAATTTTCGCCAAAGGCCGTCTGGCCGGCCTCTAAAGCCAATTGGACGGCAGAATGCGGCCAGGTTTTGCTGACCGCCAAAAGCTGTACACTCCCGGGGTTTCGGCCAGCGGCGCGACAGGCTGCATCAATGCGTTGGCGAACGGCTTGCAGGTTGGAGGCGATTGCGCTCATAATTCGTTGGGATTTCGATCTTAAACCAGTATACACGCCCCGCAAGGATCACCCGTATGGACATTACAGAACTGCTGGCCTTTGGCGTCAAGAACAAGGCATCCGACCTGCATCTTTCTTCCGGCCTGCCACCGATGATTCGGGTGCATGGCGACGTGCGCCGCATCAACTTGCCACCCATGGAGCACAAAGATGTGCACGCCATGGTCTATGACATCATGAATGATGGCCAGCGCAAGATTTATGAAGAAACGCTGGAGTGTGATTTTTCCTTTGAAGTGCCAAATCTGGCGCGTTTCCGGGTCAATGCCTTCAATCACCAGCGCGGAGCAGGGGCGGTTTTCCGGACCATTCCTTCCAAGGTGCTGTCGCTGGAAGAACTCAATTGCCCGAAAATCTTCAAGGATATTTCCGAATTTCCGCGTGGCGTTGTGCTGGTCACCGGGCCAACCGGTTCGGGCAAGTCGACGACCCTGGCAGCCATGGTCAATCACGTTAACGAAAACGATTATGGCCACATCCTGACGGTTGAAGACCCTATTGAATTTGTACACGAGTCAAAAAAGTGCCTGATCAATCAGCGTGAAGTCGGCCCGCACACATTATCGTTTTCCAACGCCCTGCGTTCGGCTCTGCGCGAAGACCCGGACGTAATTCTGGTGGGCGAAATGCGCGACCTCGAAACCATTCGCCTGGCGCTGACAGCCGCCGAAACGGGGCACCTTGTTTTTGGCACGCTGCACACCTCGTCGGCGGCCAAAACGATTGACCGGGTGATCGACGTTTTCCCGGCGGCCGAAAAGGAAATGGTGCGTTCCATGTTGTCCGAATCGCTGCGCGCCGTTATTTCGCAAACGCTGCTCAAAACCAAGGACGGTAGCGGCCGGGTGGCGGCGCACGAAATCATGATCGCCACACCAGCCATTCGCAACTTGATCCGCGAAGCCAAGGTGGCGCAGATGTACTCGACGATTCAGACCGGGCAGGCGCAGGGTATGCAAACGCTTGACCAGTGTCTGGTCGAACTGGTGCGGCGCAATGTCATCTCACCGGCAGAAGCGCGCGGCAAGGCGACGAACAAGGATAATTTCCCGGGTTAGGCTACAGAAGCGATTGGGCGCAGTCGAGGCTGGGCAGCTGACAAAATGCCAGAGTAGACAGTTTTTCAGTATGGCAAGCTGGCGGTGATTGCGGCCAACGACGCATCAAAAAGCAGGAGAGAAAAATGGAACGAGACCAGGCAATGAAATTCATGCACGACCTGCTGCGGCTCATGTCGCAGAAAAAAGGGTCGGATTTGTTCATTACCGCCAATTTTCCGCCTGCCATCAAGATCGACGGCCGCATCACGCCGGTGTCGAACCAGGTACTGACGTCACAGCATACCTCCGAACTGGCGCGTTCCATCATGAACGACAAGCAGGCGGCTGAATTTGAATCCACCAAGGAATGTAATTTCGCCATATCGCCGGCTGGCATTGGCCGTTTCCGGGTCAATGCCTTTGTCCAGCAAGCGCGGGTCGGGATCGTCTGCCGGACGATCAATATGACCATTCCGACCCTGGATGATCTGGGCTTGCCCCCGATCCTCAAGGATGTGGCAATGACCAAGCGTGGTCTGGTCATTTTCGTCGGCGGTACCGGTACCGGCAAGACCACCTCGCTGGCGGCGCTGGTGGACTACCGCAATACCAATACCTATGGCCACATCATCACCATCGAAGACCCGATTGAATACGTACACGATCACAAAAACTGCATCGTCACCCAGCGCGAAGTCGGGGTCGATACCGATGACTGGGTGCCAGCCCTGAAAAACACCCTGCGCCAGGCGCCGGATGTCATTCTGATGGGTGAAATTCGCGACCGTGACACCATGGATTACGCCATAGCCTTTGCCGAAACCGGCCACCTCTGTCTGGCAACCTTGCACGCCAACAGCGCCAATCAGGCCATCGACCGCAT
Organism: Pseudomonadota bacterium; assembly: GCA_018262285.1. Taxonomy (GTDB): domain Bacteria; phylum Pseudomonadota; class Gammaproteobacteria; order Burkholderiales; family Rhodocyclaceae; genus UBA1934. The sequence continues at coordinate 12,200 of JAGTRX010000039.1, read as the reverse complement.
TATCAACTTCTTCCCGGAAGAGCGTCGCCATCAATTGCTGATGGATCTGTCGCTCAACCTGCGCGCCATGATTTCACAGCGCCTGATTGCGAAAAAAGATGGCAAGGGACGTTCTGCCGCCATCGAAGTCATGCTCAATTCGCCGTTGATTTCCGACCTCATCTTCAAGGGCGAGGTGCACGAAATCAAGGAAATCATGAAAAAGTCGCGCGAACTCGGCATGCAGACCTTCGACCAAGCGCTTTTCGACCTCTACGAAGGCGGCAAGATCACCTACGAAGATGCGCTCAGGAATGCCGATTCGCTTAATGACCTGCGGCTACAGATCAAGCTGCATGGCAAGGAGTCGAAGGATAGGGATCTCACGCAAGGTCTGGGTCACCTCGATATTGTTTAGCGGTTTTGGGTGCCCGCTCGGCAATACTGCGTTGGCTGCGCGTTCCCGCTCCTCGCCGTAGCGCTGCTACTGTCTCGTCGCGTTAGCGCTTGCCGCCTTGTCTTGCCTTCGCCTTGAGGTGAGAGGGTAAACCGGTTGCTTGCGTGTACGTCTTCTTGCTTACGATTTGATTTGGCAGTGCGTTTGGAATTCGTTATGGAAGTTGCCAACTTTCCCCTTTTGCGCGTCAATCCCAAACCACGGCGGCAACTCCAGTACGAGTTTATCGCGCGTGGTTTGTGTTCAGGAGAAGATGCTCGTTGTGCTGGAAAATATGTCAGTTCCAGTGCTGTGATCGGGCGTCTCGAAAAAATGCTGGCTTCTACAAAAGCGCCCCACTGACTTTTCTCGTTCAGTTTACGCAATATGCCGAGAGTTCGGCTCTACAAACCGCTGGTGGTGCGTCACCAAGTTGAAGGCGGCTATCATTAAAAGCAGATGCTTGTGATTACGTTTGCGCTGCATCCTTCCGGTTACTCCCCGCCACCATCTTGAATTCATAGAGTCGACATTCCAGCGCGCCGTTGTAGAGAGGGGTCTTGCGGCTGGGTTTGAGCCGCATGAGTTTGGGTAGGCGCAAGTCGCCGGTGAACAGGTAGCAGTTCCAACCGGCAAAGTTTTCCTTGAATACGCGGCCGAGCTGCGGGTAGAGGGCGGCAAGTTCTTCCTGTTCGCCGATGCGTTCGCCGTAGGGTGGATTGGCGACCAGGATGCCGGGGTCGTCACAGGGCGCTTCGGCGGCCAGCAGGTCGCCGCCGCCGACTTGAACGATGCCGCCGAATCCGGCTTCCTGCAGGTTGCGCTTGCTGGCGCGGACGGCGTGTTCGTCGATGTCGCTGCCGAAAATGGCTTGCGGCGAAGGCTGCAGGCAGCGTGCTTCGGCGTCGGCACGGATTTTTGCCCAAGGGATGGCCTCGAAGCCGGTGAGTTTCTCAAATCCAAAGGTGCGACCCAGTCCCGGTGCGCGGTTGAGCACCATTTGAGCGGCTTCGAGCAGGAAGGTGCCGCTGCCGCACATCGGGTCGTAGAGCGGGGTTCCGGGTTGCCAGCTGGTAAGCTTCAAGATGCCGGCGGCGAGATTTTCCTTCAATGGTGCTTCCACCGATTGCTGGCGCAGGCCGCGCTGCCAGAGCGGAGCGCCGGAGGTGTCGATGTAGAGCGTGCACTCGCTTTCGGTGAGAAAGGTGTGGATGCGGACATCCGGTTCACGGGTGTCGACGTTCGGGCGTTCGCCGTTCTGGCTGCGAAAGCGGTCGCAAACGGCATCCTTGACGCGCAAAGTGATGAAATCGATGGATTTGAGCGGTGAGCGGATCGCCGTGGTGAGGACGCGAAAAGTGCGGCTGAGGGCGAAAAAGTCAAACCAGCGGATGGAGAGTGCCAGTTTGTAAATGTCTTCTTCGCGGCTGTATTGACCCTGCGCAATATGCCAGAGGATGCGGGTGGCGATGCGTGACTCGAGATTAGCGCGGTAGCAGGTCGGCCAGTCGCCGCTAAAGTGGGCGCCACCGGGCAGGGTGCGGATTTTATTGGCACCGGCGCTGGTCAGTTCCTCAGCGAGTTGAGTTTCCAGCCCGCGCGGGCAGGTGGCGAAGAAATTGGGCATGGTGGACTCTTAATTTATCTCGAGGCTGGAAACGCTGACGCCGGCGTGGGCCAGGAATTCGCGCAGGTGCTTGATGCCTTGGCGGTCGAGGGTGTTGCTGTGGTGCGGGCGGTGCAGGATGGTTTCCACGTGCTTGATTTTGACGCGCAGTCGGGCGCCGGAAAGATTTTCGATTTCGCCGCTGGATGTTATTGCTGGGCGGGTCGGCAAAAATGCTGCGCAGCAGTTGTTCATGTTTGTGGCTCATTTCATCTCTCCTTCCAGGCCGCCAATTCCGGCGCATTTTTCTTGAGATTTGATTGCAGAGCGCGCTCGGCGGCGTTGAGCAGGTCGATCTGCTCTGCGGTCAAGCGTGTTGGCAGTACGGGCTTCCAGGAAACCAGCAAATCACCACCTGGCTGGCCGGTACGCCCCGGTAGTCCGCAACCCTTGATTCGTGTCGGTTCGGGCTGCAGGCTGGTGGCGGGTAGCAGTGTGACGCTCTTGCGTTTGCCGATCAGCACAGGCACTTCCATCTTGCCGCCGGCCAGCAGGCGGAAAATGCTGAGCGGAACCGTGCACAGCAGGTCCTGGCCGATGGGGTGAAAGAGGGGGTGTGGCAACAGGCTGACTTTAAGGAAAAGATGGCCGGGAGCGCCGCCGTTGGGATGCTCCTTGCCCTGGCCGGCCAGGCGAAGCTCGCTGCCGGCAATGACGCCGGCCGGAACGTGGACTTGCAGATGGCGCTCGGCCGACTGGCGGCCGCTGCCGCTGCAATCGTTGCAGGCGCGGCTGGTGATAAAGCCACGGCCATCGCAGAGACCGCAGCGCGCCAGTACGCCATCCTCGCGGACGCGGCCGCTGCCTTGGCAATGGCTGCACATCACCGAGCGGCTCAGGCCTGAGTCGCCGGTGCCATCGCAGCTGGCGCAGGGAATGCTGCAATCCAGGGCAAGGGTTTTCTGGCAGCCAGCGGCGGCTTCTTCCAGCGTCAGTTCGATGTCCTGATGGATGTCGGCACCGCGTTGTTCGGTTTGAGGTTCGGTCGGTTTGCCGTTCGCCTCGCTCAGTTCGGCGTCAGCCTCGCCATCGCGCAGGGCGGCCAACATTGCTTCGTAGGCGGCGCGGACGGCCTTGAATTTCTCTTCGGCACCTTTGTCAGGGTTGCGGTCCGGGTGCAGCGCCATGGCTAGGCGGCGAAAGCCGCGCTTGATGGCGTTTTCGTCGGCGTCTGCAGGGATGCCAAGGATTTTGTGAGGGGCTCGCATAGGCGTAATTATCCCGGAAAAGTGGGGTCAGCAGGAAAACACCGAGAAAAAGCTGGTACGGGCGTGCGATGCGTTGCCGCATTATGCTGATTGCGAAGTACAATTCCACTATGAATACGCCCACTCGACAATTTGCCTTGCAGGCCGCATGCGCACTTCTTGTGCTGTCGCTGGCCTGGCCCTATTTCGGCATGAAAGCGGCGGCAATTCCCTGGGCAGAGACTTCGTTGGTCATCGGTTTTCTGGCCTTTGTCGTTGCCAGCTTTACCCGGCAGCCCATCTGGTGGCGTTTCATCCATGCTTTTTTTGCGCCGCTGGCGTGGACGGTTGCGCAACTGTCGATTGATCCGGGTTGGTTTTTGTTGGCTGCCATTCTGCTTCTGCTGGTCTACCGTGGCGCGCTGACTGGCCAGGTTCCGCTCTACCTGAGTAATACTGAAACGGTCGATGCGCTGGAGAAATTGCTGGCCGGGCGCCAATTCGGCCGTTTTATTGATCTGGGTTCGGGTGTTGGCAGCACGCTGTTGCCTTTGGCGCGGCGTTTTCCAGAGGCCAGTTTCGTCGGCGTCGAAAATGCGCCGCTGACTTGGCTGTTTGGCCGCTGGCGCAGCCGCAATCAGCCCAATCTGGACTGGCGCTGGGGCAGTTTGTGGAAGGCTGGTCTGGCCGATTTTGATGTGGTTTATGCTTTTCTTTCGCCAGCGCCGATGGCTGAACTGTGGCAGAAAGCCAAGGCCGAAATGTCTCCTGGCAGCCTGTTTGTCAGCAACAGCTTTCCAGTGCCTGATGTCGAAGCGCTGGTGGTAATCGAAGTCGATTGCCGGCCAGTGCGCACTTTGTATTGCTACGAACTGTGATCCGCTTGCCGCGCCGCCCCAAAACTCTGGTCATAACGATCAACCTGGCCGTTGTTCTGACGGTGCTGGTTTTTTTTCTGGTGCAGTTGCTTTATGACCGGGCTGGGGTGCTGGAGCGAACTGAAAAGCGCCTGCAGCATTTTACAAACCTGCTGGCTGGGCACACCGAGCGCTCATTTGGTGGTATCGACATCCTGCTGCAGGAACTGGTCATCGATCTTTCACAGGATCGTCGTGACTGGCAGACCTGGAGCGAGAAGCAGGGCTGGCAATATGTTGCCGAACGCCATACCCGGGCGTTGTCGCAGTTGCGCGATTTGATTCTGTTTGACCAGACGGGGCGCCAGCGTTTCTCGTCGAACAGTTTTCCGACGCCCGATATCAAGGTGTCCGACCGTCCCTACTTCAAAGCACTGCAGGGTGGTGCGGATAAAACCATTTATGGCCCCTTTATCGGACGTTACACGGGGCGCTATTCCTATGCCTTGGCGCACCGGATCAAGGGGGATGGCAATGCTTTTGGCGGTGTCGCTTTTGCCGCACTGGAAAGCGCGTATTTTCACAAGTTTTGCTGGCCTAATCGCCTGGATGACGAATTTGATGCTTTTTTGATCAATGCCGAGCAGCTGGTGATTGCCTCCTGTCGTTCGGCAGATGTTTCCAGTCAGTCGCCGGTTATTGGGCGGAAAGTCGATGCAATACTCGGCCTGGATGCATTGGCGGTCAACGTGGGCCATTTCCGTAGCCATGGCCGTTTTTTTGCTGTTGTCCCCCTGGCCGGATACCCTGGCTTGCGGATTGTTTCCAGTTTGCCGGAGGCGGCGGCACTGAAGGATTGGAAACACCGACTGGCTGAATATGGCCTATTTGCGGGGCTGGTCGTGTTTATTGTCCTTTCCGGTGCCTGGCTGATCTGGCGCCAGTTCAAGGAACAAGGCCAAACGACGGCCCTGCTCGAGATTTATCGCTGCGATCTGGAGGAACGGGTAAGCGCCGCTACCAACGAAATCGCCCGCCAGAAAGAAGAAGCCGAACGTGCCAGTATTGCCAAGAGCCGTTTTATTGCGGCGGCCAGCCACGACCTGCGGCAGCCCTTGCATGCCCTCTCGCTGTTCGCCGCCGATTTGCAGCGTCAGCTCAGTCTGGGGTTAACCCGCGATCTCGATCAGTTGGCGACGCAAATCAACCTTTCCATCGTCAGCCTGAAGGATGTTTTCGACAGTCTGCTCGATATTTCGCGACTCGATATGGGCGATATCGTGCCGGATGTTCATTCCTTCCGGCTACAGGAACTATTTGACCGGGTTTACCTGGTTTTCCGGCGCACGGCGCTTTCAAAGCGTGTCAGCTTGCAAATGCGGCCAACGGATTTTTGGGTTGATTCGGACATTTATCTGGTTGAACGGATACTGTCCAATCTGGTTTCAAATGCGATACGTTACACCCCAACCGGCGGCCGTGTTCTGGTTGCTGCGCGCCACCGCCAGGGTTCTATCCGAATAGAAGTGCGCGACAATGGTATGGGCATTGCGCCCGAAAACCAGAATATGATCTTTGAAGAATTTTTTCAGGCGGAGAATCGTGAGCGCAATCCGGAAAAGGGACTGGGTTTGGGTTTGCCGATTGTTCAGCGCCTGGTGGAGACTCTGAAAGGCAAGCTCGAATTAAGCTCAAGGCCAGGGGGCGGCTCGGTTTTCGCGGTCATTTTGCCCAGGGGTGAACCGCAAAGTTCCGGGCTGGCGAACGAACTGAATGTGACAACACTGGTTTTTTTGGCGGAATGTCCGGAACTGGCGAAAATCGTTGAATTGGCGACTGCCTGGGGCTATCGCTGCAAACTGGAGAAAAATCCTGAACATTTGCGTAACGTCCGGGGGCAGCGCCCTGCCATTGTTTTTGTGCCAGCCGAGCAGGTGAGCCTGATGCGTGCCCAGTTGCCACCGGAGTGGCCGGTAGTTGTAGTGACGGCGGGAAGCCTTGTCGCTGGTGAGGGCATCTTTGTCTTGAAGGCGCCCATCCATCCGGCCAAACTACGCGCTTTACTGCAGCAACTTCAGAATACGTTGTTGAAATCGATTTTGTAGCTATTCGAGGCGACGATGGCTTCTGTTCGGCTGCCGACGCCCAGTACCTTGAAGACGGCGGTGGCGTGTACCTTGACGGTGCCTTCGGTCAGACCGAGTTGCCTGCCGATTTCGCGGTTGGTCAGACCCTTGATGATGAGCGCCAGAACTTCCGCCTGGCGCTGGCTAAGGCCGATTTCAGAGGGTTTGACGCTGCCATTGCTGACGGCTCTTTCCGGAACCTGGCCAAGTCTGGCCTTGTTGGAATTGCCAGGAACGACAATCTGTCCCTCCAGAATATCCTGCAAAGCGGCAAGAATTTCCTCGCCCGAACTTGACTTGGTGATGAAGCCGGAGGCGCCATTGTTCATGGCTCGCGAGACTGTTGGCGGGTCGTCGTAGGCTGATAGGATCGCCACCGGAATGCTCGGGTATTGGCTGCGGAGCAAAGGCAGCGCTGCCAGTCCGTCCAGGCCGGGCATGGCCAGATCCATGAGGATGAGATCCAGATCCTCGCGCTGTGCGAGCACCGCTTGCGCAGCATTGGCGTTTGCAGCTTCGAGAATCTCGACTTCATCCGAGATCTGGTTGAGCAGTCGGCAGATGCCTTCGCGCACTAGCGGGTGGTCTTCGACGACGAGAAACTTCAGCATGATTCTTGTGGATAAATTTGCATTCCCCTACTTTAGCATTTCCTGTGGCAGCCAGCACATTTCTGGTGCGCAACATGGGGTATGATAAAGACGTGTCGATTGGTCGGCAGCTTGATGGACTCAAATCAAAAGGGGAGACTGAAATGTCACAGGAAAATATGGGCGCGGGTGATCCGCTGGCAATGCTGCGCAAGATGTGGGGCAATATGGGACTTAACCTGCCCGGCATGGTGGTTCCCACCTTCGACTGCGAGGAACTGGAAAAGCGTATAGCCGACCTCAAGGCGGTTGAAGCCTGGTTGAGCATGAACCTTTCCATGTTGCAGATGACCATCCGCAGCATGGAAATGCAGAATGCCACGCTGCGCACGGTCAAGGTCATGGGCGAAATGGCTTCGAACGCCGCTGAAGGTGGTCAGGCGAAGACGGATGCAACGGGCAAGGAAGCTGGCGCGGAAGCGCAGATCTGGCCACTGATGCTGATGCAGCAGTTGCAGGAATATATGAAACGCCAGGCCGATGCGGCCACCGAGGCCAAAGACGAAATCAAGGCCAAGACGGCGCAAGCCGGGGCGACTGGCCGCAAAAAAGACGCCAAGTAAGCTATTGGCAGGGAATGAGCAGATCGGCCTGGAGTTCAAGTTCCAGGCCTTTTTGCAGTTTCTGGTCGAGGTAATGTCCCTGGAAAAGCCGCCCGGCGTTGGCGGCGGTTTTGCCCCAGGGCGTTTCCCAATCGTTGGCTTTGAAACGGATGAAGCCAATCTCCACTTCCTTTTGATTCTCTGCCTTGGCGACGCACGGCTGCGTTTTGGCCAGAGCGTTGAATTCGTCGCGGCTGTATTGTTCAATCACCTTGCCGGCAACGCGCGGGCAGATTGCTGGCGTCAGCTTTTTTGGCATTGCCGACAGCACCGTTCCCTTCAGCCAGTATTGCGGTTCTGTCAGTATCCAGCCATCGCCGCCTTCGCGGTACATGACACAGGTGCCGGGTTTGGCCAGTTCCGGCACTTTGAACAACATGCGGCCGGCGAGCCGCATGTTGTCTTCGGCAGCTTGCGCTGTCATCAGGGCAGATAGAAGCAGGCCAAGAAATACAGCAGCGCGTTTGCTCATGCCTAGTCTTCCTCTTCCTTCAACTGGAACTTGGAAGCCAGTTGCTGCTGCACCAGCGGCGGTACGGCGGCGTAATGGCTGAAATCGATGGTGTAACTGCCCTTGCCGCCGGTGAGCGACTTCAGGCGCGACTGGTAATCGCTGAGTTCGGCCAATGGCACCTGGCCGGTAATGGCGGAGGTGCCGTGACCGCGCCCGTCGGTGCCGGTGATATGACCGCGGCGGCTCGACAGATCACCGCTGAGATCGCCAACGCATTCTTCCGGGATGACGATTTCGATATTGACCATCGGCTCCAGAATAATCGGCTTGGCGGCACGGATGGCGGTAATGACGGCTTTGCGGCCAGCCGTGACGAAAGCAATTTCCTTGCCGTCCACAGCGTGGGTTTTGCCGTCGAAAACCGTGACCCGCACATCTTCGACCGGGTGACCGGCGACGACGCCATCGGCCAATGCCTGCAAGACGCCCTTTTCCACCGCCGGCATGAAGACGCCGGGGATGACGCCGCCCTTGACTGCATCGACAAACTCGAAGCCGGCGCCGCGTTCGCGCGGCTCAACCTTGAGATAGACTTCGCCGAACTGGCCGGCACCACCGCTTTGTTTCTTGTGACGATGGTGACCTTCGGCGCTGGCGGTAATGGTCTCGCGATAGGGAATCAGCGGCGGCTTGGTATCCAGTTCAAGCTTGTACTGGCTGGCCATTTTGGCCAGCTTGGCTTTCAAGTGGATTTCGCCAAGCCCGCGAATGACGGTTTCGTTGGTCGTCGGGTGGCGTTCGATGACGAAAGTTGGGTCTTCCAGTGCCAATTTGCTCAACACGTCGAAAAGGCGCTGTTCGTCACCCTTCTTTTTGGTTTCGATGGCCAGACCTGCCATCGGGCGTGGGAAATCGAGGGGCTTGAGGTGAATGTGATCCTCGTCATGCGAGTCGTGCAACACGCAATCGAAAACGATTTCTTCGGCCTTGGCAATGGCGCCAAGGTCGCCGGGCAGCAGTTCGTCGACTTCAACATAATCCTTGCCCTGAATCTGGTAAAGGTGGCCGACCTTGAACGGACGCTTGCTGTCGCCGACAAAAAGTTGGGCGTCCTTTTTAAGCGTGCCCTGATGCACCCGGAAAATGCCGACCTTGCCCATATAGGGGTCGGAAATGATCTTGAAGACATGCGCCAACACATGTTTTTTGGCGTCCGGTACAGCGTCGAAAGCCTCGTTGTCCGGGCTGCCGGGATCGCCCTTGTAGAAGGGCGCCGGATTGCCTTCAAACGGATTGGGTGCCAGTGCCGCCAGAGCATGCAGCAGTTCCTTGATGCCGGCGCCGGTGCGGGCGGAAACGAACAGGATGGGGATGAGATGGCCTGCGCGCAGGGCTTTTTCAAACGGCGCATGCAGTTCGCCGGGGGCAGGTTCGACGCCTTCGTCCAGATAGCGTGCCAGCAGGTCTTCGTCTTCCTCGACAATCTGGTCAATCAAAGCCTGGTGGGCGGCCGCTGCCGACTCGAAATCGGTGTCGCCATCGCTGTGCTCGAGCACTTCGACGACGTCCTGAGCGCCTTTCGTCGGCAAATCAAGCAGCATGCATTCCTTGCCGAAGCGCTCGCGGATGGATGCAACCAGGCCGGGGAGATCAATATTTTCGGCGTCGATTTTATTGATGACGATCATGCGACAGAGTTTGCGCTCGCCGGCCAGACGCATCATGCGTTCGGTGGTGTGTTCGATGCCGTTCTGGGCATTGATGACGATCAACGCCGTGTCGACGCCAGCCAGGGCAGCAATGGCCTGGCCGGAGAAATCGGGGTATCCGGGGGTGTCAATCAGATGGATGTGGGTGTCTTCGCTGGCAAAATTGACAATAGCGGAATTGAGCGAATGGCCGTCTTCCTTTTCCTGGGGGTCAAAGTCGCAGACGGTGCTGCCGCGCTCGATACTGCCTTTGGCGGCGATGGCGCCGGTGGCGTGCAACAGTGCTTCGGCGAGGCTGGTCTTGCCGGCAGCGCCATGCCCCACCAGTGCAACAGCCCGGATTGACTCTGTATAGAATTTCGGCATGCTTTCCCCCTAGATGATGATTAAATTGAAAACAAAGGTCTTGTTAATCTTCCCGAAAAAAATGTAACCGTGGCACAGACGAGCAGGATAGCGAAAAGCGGATGATTTGCGCCAGTGGCAACTGAATCATGCGTTCAAAAAAATATTTTTCAGCGCAAAGACGCCAAGTGCGCAGAGTTCCGCAAAGGAAAGACTTGAATTCGTGTTGGGAGCCATGGGTTTTCTCAGCCAAAGGTGCTTCGAGCGTTATTCCTTTGCGATCCTTCGCGCCTTCGCGCCTTTGTGGTGAGAATCTGGAATTCATCCGTCACTAGTCCTTGCGGGCTTTCTTCGGGCGCTGCCAGCCGTCAAAGGCCACTTGCTTGGCGCGTGAAATGGCGAGTTGGTTGGGTTCAACGTTACGCGTAACCGTGGTGCCGGCGCCGATGGTGGCGCCCGCGCCGATACTCACCGGGGCGACCAGTTGGGTGTCGGAACCGATAAAGACATCGTCGCCAATAATGGTTTTGTGCTTGTTGGCACCGTCGTAATTGCAGGTGATGGTGCCAGCGCCGACGTTGACCCGTTCGCCGATTTCGGCGTCGCCAACGTAAGCCAGATGATTGGCCTTGGAGCGGGCGGCGATCTTGCTGTTCTTGATTTCGACGAAATTGCCGACATGGACTTCCGGCCCCAGTTCGGTGCCGGGGCGCAGGCGGGCATAGGGGCCAACGACAGCATCCGGGCCGACGATGGCGTCTTCGAGATGGCTGAAGGCGGCAATGCGGGCGCCAGCGGCGACTGAGACATTTTTGAGCAGGCAGTAGGGACCAATATCGGCGGCTTCCGCCAGTGTGACTTTGCCCTCGAAAATACAGCCGACGTCGATGCTGACATCGCGTCCGCAAGTCAGCGCGCCGCGTATGTCTAGGCGCGCCGGGTCAGCCAGGCGTACGCCCTGTTCGAGCAGGTTATTGGCCAGCGTGAGTTGGTGAATGCGTTCCAGTTCGGCCAGTTGCACCTTGCTGTTGACGCCGAGGACTTCCCATTCGGCATCAGGCTGGGCGGTATGGATGGGCAGCCCTTCGGCGACAGCCAGTGCCACGATATCGGTCAGGTAATACTCCCCTTGCGCATTCTGGTTGGACAGCTTGCCCAGCCATTCGGTCAGGCGTGCGGTCGGCAGCGCCATGATGCCGGTGTTGATCTCGCGAATGGATTTTTCGGCGGTGGTGGCATCCTTTTCCTCAATGATGCGTACCACTTTGCCGGCGGCATCGCGAACGATGCGACCATAACCGCTGGCATCGGCGAGCGTGACGGTCAGGATGGCGAGACCATCACGGCCGGCCTGCAACAGGCGCTTGAGGGTTTCCGGTTTGGTCAGCGGAACGTCGCCGTAAAGTACCAGCGTTTGCGGACTGACACCCAAATGGGGCAAGGCCTGCATGACGGCATGACCGGTACCGAGTTGTGGCTCCTGTTTGGCCCAGAGCAAGTCTTCTGCGGCCAGTGAGGTGCGCACGGTTTCGCCACCGTGACCGTAAATGACAACAATACGATCGGGCGAAAGACTGCGGGCGGTGTCGATGACGTGCTGCGCCAAAGCCTTGCCGGCAATGGGATGCAATACCTTGGGCAGATTGGAATGCATGCGCTTGCCCTGACCGGCAGCGAGAATGGTGATATTCATGTTCTTGTTGGGTGGCAGGATAATGTTTTCAGGCCGATTTTTTGTCCTCGCCGGCCAGAACTTCAGCCAGTAGCTGCTTGCCGCGCGGCGAGACAAACCAGTGCAGGACATTTTTTTCATTGATGCGGGTTTCGATGATGCCCATTGACTTCATCAGCATCAGGCGCTGGCTAACCAGTTCGCGCCCCAGCCGGGTCTTTTCGCACATTGCGGCGAGATTGCCGTAGACGTAGGATTCTTCGGAAAGGGCTCTGAGAATTTCGATATCGTTGTACGAGAGTGCTTCGCGCGGTTCGATCTTGGCTTCCGGCGGGACTTCAGTTTTTTCTTCCTTGGCAGCTGGCGGGGGAGGCAGCGGTGCTTCGCGGCGCTGCTTCAAGTGCTGCATGTCGCGCTTGACCTGATCAATTTGCGCCAGCAGCTTGATGGCGACATTCTCGAAAATGCGGCGCGAGGCAACGACATAAATCAGGCAAAAGCCGGCAAAGACGTAAAA
>JAGTRX010000126.1 GCA_018262285.1 Pseudomonadota bacterium | reverse complement strand
TGAATCTGGCCACGAATTTCGTTCATGCCCTTGATCGAGTCCTGCATGGCGACCGCGCCTTTTTCCGCAGCAGACAGCGACTGACGGGCAACCTGGGCTGATTCGTTGGCATCGCCCGAAACCTTGGTCATCGAACTCGCCATGGCCAGAGCCGACTCACCCGCCACCTGGATTTCCTGCGATTGCTTGCGGGCGGCTTCGATCAGTTCAGCCGATGTGCGCTTGGCGATTTCGGTCGCTGCGGTCACTCGCGTTGCCGCATCATTGATACGACCAACCAGCACGCGCAGCTCTTCAATCGTGTAATTGATGGAGTCGGCGATCGCCCCCGTGATGTTCTCGCTCACGGTCGCGGTCACGGTCAAATCACCATCCGCCAAGTCACCCAGTTCATTCATCAGGCGCAAGATGGCGTCCTGGTTGTCGCGATTGGTCGTTTCCGACAACAAACGCTGCTTTTCAGCATCGTCGGCGCGACGACGTGAGTCATCCATATAGAGTTTCAAAATAACCACAAACAACGAAACCGCCAGCAAGGCGATCAGCACCAGACTCACCGCATAGCCACGTCGTGCCGACAGCAGATTCTGGTAGGCGCCGGCCAGTTCATCGCTCGCTGCCAGCAGCGCCTCGTTATCGCTCATGATCTTGGCGTTGTGACCCTTGGCTTGCACCAACTGCGGAATGTTGGTCAGCAGGTTGTTGATGGCGTTGTTGTATTCGCCAAACACCCCCTCAAGTTTGCTTAACTTGTCCTTGCTCTCGGCGTCCGTAGCACTTTTGACAAACGTATCGAGCAAATCCTTGAACTGCTTGGCATCCTTGCTGAGCGAAACCTGGATTTCCGGATCAACCTTTTCACCGATCTGCAAGGCCATCACGTTCTTGGTCATTCTTTGCGACAACGTCACCATCTTGTTGGCGTTAGCCACCTCCCGCACGCTGCCGCCGGTCAATTTGACTTCCGCCAGTTGTTCGGTCAGCTCAAGCATTTGTGGTGCCTTGGCCATAACCGTGGCGGCATTCTGCCCGAGACCGATCAGCGTTGCTTCCTGGCCGGACATGGCCTGCGCACTGTTATCGGTTTCCCGCCAGATGTTTTTGACGGTTTCAAGTTGCTGCGCAACAGCGGCTGGCGACTTGCCGACATTGACCCCGGCAACCTCGCCACCGCTGACCAGACGTGTCAGCAGCGCAGCAAACTTTCTCTGCGAATCGGCGATCTGGCTGAAAGCCACCGAGTTACCCTGTACCGCCAGCGACGAGGCCTTGGCCAGACGCTGAGACAACATCCGCATTTCACCGGAACCGGTCAGGTAGGCTGTATTGGTTCGCGTCCGGAAGTTATCCCAGACAACCAGCATAACGGCCGCCGCCACCAGAATACCGACTGCCCAGGCCAGATACTTGATCTGTTCCTCAATCGGTTTGTCTTTCAGGAATTTTGGTAGTGGCATCTTGCCCACACCAGCACCCACGCTGCGCGCCCGCCGGTGCGACTGCGCCAGCGATGTCGCCTGTACTTCAAGCGGGGAGGGCATCACGGAAGAAACCGTCATGTCGCCGTCTGATTTCTTCGCCGGCTTCTTATCGTTACGTTCGAATTTTGGGAGTTTTAAACTAAAAGCCATGCTACCCTCCGGTGTGAATCTTCGTTGCCGGGGCTTTAAGCCCCGATGTTCATGAACCGCTCATCGGCCAGAAGATCTCTGACCGATAGCTTGTGCCAAATTTCGCCCGCCTTGTCCCGATAACTCTGCACAACCCAGACGGGCGTTTCAGGTGCCCGCTCGACTGGCTCAAAATCCTTGATATTTTTCAGACCCTGCATGCGCGTCACCAGCAATGCCGCATTCGACCCCAGCTTGACACCAATGAGCAGCAGCCGCGTAAACGCATTCTGCACGGTCGGCTCACCCCCACGAAACAAGGAAAAATCAGTCACCGCATAAAGATTACCGCGAATATTGGCAATACCCGTAAATGCCGCATTGGTCAGCGGAACCGGTGTCATCGGCGGCAACTGAATAATCTCGCCCGAATCGGATAACTCAAGCAACAAATTCTCGCGACCAGCCCGAACCCCCAGCAAGGAGGACGATATTTGACCGCGCGCCGCGCTTTTCAGACGATCAGCAAGATATTGCTGAAATTCCCGGAGACTGGTTTTTTTTCTGGCCATATGGATCGATCAGGGCAAAGAAGCAATTTTCTGCAACAGCTCCTCAGGGTTTATCGGCTTGACCATGTAATCAAGCGCTCCCTGTCGCAAACCCCAGATCTTGTCGGTTTCCTGCCCCTTGGTCGTGCAGATGATGACCGGAATATTTTTGGTGTCCTCATCCCGGGTCAGGGTGCGCGTTGCCTGGTAGCCATTAAGACCGGGCATCACAACGTCCATCAAAATGAGATCCGGTTTTTCAGCTTTGGCCTTGGCAATACCCTCTTCGCCGCTTTCTGCGATGAAGGTCTGGTAACCCTTCTTGCTCAGCAGATCAACAACAAAAAAGCGCTCGGTCGGTGAATCGTCGATGACGAGAATTTTCTTGACTGGCATATCGGTATCCTTGATGCGGTTACTGGTAATTAACTGGCCTGCTCGCTCCCCGAAGCGAAATTCGCAACGGTTTGCAAGAGGCTATCCTTGGTAAATGGTTTGGTCAAATAACGATCAGAGCCGACCATGCGGCCGCGGGCGCGGTCAAACAAACCGTCCTTCGATGACAACATGATGACCGGCGTGGCTTTGAAGCGGGCATTTTTCTTGATGAGCGCGCAGGTCTGATAGCCATCAAGACGCGGCATCATGATGTCACAGAAAATCACATCAGGCTGATGATCAGCCACTTTTGCCAAGGCATCAAAGCCGTCTTCCGCCAGAACCACCTGGCAGCCTGCCTGTACCAAAAAAATCTCTGCACTGCGCCGGATCGTGTTGCTGTCATCAATAACCATGACCTTGACACCACGAAGATTAGCTACGTCCGCCAATTTATCCCCCTTGCGCCCGGATCGGCCGATAAGACTATGACGACCGATGATAATACAAAGAATAGCCAGAGTGTAGGCATTTCACCGCCTCTTTATACAGATTTCGAGCAAAAGCGCCCGTTTCCGCAAAAAACCCTTGCTAACGCCTGAAAATGTGCTAGTGCAGCATAAAATGGCAAAAAAGGCAGGCATGCTGGTTTCGGATAAAATCCATGCCTTCCCGACCAAACCGTGCGCCCGCCGCCACACTCCATTGAACCCTGCCAACCCACCCATTGTCCTCGTTTTCGCCGCCAGTGATCCCTCATGCGGCGCCGGAATTCAGGCTGACCTGCTGACCCTTGCCAGTCTAGGCTGCCTCCCTCTCACTGCCCTGACCGCCCTGACCGTGCAGGACAGTTCCGGCGTCGAGAGCATTCACGCCATCGATGCCAACCTGCTTGAGCGGCAGGCACGACTACTGCTGGAAGACATGCCCGTCGCTGCCTTCAAGATTGGTGCTTTGGGCAGCACCGCCAACATTATCCGGGTGGCCGAAATCGTTTCTGACTATCCGGACATTCCGCTGGTGCTTGACCCAGTTCTTTCTTCCGGCCGGGGCGACCCCTTTAGCGATGACGAAATGGTTGATGCCCTCTGTGAACTGCTACTGCCGCAAACCACCATTCTGACCCCCAATACACCCGAAGCCCGACGGCTGGCCGAAGCCGATGACGACATGGATGAACCCGATGCCGCACTCTGTGCCTGGCGCCTGACCGAGATGGGGACACAGTTCGTCCTGATTACGGGAACGCATGAAAACACCCCACAAGTCGTCAATGCCCTGTTCGATGCATCCGGTTTTCTGCGGCAAGACCATTGGCCGCGCCTGCCTGGCAGTTATCACGGCTCCGGCTGTACCCTGTCCTCGGCCATTGCCGGCCGCCTTGCCAATGGTGCGAACATGGAACAGGCCGTACGCGAGGCCGAGGAATACACCTGGAACACTTTGTCCAAAGCCTTTCGACCCGGCATGGGTCAATTCATCCCGGACCGGCTATTCTGGGCGCGCGCCAACTCGGAATTAAGCGAGAAAGATTCTGCACATGACCAAAAACAGCAATAGGCTTTATCAACGCGCCCAACGCCACATTCCGGCAGGCGTCAATTCGCCGGTACGCGCTTTTGGCGGCGTTGGCGGCCATCCCCGCTTCATTGTGCGCGGCCAGGGCGCTCGCATGCAGGACGCCGACGGCCAGTGGCTCATCGACTATGTTGGCTCCTGGGGGCCACTGATTGTCGGCCACGCCCATCCAGAAGTTGTGCTCGCTGTACAAAAAGCCGCCGCTGACGGTCTTTCCTTTGGCGCTCCCACCGCAGCCGAAATCGAAGTAGCTGAATTGCTTTGCCGACTGGTACCTTCCATGGACATGGTGCGACTCGTCTCGTCCGGCACCGAAGCGACCATGAGCGCCATTCGTCTGGCACGCGGCTTCACCGGTCGCGACCTGCTCATCAAGTTCGAAGGTTGCTACCATGGCCACTCGGATAGCCTGCTGGTCAAGGCCGGCTCGGGCGCCCTCACCTTTGGCAACCCTTCTTCAGGCGGCGTTCCTGCCGACCTTGCCCAGCATACTCTGGTGCTGGATTACAACAACACGCCACAACTCGCCGAAGCCTTCGCCCAACATGGCGACAAGATCGCCGCCATCATTGTCGAACCCGTCGCCGGCAACATGAACCTGATCGCGCCTGATCCGGTTTTTCTCAAGGCCATGCGTGATTTAACCACACAACACGGCGCTCTCCTTATTTTCGACGAGGTCATGACCGGCTTTCGCGTCGGCCTTGGTAGCGCACAAGGCCTGTACGGAATCACACCGGATCTTTCGACTTTCGGCAAAGTGATTGGTGGCGGCCTGCCGCTTGCCGCATTTGGCGGCCGCCGCGACATCATGCAAAAAATTGCGCCTCTCGGCTCGGTCTATCAAGCTGGCACTCTCTCAGGCAACCCCGTGGCCGTCGCGGCCGGTCTTGCCACCTTGAAGCTGGCACAGGCTCCGGACTTTTACGAGCGACTCTCGAATCTGACCAAAACGCTGTGCGATGGACTTGTCGGCGCAGCTGAAAACCACGGCATTGCTTTTGCAGCGCAGAATATTGGCGGCATGTTCGGGCTCTATTTCGCCGAGCAATGCCCATCGACATACAAGGAAGTTATGGCTTGCGACAGTGCGTTTTTCAAACGCTTTTTCCACGCCATGCTGCAAAGCGGCCACTACTTTGCCCCCTCTGCTTTCGAAGCGGGCTTCGTTTCAGCGGCACACAGCACCACCGACATCGCGGCAACCATCGCCGCCGCAGACGCTTTTTTCGAAAACGAAGGAACAAAAAAACCCCGGTGACCCAAAGGGCACCGGGGTTGCCTGGAAAAATCCAGAGGGAAAACTTAGAAGAGTGCCTTCGGGCCGTAGGTGTAGGTCGCCGCGCAATCAAGACCGGTACAGGTCGTCTGCAGCATACGGTTGATGATGGTGCCGGAGTTGTGCATGGCGCGGAAGTGACCAACGCCACCGGAAGAATCGCCACCCATCAAAGCCGTCGGCGAGAAATCGGCCCAGTTGAAATCAACTTGCCCTGCCGGCGTGCCGGCACCAATATTAACCTGCGACTTGACGTTGCTGGCTGCGTTGAACTTGTTGGTATCCTGGCATGTCGAGTAGTAGGTCGTGGTCATACAGGCCACCTCGTCCTTATTGCCGGCTGAAATCGTATAGAACTGTGTTGCCGTACGATAGCTCGGCGCCGCACGCATGGAGTTCGAAGAACCACTGCCCGTCCAGCTATTGGTCACATAAACGCCCCAGTACCAACCTTGCGGGAAGAAACCAAAAATATTGCTGTTATAGACGTTCTGCGAACCGCAAGTCGGTGATGCTGCACTGGCATAGCCACTGTAATAACAGCTGTTAAGCCCCTTCAGGCCGCCACCAACGTTAATGAACTTGCGGACACTGCTCCACTTATTGTTAACCTTGAGCGCTGCCAGAGTCATTGTCACACCCAGCGAGTGTGTAACGACGTCAACTTGAGACTTGCCTGTATAAGCCTTAACTTTGTCGATAAACCCGGTGATGATGTTGTACTTGGAGGGCTGGTGATAATTCATGCTCGACATGGCTCGCTCAGTGCTGGAGAGATAGGTCACACCAAACAGTTCGCAATCCTTGTAACCCTGCGCCTTTAGTTCGTCATAAACAGAACGCGGCGGAGCCGTATAGCCGGTAACCTTTCCCGGAGGCGCATCGAAACTTTGCGCGTTGTCACCATTGCCGTGAATGAAAACAACCGGGGTCTTGGTTGCCGTACAAGAGGCTGCACCACCAAAGCCGCCATAGCCGACGCCTGGACTAAACGTGCCGCCATACTGAGTAGCCGCAGTACAGAAGAAGCCGTTGTAGCTGCCACAATCCAATGCTTGGGCGGCGGATACGCAGGACAGCGAGGCGACGAACGCACCGATGGTGCGCAGATTCAGGAATTTCTTTGCCATAACTTTCTCCTTTGGAAATTTAACTAGGGTTAACCCTAATACAGCCTCATTGAAGCACCGACTTTCGCTTTCTTCACTTAGGGTAAACCCTAATAGACAAAAAACACAGGGTTGCCAAGCGATCCCGTCTGGCAGGCCATCGCTGCTCAACCTGGGCAAAAAATTAACAAAAAATCATCGCAAAAAACACGTAAGCGCATGAATTATATAAATTAAATCAGGGATTGCCTTTAGCCAAGTAGGCGCTTGCAACATTACCGTGGAATTGCGCCTGCCACTTCAACTTTTTACCGCCATTCTCCCAACTACCTGTTCGGGGAGGGTTTTTTCGTAATTTTTTACCCACATCGAAGTCGCACCACAACCCCAAACCCCACAAAAAACTCCCCGTTTGGGGATGGTTTTTTTGGCTATCAATAAAACACGCCAAAACTAACCGCCAGCATTGGGCAGAGAGGAAGGATTCAGGGTTCGCTTGATCGGAGAAATGGCACCAATTTCGAGCGCCCGTCCGACTGCCTGCGCCCGCGTTTTGACATTGAGTTTGGTCATCGCCTGATCAACGTGATATTTGACGGTTTCTTCGTTGATATCAAGAATTCTGGAAATTTCCCAGTTCGTCTTGCCCTGATAAATCCATTGCAGGATTTCACGCTGTTTTTTGCTGACCAGCGAACGCACGGCACCGGGGAAATTTTCTTCAACTTCCTCGGTCGCCAGAGCCCGATTGACGGCCACACACAAACTAGGCGT
Organism: Pseudomonadota bacterium; assembly: GCA_018262285.1. Taxonomy (GTDB): domain Bacteria; phylum Pseudomonadota; class Gammaproteobacteria; order Burkholderiales; family Rhodocyclaceae; genus UBA1934. The sequence continues at coordinate 429 of JAGTRX010000126.1, read as the reverse complement.
GACCAATTCCAGAATTTCAGCGTGTTCCGGCCCCACTTCACCTTGCAGACGGGCAAAAACAAAGTAATTTCCCACCACGCCATTACGGTCTGAAACCGCGTGCCCGAGCGTGTTGCGCAATTGGAAGCGGGTAAAAAGCTTGACCCAATCTTCGGGAAAATCGGCGTCGTCCCGACCGCACTGGTAATAGACCGGGCGCTGCACCGACAACCACTTGTGCATGAGGGCGCTGTCGATGCTGCCATTGGGGTTGCGCAGCTCGAAGAAATACTCCATCGGGAAAGCGCGCGAATGGTATTTGTAGCCGTAGCAACCCTGCTCCGTGTAGAAGCCGGTGCCGCAAGTCATCATTTCATAGCCAAGAGCCGATTTGAGGGGGCCATCCAGAATTTCGTCAAGTTCAGCAACCGAATAGGCGTGTGCCGACAT
>JAGTRX010000125.1 GCA_018262285.1 Pseudomonadota bacterium | reverse complement strand
TGTGTTTGTCCTGCGTTCATTTATTGCCGAACCTTTCAAGATTCCGTCGGGTTCGATGATTCCGACGTTGGAGGTCGGCGATTTCATCCTGGTCAATAAATTTACTTACGGCATTCGCTTGCCGGTGATCAACAAGAAAATCATCGACATCAATCTGCCAAAACGCGGCGACGTCATGGTTTTTCGCTATCCGGAAGATCCGTCACTCGATTACATCAAGCGTGTTGTCGGCTTGCCCGGCGATAAAATTGCCTATCAAAACAAGCGACTGACGATCAATGATCAGCCAGTAGGCATCAAGAAAATCGACGATTACCGTCACCCCCAAAAGCTTTATTATTCCGAGCAATATGTCGAAAAACTGGGCGAAGTCGAGCACCGTATTCTGAACGATGCCGACGCGCCAGCTTTTGTTCCCGATCCGTCGCGCTTCCCGTTTGCCAGCAATTGCATCTACAATCAGTCTGGTGTGGTTTGCACGGTGCCTGCCGGACACTATTTCATGGTGGGCGACAATCGCGACAATAGCCGGGATAGCCGTTTCTGGGGCTTCGTTCCAGAGGAAAACATTGTTGGCAAGGCCTTTTTTATCTGGTTGAATTTTGGCAATCTAGGTCGCATCGGCTCGTTCAATTAAGGGGAAGAGAATGAAAAAATATCAACGGGGTTTTGAACTTACCACCCTGATTTACTGGGGGGTTGCATTGGCAGTAGTTGGGATGCTGGCTGCCAAGGTTGTTCCTTCGGTTCTCGTATACAACAAGACGCTCTCGGCAATCAAAAAGACGGCGTCCGAAGCACCCCAGAACGCAACTGTACCAGACATACGCAAGGTTTATTTTGCATACTCACGGGTCGACGATCTTGAATTAAAACCCGAGGAGCTTGATATCACCAAGGAGGGCGGCCAGATCGTCATCAGCTTTGCGTATGATAAAAAGATAGAACTCTTTGGCCCGGTCAGTTTGTTGATCGAGTACAAGGGCTCGACTGCGAAGTAGTGTCGATGGTAGCTTCCCGTTTGTGCCTAGAACTTGGCTATTCCTTCGAAGACGGGAGTTTGCTGCAAATGGCGCTGACCCATCGCAGCTATGGGGTGCCACATAACGAGCGTTTGGAGTTTTTGGGTGATGGGGTGCTCAATTTTGCCGTCGCCGCCCAACTTTTCGATCGCTTTCCGGATTTACCAGAAGGTGATCTATCACGCCTGCGAGCGCATCTGGTTCGCCAGGAAAGTCTGCATCGATTGGCTCAGAATTTGAATCTTGGCAGCTATCTGCGTTTGGGTGAAGGGGAATTGAAAAGTGGTGGCCAATATCGCCCTTCCATGCTGGCGGATGCCTTGGAGGCCGTTTTTGGCGCTATTTATCTGGACGGGGGGTTCGAGCGTGCTCATGCGGTCATCGCCCGCCAATATGCGCCGATACTGGACACGCTGCAGCCGGGTGAAATTCTCAAGGATGCTAAAACCCGTCTGCAAGAGTGGCTTCAGGGCCGCAAAAAAACCTTGCCGCAGTATGAACTGGTCGAAACTAGTGGTGCAGCCCATGATCAACGCTTTCAAGTGGCCTGCGTGATTGATAATCCTGCCATTCGTTGTGTTGGTACAGGAACAAGTCGGCGTTTGGCGGAGCAAGCGGCGGCGGAAGATGTTTTGAAAGCGCTGGCATGACCGCAACGCCAATTCGTTCGGGTTATGTGGCCATTGTTGGCCGCCCCAATGTCGGAAAATCCACTTTGCTGAACAGGCTGGTTGGTGAAAAGATCAGCATTGTTTCGCGTAAGGCTCAGACAACGCGCCACCGCATTATGGGCATTCTGACCACAGAAGAGGCGCAGTATGTTTTTGTCGATACACCTGGTTTTCAGACCCGCTATTCCAATGCGTTGAATCGAGCCATGAACCGTGGCGTGACGCAAACCCTGGCCGATGTTGATGTTGTCTTTTTTGTCATTGAAGCCGGGCGCTTTGGCGCCAATGACCGTGCCGTGCTGCGGCTGATGCCGGAAGGTGTGCCGGTTATCCTGGTGGTCAACAAAACTGACCGCCTTTCCAATAAAGCGGCTTTGCTGCCATTTCTGGCTGAAGTTGCCGCTGAGCATGAATTTGCCGCTGTAGTGCCGGTAAGCGCGGTTAATGGCAAGCAGACCGACGAGTTGCTGAATGAAGCGCGCAAGTACCTGCCCAACGAAGAATTGCTCTACGCGGAAGATGAACTGACTGACAAAAGCGAGCGTTTTCTGGCCAGCGAATACATTCGTGAAAAACTTTTTCGCTTATTGGGCGACGAGTTGCCTTACGCCGCAACTGTGGAAATCGAGAAATTTGAAGTTGAAGGCAATTTGCGCCGAGTCTTTGCTGCCATCGTCGTCGATCGCGACAGTCACAAAGCCATTGTGATTGGCAGGAATGGCGAAACGCTCAAGCGTATCGCCAGCGAAGCCCGTCAGGACATGGAACGTCTGTTTGATGCCAAGGTGTACCTTGAAGTCTGGGTCAAGGTCAAATCGGGTTGGGCCGATGATGAGCGTCTGCTCAAAAGTCTCGGTTATGAATAAGTCAAACAACTTCTGAATACCCTATGCCACGCGGCAAAATTGACGCCCAGCCAGCCTACGTTCTCCATACCTACCCGTTTCGCGAGACCAGCCTCATTGTCGAAGCCTTTACCCGCGATTATGGCCGTATAGCTTTGTTGGCGCGAGGTGCACGGCGGCCGCGCTCGGCGATGCGCGGACTGTTGATGGGTTTTCAGCCGCTCGAAATTGGCTGGGCCGGCAAAGGCGAAGTATTGACGCTCATGAAAATTGATTGGCAGGGCGGGCAAGCTCTATTGGTTGGGCACGCCTTGTTTTGTGGCTACTATCTGAATGAGTTGCTGTTGCATTTGCTACCGCGCGAGGATGCCCATCAGAAGCTTTTCGAGCGTTATGCTGAAATGCTGCAGCGGCTGGCCGGATACTATGACGGCAGGGTAGAAGAGGCGGATTTGCGCTGCTTCGAAAAAGCCTTGCTGCAGGAACTCGGCTATGGCTTGACTCTGGATGTGGATCAGGCGGGCAGGGCGGTTGAACCGGAAGCGCAATACACTTACGAAATTGAACATGGGCCCCGGCGCGTGGAGCAGGCTACACAAGATGCGCAGGTTTATTCCGGTCGCTCCCTGCTTGACTTGGCGGCGGAGAACTTTTCGATGGCGCGTTCGCGGACAGAGTCCAAGTTGCTGATGCGTTCTTTAATGGCGCATTATCTGGGCGGGGTTGAGCTGGAAACACGCAAAATTTTCAGGGAGTTACAAGAGCTATGATTGAGTTGGGCGTAAATATCGACCATGTTGCCACCATACGTCAGGCGCGTTGTACCTATGAGCCCGATCCGGTCTGGGCAGCGGTGGAAGCACAACTCGGTGGTGCCGATGGCATCACCGTGCATTTGCGCGAGGATCGCCGTCATATTCAGGATGCGGATGTTGAGCGCCTCAAGCAAACGACCCAGATCAAACTCAATCTCGAAATGGCGGCAACGGACGAAATGGTCGGCATTGCCTGCCGCCTGAAACCGGAAATGGCCATGTTGGTTCCGGAAGGCCGACACGAAATCACTACCGAAGGCGGGCTGGATGTGTTGGCGCAGGAGGCTCGCTTGAAGGATGTGGTGGCGCGACTGGCGGATGCCGGAATTGTCACCAGCGTTTTCATTGATGCCGAATTACCGCAAATCGAAGCGGCCGTTCGTATCGGTGCCAAAGTCTGCGAAATTCATACCGGGCCTTACGCTCATGCTTTTTACGCCAAGGGGCGCGACGCAGAAGCGCCGGCAGTGTTGGTGGAGCTCGAAAAAGTGCGGCGCGCTGGCGAGGCTATTCGAGAACTCGCAATGCGCTTCAATGCCGGGCATGCCCTTAATTATTACAATGTGCAGCCGATTGCGCGACTGGCTGGCGTGCGCGAACTCCATATCGGCCACGCCATCGTAAGTCGCGCGGTATTTGTTGGTCTGCGTGAAGCCGTGCGTGAAATGAAGCAGCTGATGCGTGCCGCAGCGGAACAAGGCGAATGATTTTTGGCATCGGCACCGATATTGCGGCGGTAGTGCGTTTGCAGCGCTTGTACGAGCGCCATGGCGAAGCGGCATTGAACCATTTGCTGGCACCTTGCGAGCGCGCCGATTTTGAACGCGCTGTTGATAAAGGCCGTTTTCTCGCCAAACGATTTGCCGCCAAGGAAGCCTTTGCCAAAGCACTGGGCACTGGCTTGCGTGCGCCGGCGCTTCTACCCAATATCGCGGTGAGCCACGACAGCCTGGGTAAACCCCGGCTCGAATTTGCGCCAGAACTGATGATTATTATGCAAGAACGCGGTTTGATCCCCCATCTTTCCATCAGCGACGAAAAAGAATTCGTGGTTGCCTTTGTGGTTCTGGAGTGTGCGTAAAATGTTCCCGCACACCTTCTCAACCGGTGACAACTGTCCGGATAATCATGCTTTTGTGGTAAAAAGGTTTTTAAGTCATGAATCTGAATGAACGCTGGCAAAAATTGTTGTCTGCCGAGCGCCTCGGGGTGGGGACGGCACTTGCTGCACCACAGCGTACTGCCTTTCAGCAGGATTACGACCGCATCGTCTTCACTTCAGCCTTTCGTCGCTTGAAAGACAAGACCCAGGTTTTTCCGCTTTCCAAAAGTGATTATGTCCGCACCCGTTTGACCCACAGCTTGGAGGCCAGTTGTGTTGGACGTTCGCTGGGGGCTTTGATTGGCCGGGAAATTATCGACCGGCACGGCCTGCAGCATGTCGAAGCCGCCGATTTTGGCGCTATCGTCGCGGCGGCTTGTCTGGCGCATGACATCGGCAATCCGCCATTTGGCCATGCTGGCGAAGATGCCATCCGTGAATGGTTCAAGAATTCCGGGCTGCTTGATCGCCACGGCTTCAGCGCTGCCCAGTGCGCCGACTTCGCGCGCTACGAGGGCAATGCGCAGGGGTTTCGCATCGTCACTCGCCTGCAAAGCCCGGCTAATCCGGGGTTGCAACTCACCTCGGCGGTGTTGGCAACATTTACCAAATACCCGCGCCCCTCGGCGCTTGATCTTGAGCTCGACGGCAAGAGCGGCAAGAAATTCGGTTATTTCCAGCACGATGCCGAATCTTTCCAGCGCGTTGCTGCTGCGACGGGACTGATCGAACGCGTAGCGGGCCTGGCCTGGCGACGCCACCCTTTAGCGCTGCTGGTCGAAGTGGCGGATGATACCTGCTACCTCATCGTCGATCTGGAAGATGCGGCGCGTCTGGGCTTTGTGCCTTATGCCGATGCCGAGGATTTGCTGGCTGATCTGGCCGGAAATCGCATCAGCGATGGTCGCCTGATCCGACTTGGAGACCCCAAAGAGCGCCTCGAATATCTGCGCGCCAAGGCGATTGGCTGCATGCTGGAAAGCGCAGCGGCGGTCTTTCTTGAAAACGAGGCGGCTATACTCGATGGTCGTTTCGACGACGAATTGCTCGCCAATTCGCCCTTGGCGGTGCCGCTGCAGGCCGTCCTTAAACTGGCCAATGAAAGCATTTATACTGCCCGTCCGGCGTTGGTAATTGAAACCGCCGGTTTCGAAGTGCTTGGTGGCCTGCTCTCACTCTTTACGGCTGCGGTCGAAGCCGGCGCGGATTGCCAGCGCATGACGACGCGTGAACGCATGTTGCTAAAACTGCTGCCGCAGCAATTTTTGGCGCATGATGGCAAGCCGGATGCTGATCCCTACGTTCGCCTGTTGCAAGTCGCCGATTTTGTCGCCGGAATGACTGATTCATATGCCGTTGATCTCTATCGGAAATTGAAAGGGATTGATCTTCCCAGTAATTGAAGGAGCCAATATGAGCCAAACCAGCCAGCCCATCGATTTTTACTTTGATTTCACTTCGCCCTATGGCTACCTGATGAGCGAGAAAATTGACGCGCTGGCAGAACGCTTCGACCGTGAAGTGCGCTGGCATCCCATTCTGCTTGGCATGGTGTTCAAAGTAACCGGCAGTCAGGCGCCGGTCACGTTGCCACTCAAAGGCCCTTACATCCTGCGTGATTTCCAGCGTTCGGCTCGTTTTCTCAATATCCCTTACCGCCATCCTTCACGTTTCCCGGTGGCCACGCAGGCGGCCGGTCGCGCCTACTACTGGCTGCATGGCCGTGATGTTGTCTTGGCACGTCAATTTTCTCATGCGGTTTATCGCGCCTTCTTTGTCGATGATAAAGATATTTCCTCGCTAGAGATTGTCCTTGAACTTGCAATTCAACAGGGTGTGGACAGCGCCGAGTTGCAGGCGGCATTACAACAGACCGAGGTCAAGGCACTTCTGCAGTCCGCCAGTGAAACGGCCATCGAACGCGGTGTTTTTGGTTCACCTTTCGTTATTGTTGATGACGAACCATTTTTCGGCGTTGATCGCTTGCCACAAATTGAACAATGGCTTGAAACCGGTGGTTTTTGACGGTTTTTGATTGTTACTAAGCGTATGCTTATGTTTACAAGTTCGTTTCACCCGTAGTCTTATCCTTGTCACTCAAACAGATAAGCTAAATTTCAATCGAAAGGGAAGATCATGCTTACATGTTTTGCTCGTGCGTTCTTCATGTTGTGTTTGGGGTTTGTGGCTTCCACAGCCGTAGCCGCCGATAAACGCGGTTGCTCCGATCATCCGCTTTTTCCGACACGGATGCCGGACTACTTCCTCGCAGACTGCAAGATGACCGCGTTCGAGAAATTCGATTTCTTCGTTTTAAAAGGCCCGAAACATACTGAGACAGGCAAGTTCTTCTCCCTCACCTACAACATCAATGATAGGAAAAACGAACAGAGCGGCCTCGCAATAGTGCGCAACTACGAGAATGCCATTACCAAGATCGGTGGCACCATCGTGGCGAGCGATCCTCAGCGCTGGGTCAATGGCAAGCTCATGGTTGATGGCAAGGAGATCTGGGTGCAGGTGGAAAAAGGCAATGGTGCGATCTGGCTCAAGATCATCGAAAAGGCTTCGATGCAGCAACACATCGTCGCCGATGCTGCCTCTATCGGGAGCGACCTGAAGGCTACCGGTCATGTCGCAGTCTATGGCATCTATTTTGACACTGGAAAATCAGTTGTGAAACCAGAATCGAAACCGGCGCTCGAAGAGGTTGCGAAGCTTCTTAAGGCTGACGCTATGCTCAAACTCTGGGTTGTCGGGCATACCGACTCTGTCGGCAAGGTTGAGGACAACATGCAGCTGGCTCAGGCGCGTGCCGAAGCGGTTGTCGCGGAACTGGCAAGTGCACACGGAATTTCCGCAGCACGGCTCAAGGGCTATGGTGTTGGCCCCCTGTCGCCCGTAGCCGGGAATGAAACAGATGCTGGGCGGGGAAAGAACCGGCGTGTAGAACTTGTGAAACAGCCTTGAGAAAGCTTGTCGCAACATCGGCAAGCGCAATGGCCTCCCCCGTAATCCTAATCGTCGGATAGATGCGGGGGTAATCAATATGACCATGCCGGATGCCATAATCCTCATCAAGGAATTCAACGCCGGGCGCGATCCGGAGTGGCTCGCGCTCAAATACCGCAAGATGCGGCTCGATGCCTTTACCTTCCTGCGAGGCACCTGTCATCTCTTTCAGCAGCGCTTGCCGGACGCAGCAATACTTAACGAGGCGCCGCTGGCCTGGATCTGTGGCGATCTGCATCTGGAAAACTTTGGCACTTTCA
>JAGTRX010000218.1 GCA_018262285.1 Pseudomonadota bacterium | reverse complement strand
GATTCAAGTTAGCCCAGGAGGCAACATGCTCAATTTTCAGTTCCACAACCCCGTCAAGATTATTTTCGGCAAAGACGCCATCAGCAAAATCGGCCAGGAAATTCCGGCTGGAAGCCGCATCCTGATTACCTACGGTGGTGGCAGCATCAAACATAACGGCGTGCTCGATCAGGTGTTGGCGGCGCTGAAAGAATTTGAAGTGCACCAGTTCGGTGGCATCGAAGCCAATCCGACGTTCGAAACCCTGATGCAGGCGGTTGCCCAGGTAAAAACGCAAAATATCGACTTTCTGCTGGCGGTGGGCGGCGGTTCGGTCATTGACGGCACCAAGTTCATTGCCGCTGCTGCGCTCTTTGATGGCGATCCGTGGACGATCATGGAGCAATGGGGCGCGCCGATCAAACAGGCGCTGCCACTCGGTGCTGTACTCACGCTGGCGGCGACCGGTTCGGAAATGAATAGCGGCGGTGTTATCACCCGGCGCGAGTGGAAGGTCAAGCGCCCTTTCAGCCATCCGCTCGTCTTCCCCAAGTTTGCGGCGCTCGACCCGGCTACGACACTTTCACTGCCGCCCCGGCAAGTCAGTAATGGCATCGTCGACAGTTTTGTTCATATCACCGAGCAGTATTTGACCTATCCGGTAGGCGGCAAGGTACAAGATCGTCTGGCCGAGGGTTTGCTGCTGACCCTGATCGAGGAAGGCCCCAAAGCGCTGACTCAGCCCGACGATGTCGACGTGCGCGCCGATTTGATGTGGACTTCCACGCTGGCGCTGAACGGCCTGATCGGCGCTGGCGTTCCCGGCGACTGGAGCACCCACATGATCGGCCACGAAATCACTGCCGCTTATGGACTCGACCACGCCCAGACGCTGGCCATCGTCCTACCCGCCCTGTTGACGGTCAAGAAACAGGACAAGCGTGAAAAACTGCTGCAATACGCCGAGCGCGTCTGGGGCTTGCGCGAGGGCAGCGAGGAGGAGCGTATTGACCGCGCCATTGCGGCCACCCGCAGCTTTTTCGAGTCTCTGCAAGTAAAAACAAGACTGGCCGACTATGGCATTGGTGCCGAAAGTGTCGATCATCTGGTGGCGCAGTTGATCAAGAACGGCATGGTGAAATTGGGCGAGCGCCGCGATGTCACGCCGGAAGTCAGCCGTCAGGTACTGCAACTCTGCTTTTGACGGTTTTTTGAATAACGCCTGGGCACCTCAACAATTTGTCACACCGGCGAAAGCCGGTGTCCAGTTCGTTGATTTCCGTCATTCCGGCTTTTGCCGGAATGACGGAAAAGAAGTCTCAGGTGCTTCCCTATTCCCAGCCCCTATTCTCTTCAGCCAATAATCTGTTCGGCAGCATTGCAACGACCAAAAGATTGGACTAGACTGTCCAGTCTAATCTTTTGGTCGTTGTGGAGGCGAAATGCAGCGTTGCGAAGAGAGCGTTTGCAGTGATACGCGATCACGAATTTTGCAGGCGGCGCAGGAAATGTTTATCGACGAAGGCTATCGTGCCAGTGTCGATGGCATCGCCACTCGGGCAGGAGTTGCCAAGCAGACCCTTTACAACCACTTCCCCAGCAAGGAAGTGCTGTTTATCGAGGTGATCAAACAAGGGTCGGCGCAAGTGCTGTTCAGTCTCGACGAGGCGGATGGCGGTCTGCGCCTAGTCTTGCTGCAGTTTGCCTACACCTTTCGACAGCGTGTGCTGGAAAAGGGCAGCCTGGCCATCATGCGCATCCTGACCGCTGAAATCAATCGTCTGCCGGAATTGACACAGGAATTCTTTGCCAAGGGGCCGGGACAAACGCTGGCGCGTCTGGCGGAATTGTTTTCGGTGGCGATGGACAAGGGCGAGATGCGACGGGACGACCCGCATTTTGCTGCCGAGATGTTGATGGGCATGCTGCTCAATCTGGATTTCATCCGCCATCAATGCGCCGTGCCCATGCCAGAGGGGGACGAAGGCGGGCGTTGCGAGCGGATTGTGGATTATTTTTTGCGCGCTTTTGCGCCGCAGGTTTGATGAGGAAGCGAAAATGAAACGGAAAATTCTTTGCGCGTTGTTGATTTCTACCCTCTTGTCCGGTTGCGGCGCCGACAAGAAGCCGGGAGCGCCTGGTGGGCCAGGTGGCATGCCACCGACAGAAGTTGAAGTCATGACCGTGACGGCGGGTTCGGCGACGATCACGCAGGAATTGCCCGGGCGTTTGCAGGCCAATCGCACCGCCCAGGTGCGGGCACGAGTCGATGGCATTATTGAAAAAAGGCTTTTTGTCGAGGGTAGCGATGTCAAGGCCGGAGCGCCGTTGTATCGCATTGATCCGCGCAATTATCAGGCGAGCTTCGATTCGGCCAAGGCTGATCTCGACGTCGCCAAGCTGACACTGGAACGTTACCGCCCCTTGCTTGAAATCAAGGCGGTGAGCAAGCAGGAAGTTGATCTGGCCGAAGCCCGCGTGAAACAGGCGCAGGCGGCGCTGACCCGCGCCCGCGTCGATCTGGAAAATACGACGGTGCCGGCGCCGATTTCCGGCCGCATCGGTCGCGCCGTAGTGACCGAAGGGGCGCTGGCCAGCCGGGGCGAGGCAACTCTGCTGGCGACCATCGAGCAGATTGATCCCATTTATGTCAACTTTACCCAGCCGGCCAGTGACGTGCAGCGCATCCGCAAAGCGCTGAAAGAAGGCAAACTCAAGGATGCCGAAGGCGCCAGGGTCGATCTGGTGCTGGAAAATGGCAGTCTCTATGCGCAGCCGGGCAAGGTGCTTTTTTCCGATTCGGCCGTCGATCCGTCGACGGGCAGCGTT
>JAGTRX010000217.1 GCA_018262285.1 Pseudomonadota bacterium | reverse complement strand
GGCATCGAGAATCAGCTCCAGTTGGTCTTCCAGGCGATCCTGGATTTCCCAACCCTCGGTTAGCGGCAACTCGTCGCCCGGCAATTGCAAGGTCGTGGTCAACAACGGCTCGTTCAACTCTTCGAGCAGGGCCAGCGCCACCGGGTGATCCGGTACGCGCAGGCCAATGGTCTTGCGTTTGGGATGCATGACCCGACGCGGCAACTCCTTGGTACCTTCGAGAATGAAAGTGTAACAGCCCGGCGTCGTTGCCTTCAGCAGCCGGTACTGGGCATTGTCGACGCGGGCGAAATGGGCAATCTCCGACAAATCACGAACCATCAGCGTCAGATGATGGCGGTCGTCGATCTGGCGAATCAGCCGGATGCGCTCCAGCGCCTCCTTGTCGCCCAGATGACACCCAAGGGCATAACAGGAATCGGTCGGCAAGGCGACGATAGCACCATTGCGGATGAATTCGGCCGCCTGCACCAGCAGGCGAGGTTGCGGCGAATCGGGATGGATATTGACGAGACGGGCCATGAATCAACGAATCAGCCGCCAGACCGGTTTCAGGTCTTCCGGCAGTTGCGGCAATTTGCCGAGATCGACATAACTTTCTCCTGGCCCGTGAAAATCCGAGCCGCGAGAAGCATGAAAAGCGTAATGCCTTGCCAGCCGGGCAAAGTGCAGCACATGATCGGGCGAATGGCTGCCGCAGGTCACTTCAATCCCCTGCCCGCCCAGGTCCTTGAAATCGTCGAGAAAGCGCCGCTGGTCGCCGTTCGACATCGTCTTGTAGCGCCCGGGGTGCGCCACCACGGCCACGCCGCCGGCCGCATCGATCCAGCCGATGACATCGGCCAGCGTCGCCCAACGATGATCGACGTAACCGGGCTTACCGGGCGTCAAATAATGCTGAAAAATACCCGGCAAATCGCGGGCAATACCGATGGACACCATGTAGCGAGCAAAATGGGCGCGCGAAATCAGGCTGGGATTGCCGGCATAAGTCAGCGCCCCCTCGAAAACACTGGGAATGCCGATCGCCGCCAGCGCATCGCCCATCCGCCTGGCACGCTCGATACGCCCTTGGCGCAGCGCTTGCAGACCGTCGCACAAGGCAGGATGCGAGGCATCGAAACCCAGGCCGACGATATGGATCGGAATGGATTTCCACTCGATGGAAATTTCCACGCCGCTAACAAAGCCCATTCCAAGCTCATCGGCAGCCGCCCTGGCCTCAACCAAACCACCCAGGTCGTCATGATCGGTCAGCGCCCACAAATCGACGCCGTTGGCTGCGGCGCGGCGCGCCACCTCGAGCGGCGGCAACAAGCCATCCGAAACGACCGAGTGGCAATGGAAATCGAAATTGGCTGGATTCACGGACTGAGGCGAGTAAACAAACAAGGAGTTTAGCACGAAGCCCACACCACCCTCGGCGACGACATCGTTTCACCCACCCAGTCCGGACCGGACCATAATCTTGAAAACAAAAAATCGCACAAACCCGACGAAACCCGCTGAATAGCAGATAAAACCTGGCGAGAGGGGAGACAACCGTGTTTCTTCTGTGGATAATGCGCCACCAGCAATATCAACCAAGGAGAAAACCAATGAACAAAACCGAACTGATTGACGCACTGGCCGCCAAGTGTGACCTCTCCAAAGCCGCCGCCGGCCGCGCCGTCGATGGTCTGACCGAAATCATCACCGCTTCCCTGGCCAGCGGCGACAGCGTTGCCCTGCTCGGCTTCGGCACCTTTGCTGTCGGCGCCCGCGCCGCCCGCACCGGTCGCAACCCGAAGACCGGCGAACCGCTGAAGATCGCCGCTTCGAAGACCCCGAAGTTCTCCGCCGGCGCCAAGCTGAAGGCAGCCGTCAACGGCAAGTAAGCAAGCCCCGCCCCACAAAAAAACCCGGCAAGCCGGGTTTTTTTGTGGGCTGACTTTTCCCTCCTCCTCAAATCCCTTAAGCGCACTCTCGACAACGGGGGTTGAACAAGCGCTCGAAGAGCGGAATCACGGAAAGCGGAAAAGAAAAAGGCCAACCGAATAAGGTTGGCCAATCTCTTTAGTTCTCTGGTCGGGGCGGCGGGATTCGAACTCGCGACCCCTTGCACCCCATGCAAGTGCGCTACCAGGCTGCGCTACGCCCCGACGAGCCGCGCATTATACCTGAAAAGCGGCGGATTCAAAGCCGCAACATCTCGATAATGGACTGAATTTCGCCACGCAAGCCACCGCTCGTTTTTGTCGTATCGCGCTTGTCGACCGAAGGCGTTTCAAGCCCAGCCCCCTCGTCCAGACGATTACGCGCACCACTGATCGTAAACCCCTGATTATAAAGAAGCTCACGAATACGCCGCACCAGCAGCACCTCGTGATGCTGATAGTAGCGACGATTACCGCGCCGCTTGACCGGCTTCAACTGGTTGAATTCCTGCTCCCAATAACGCAGCACGTGCGGCTTGACGCCGCACAAATCGCTGACTTCACCGATGGTGAAATAGCGTTTGGCGGGAATGGGCGGCAGATCGTCGCCGGAGGAGGATTTATTAGGCCGCTGTTCCATCGCAGGCAAGCTCGACATCGGACTTCAGCTTCTGGCTGGCATGGAAGGTCACCACCCGGCGCGCCGTGATGGGAATTTCCTGCCCGGTTTTGGGATTGCGCCCCGGACGCTGGGGCTTGTCACGCAACTGAAAATTGCCGAAACCCGACAGCTTGACGCCATCGCCGGTTTCCAGCGCATTACGAATTTCTTCGAAGAAAGCCTCGACCATGTCCTTGGCCTCACGCTTGTTGAGACCAACCCTCTCGAACAACAGGTCAGCGAGCTCGGCTTTGGTAAGC
>JAGTRX010000124.1 GCA_018262285.1 Pseudomonadota bacterium | reverse complement strand
TGAACCTGGCCCTTGTCGTCAACCCACGAAACGCGGAACTGGACGAGGCGCTCGGGCTCAACCAGGCGCTCGAGAAGGCCTTGCTCGGCGTATTGCGGGTTCTTCTTGATGAACGGCCACAGGCTGATCATCACTTCCTTCACGGCCTGCAAAAATTCGGGCTGATTGGGGTCGCGCGCCTGTACATAGGCCAGGAAATCTTCTACTGTCTTGTAACGCATGGAATTCTTCCTTTCTCGGATACATGGTCTGTCGGATTTGAAATCTTTCCCTTGCGGATCAATCACAAAAGGGGGGCGGCCATGATGGCAACCTCCCAAAAAAAAGTAAAGAAAATTTCGAAAAAACCAATCCAATTGACATTGTTTTCAAATTTCTGCCCTATCATGGTGCCTACGTTCCATGTTGGTGCGATTTCGCGCACCATGCCGGTGCTAGAATGCACGATCAAGCACAACTGCCATTCAACGAACGAAGATCATCGTGTCTTTTCGTCACGAGGCCACCATGAGCATCACCAAACCCTATGACCTGATCGTGATCGGCGCCGGGCCAGCCGGCGAAAAAGGCGCGGCACAGGCCGCCTACTTCGGCAAACGCGTTGCCATTATCGAGAAGGAAGCGCTGCCTGGCGGCGCCTGTGTCCATACCGGAACACTGCCCAGCAAATGTCTGCGCGAATCGGCACTCACCCTTTCCGGCCTGCGCGCTTCCCGTATAAAGGGCGTTGACTTGAAGCCAGGCGGCCGACTAAGGGTTGAAGAATTGCTCGCGCATAAAAATTTCGTCTGTGCAACCGAAGTCGAGCGCATTCGCCGCAATCTCGAACGCCACAAAGTTGACTGCTACACCGGCAATGCCGAGTTTGTCGATGCCAAAACCGTCTTGATACGCCACGCAGACGACCGGCAAACGCTGCTATCAGCCCCGGTAAGCCTTATTGCCACCGGCACCCGACCGCATCGCCCTACCGATATTCCTTTCGACCGCGAACACCTCTGGGACTCCGACGACATTCTCGATCTGCACGAAGTGCCACACAGCATGATCGTCTACGGCGCCGGCGTTATCGGTTGCGAATATGCCTCAATGTTTGCCGTACTCGGTGTCAAGGTAACGCTGGTCGAGCCCCGCGATCGCATCCTGCCCTTCCTCGACGACGAAGTTTCGCAAGCCCTCGTCTCAAGTTTTCAGGAATTAGGAATCGACATTCATTCCGGTAGCGCAATGGAAACGTGCCGCATCGATGGTGGTGAAGCCGTTGTCACGCTCAAGAATGGCACAAAAATCCGTGCCGAGCGCTTCCTGTACGCCGCCGGGCGTGATGGCAACAGCGGGGGTATGGGCTTGGACAACATCGGCGTTGCGGCCGACAAGCGCGGTCTGATTGCCGTCAACGCGCATTATGAAACCGCCTGCCCCGGCATTTACGCCGCCGGCGATATCATCGGCTTTCCGGCACTGGCTTCGACAAGCATGGATCAGGCACGCATCGCCATGTGTCACGCTTTCGATCTCAAATACAAAACCGAGCTCAACCGTCTGCTGCCCTATGGCATCTACACCATCCCCGAAGTCAGCATGATTGGCGACACCGAACAGGATTTGCAAAAGCGCGGCGAGGATTTTGAGACCGGCCGCGCCTGGTATCGTGACAATGCCCGTGGCCGCATGCTGGGCGACCCACAGGGTTTCGTCAAACTCGTTTTCCGGCCAAACGACAAGAAATTGCTGGGCGCCCATGTCGTCGGCGAACGCGCCGCCGACTTGGTACACATCGGCCTCACGGTCATGCAATTCGGCGGCAGCATCGACACCTTCATCGACGCTGTCTACAACTATCCGACTGTCTCCGAATGTTTCAAATACGCGGCTTACGACGGCCTGGGTCGATTGGCGAGACGCGGCAAGGCGTAAAAAAGGGCGCCGCAGCGCCCTTTTTTAACAAACACGCCAATCAATCTTTGCCGCAGGACTCCAGATCGAACAGCACCTCATCGAGCATTTTCTTGGCGTCGCCGAAGAGCATGCGGTTGTTATCCTTGTAGAAGAGCGGGTTGTCTACCCCTGCGTAGCCGGAAGCCATGCTGCGCTTCATCACGATCGAGGTTTGCGCCTTCCACACCTCCAGCACCGGCATACCGGCAATCGGGCTGGTCGGATCATCGAGAGCCGAAGGATTAACGATATCGTTCGCGCCAATCACCATGACCACATCGGTCTGCGGGAAGTCCTCGTTGATTTCGTCCATCTCGAAAACAATGTCGTAGGGTACCTTGGCTTCGGCCAGCAACACATTCATGTGCCCTGGCATACGTCCGGCCACCGGATGGATGGCAAAGCGCACATTGACGCCCCTTTCACGCAGCAGTTTGGTGATGTCAAACACCGTATGCTGCGCCTGTGCCACCGCCATACCATAACCGGGAACAATGATGACGCTCTTGGCTTCGCACAACAGTTGCGCCGTTTCCTGAGCAGTAATCGGGAAGACCTCGCCTGCCGGTTGCGCTGCACCGCCGGCTGCCGGTTTCCCACCACCCGTGCCAAAACCGCCGGCAATGACACTGAAGAAGCCGCGATTCATGGCCTTGCACATGATGTAGGACAGAATGGCGCCAGAGGAACCAACCAGAGCACCGGTCACGATGAGCAGATCGTTGTTGAGCATGAAACCGGTGGCGGCTGCAGCCCAGCCCGAGTAACTGTTAAGCATGGAGACAACGACCGGCATGTCGGCGCCACCGATGGCAACCACCATATGGATACCGAAAAGCAGGGCAATGACGGTCATGATAATGAGGGCCTGCATGCCTTGTTCGTGATTGCCGGTAGCAAAGACGTAGCCGTAGTAAATGACGGCCAGCAAGCCAATCAGATTCAGCCAGTGACGCGCCGGTAGCAGCAACGGCGAGCCGCCGATCTTGCCGGACAATTTGCCGAAGGCGATGACCGAGCCGGACAGGGTGACGGCGCCGATCAGGATACCAACGTAGATTTCCACTTCATGGATGGTCTTCTCGATACCGGCAAACTGCGCACCGGCGGTCGGGTCGACGTACTGGGCATAACCGACCAGCACGGCGGCCAGGCCAACCATGCTGTGCATGAAGGCAACCAGTTCCGGCATTTGCGTCATCTGCACCTTGCGCGCCAAGGTCAGGCCGACAGCACCGCCGACGACCATGGCGCCGACGATCCAGGGGATGCCGGCCATACCAACCCGCGGCCCGAACAAGGTCGCCAGAACAGCGACGGCCATGCCGATCATGCCGTAAAGATTGCCACGACGCGCCGTTTCCTGATGGGAAAGCCCGCCAAGGCTAAGAATAAAGAGAATTGCGGCTCCGATATAGGAGACGGTTGCCAAACTTTCAGTCATGACTCATTCACCTTCTTATTTGCGGAACATGGCCAGCATGCGCTGGGTGACGGCAAAGCCGCCGAACATGTTGATGGCGGTCAGCGCAATCGCCGCAATGGCGATCCACAGGATCAGGCTTTCCGGTCGGTTGGTGGCATTGGCCAGCGGCGGCGCCACCTGGACCAGGGCGCCAATGATGATGATGCTGGAGATGGCGTTGGTGACGCTCATCAGCGGCGTATGCAGCGATGGCGCCACATTCCACACCACCATGTAGCCGACGAAGCAGGCCAGCACGAAGACGGTGAAGTGCGACAGGAAGGCGGCCGGTGCACCGAGTCCGATCAGTGCCAGCAAAGCACCACTGAGCACCAGCATGAGAACCATGGCGCCGGTGGAGAGCGGACCGGATTTCTGGCCGTGACCGGCCGGTTTGACGGCAGCATCGGATTTCTTGGCTTGTGGCGGGGCGGCGGAAAGCTTGGGCGCCGGGGGCGGCCAGGTGACTTCGCCGTCCTTGATGACAGTAGCGCCACGCAGGGCTTCGTCTTCCATATTGACGTTGATAATGCCGTCCTTGGTCTTGCACAGTTCTTCGGTCAGGCGCAGCAGGTTGGTGGCGTAGAGCGTGCTGGATTGTTTGGCCAGACGGCTGGGCAGGTCGGCGTAGCCGATGATGGTGACACCATGTCTAACGACAGCTTCGCCAGGCACGGTGAGTTCGCAGTTGCCGCCTTGCTCGGCCGCCATATCCACAATGACGCTACCCGGCCGCATGGAGGCGACCATATCGGCAGTGATGAGTTTGGGGGCCGGTTTGCCGGGAATGAGCGCCGTGGTAATGATGATGTCGACTTCTTTGGCTTGCTTGGCAAAGACGGCGCGCTGGGCTTGCTGGAAGCCTTCGCTCATCACTTTGGCGTAGCCGCCGACACCGGTACCATCTTCTTCGTAATCAATGGTGACGAATTCGCCGCCCATGGAAATGACCTGATCGGCAACTTCCGGACGGGTGTCGTTGGCGCGGACGATGGCACCCAGGTTGGCCGCCGTGCCGATGGCAGCCAGGCCGGCGACGCCAGCGCCAATGACGAAGACTTTGGCCGGCGGTACTTTGCCGGCAGCGGTAATCTGGCCGGTGAAGAAACGACCGAAGGCGTGCGCGGCTTCAACGACGGCACGATAGCCTGAAATATTGGCCATCGAGGACAATACGTCCATTTTCTGCGCCCGCGAGATGCGCGGAACACTATCGACCGCCAGGACGGTAACTTTCCTAGCCGCAAGTTGCTGCATCAATTCAGGATTCTGCGCCGGCCAGACGAAGCTGATCAGGGTCTGTCCCTCGTGCATCAAGGCAACTTCTTCTGTGCTTGGAACACGAACCTTGAAGACGATGTCAGCGGACGACCACAAGTCTTTGGCCGTGTCTGCAATTTCAGCACCCACCGCACGGTAAGTTTCATCGGCAAAATTGGCGGCCTCGCCAGCGCCCGATTCAACCAGTACCGAAAAACCCAGCTTGATCAGTTTCTCGACGACATCCGGCACCGTCGCCACCCGCTTCTCTCCCGCCATCACCTCGCGCGGAACTCCAATTTTCAAAGACATAAAACTCCCATCCAGACGTTGATACAAAGCAACGGCGCTGCAACAGCTACCGCCAATTTGGACAGCCAAACGTACAACCAGCCCAGAAAAACCTTTGAATTTTAGCAGCAATTTGTTGCGCCGCACTATTCAAGTGCAAGCGCAAGCCCAAACAAGCGCTTAACGCCAGAAATTCAGTCCATATCGTACTTTTATCGACTCATCGGTGCTGAAGATCAGGCGCCAAGGGTTTTTACGCACATCATTGGTGCCTTTTGTCGATTTTGATTGCAAATACGCTCCTAATTGGTGCAAAACCGCTTCTAAAGTCTTAGTTACAACAAAAAACCATCCGCAAAACCCGAAAAACCGCCACTTTGGCTTCGATTTAGCATTGGCGTTCGGACTTTGGCACAATTTCTGCTAAATTTCAGCCCTTGCGAAAATTTCATCGCTGCCAGAACTGGAATAACCCAAGACTGTGCACCCGCGAATGAATTTTGTACTTCTTTTGCAACCAGGATATCGAACACCATGACACCCAACCCAGTTCACAACTTCATTCCGGAACGGCAAGGCCTTTACGATCCTGCCAACGAGCACGATGCCTGCGGCGTCGGCTTTGTGGCACACATGAAAGGCCAAAAAAGCCACGCCATTGTCGAACAGGGACTGCAGATACTGAAAAACCTCGACCACCGTGGCGCCGTCGGTGCCGACCCCTTGCAGGGCGATGGCGCCGGTATCCTGATCCAGATTCCCGACCAACTCTACCGCGAGGAGCTTGCCAAACAAGGCATCAACCTGCCGCCACCCGGCGAATACGGCGTCGGCATGGTTTTTCTGCCGCAGGAAGGCGCTTCCCGCCAGGCCTGCGTCGAGGAAATCGAACGCTCAATCCAGGCCGAAGGCCAGGTTCTGCTGGGCTGGCGCCAGGTGCCGGTCAATCGCGACATGCCCATGTCAGCCGCCGTCAAGGCAACGGAGCCGGTTATTCGCCAGGTTTTTGTTGGCCGTGGCTCCGATGTTTTTGTCACCGACGCCCTCGAACGCAAGCTCTTCGTCATCCGCCGCCGCGCTGCCAACGCCATCAAATCCTTGAAGCTCAAGCATGGCCGCGAATTTTACGTGCCCTCCATTTCGGCGCGCACCGTCAATTACAAGGGCTTGCTGCTCGCCCATCAGGTTGGCGTCTACTATCTCGATTTGCAGGATACGCGCGCTGTCTCGGCACTGGCCATGGTGCACCAGCGCTTCTCGACCAATACCTTCCCGACCTGGGATCTGGCACACCCTTTCCGCCTGATTGCCCACAATGGTGAAATCAACACCGTGCGCGGCAACATCAACTGGTTCAAGGCGCGTGAGCAGGCCACTTTCTCGCCCGTGCTCGGTGACGACCTGAAAAAAATCTGGCCGCTGCATTATCCCGGCCAGTCCGATTCCGCCGCTTTCGACAACGCCCTTGAACTGCTGGTCATGGGTGGCTACCCGCTGGCCCACGCCGTCATGATGATGATTCCGGAAGCCTGGGAAAACCACCGTTTGATGGATCGCAACCTGCGTTCCTTCTACGAATACCACGCGGCGATGATGGAACCGTGGGACGGCCCGGCGGCAGTGGCCTTCACCGACGGCCGCCAGATCGGTGCCACGCTTGACCGCAACGGCCTGCGTCCGGCCAGCTACTGGGTCACGGATGACAATCTGGTGGTCATGGCCTCGGAAGCCGGCGTTCTGCCCATCCCGGAAAAGAAGATCGTCAAAAAATGGCGCCTGCAGCCAGGCAAAATGTTCCTGATTGATTTTGAACAGGGTCGCATTATCGACGACAGTGAAATCAAAACAACGCTGGCGCAATCCAGACCCTACCGCGAATGGGTCGAAAAAATCTGCGTCAAGCTCGACAAGGTGCCCGCCGCCAAGACCAAAGCCGATTTGCCGACGACGACGCTGCTCGACCGCCAGCAGGCCTTTGGCTACACGCAGGAAGACATCAAGTTGATCTTGAAGCCCATGGCACAGCAAGGCCAGGAACCGATCGGCTCGATGGGCAACGATGCAGCGCTCACCGTGTTGTCGAAAAAGCCCAAGCTGCTCTACAGCTACTTCAAGCAAATTTTCGCCCAGGTCACCAACCCGCCCATCGACTCCATTTTTGAAGAGCCGGTGATGTCGCTGGTTTCCTTCGTCGGCCCCAAACCCAACGTCCTCAACGTCAGCGAAATCAATCCGCCCATCCGTCTGGAAGTCACCCAGCCGGTGCTGCTCGCCGCCGACATGGAGAAAATCCGCAACATCAGCGACAGCATGTCGAGCAAGTTCCGGGCGGTTGAACTCGATATTTGCTACCCGGTCACCTGGGGCAAAGAAGGCGTCGAAGCCCGCTTGGCAACGCTGGCCGCCAATGCCGAAGACGCCGTCCGTTCGGGGGCAAACATCCTGATCGTTTCCGACCGCAAGCTCGACGCCGACAATATCGCCATTCCCGCCCTGCTGGCCACCTCGGCCATCCACCAACATCTGGTGAAAAAGGGACTGCGCACCTCGACCGGACTCGTCGTTGAAACCGGCTCGGCGCGCGAAGTGCACCATTTTGCCCTACTCGGCGGCTACGGCGCCGAAGCGGTGCACCCCTATCTTGCACTGGAAACCATGACCGCACTGGCCGAAGGCGATGCCGAAAAGGCCGAAAAATATGCCTACAATTTCGTCAAGGCCATCGGTAAAGGGCTGCGCAAGGTCATGGCCAAGATGGGCATTTCGACCTACATGTCCTACACCGGCGCCCAGATTTTCGAAGCGATTGGCTTGAAGAAGGAATTTGTCGACAAGTATTTCACCGGCACCCC